>NZ_UNRE01000005.1:0-300000 GCF_900537085.1 Agarivorans sp. Alg241-V36 | reverse complement strand
CAGTGTAATAAACCAACCCAAACAGATCAATATGTTGCAAAGCAACGACAAGATTAGATTTTAATCTACACATATGAAAAATGGATAGCGCTAACACCCCTTGGTTTTATTTAAGAATTTCACAATTAGATATACAGAAAGAATGCCTAAAAAACACCCAACCTGACACAGCCTTACCAAATTTAATATTTTCACCTTTGTGACAAATATCAACAAAACGCGATAAAACACCGTGATAATTAACATAATCACAACATTGATGATGTGTAGATAAAGCTGTTCCTATATCTGATAATTAACTGGCTATCGATAAGAAACAATTTGTAGGAGATTTTAGAAAGTTGGAAGCAAATATCGAGTATTCGATTCCAACTTGTACTTGAACGATTATAAGCCAGGTAACATTCCGCCACCTACTGGCATAGCAACGCCAGTAACATAGCTGGCTGCGGGGCTAGCTAAATAGCACACCGTATCGGCAATTTCACTCGGTTCTGCTGGGCGTCCCATAGCAATGGTTGAATTTTCTAACTTAGCGGCTTCTTCTATGCTAATGCCCTCTGCTTCTGCAATGCCTTGATAGGCTTGCTGTAGCATGTCGGTTGCAATAGCGCCGGGGCACACCACATTAACGCGCACGCCTTTGTTGGCATATTCTAAAGCCAGCTCTTTAGTTACACCCACTAAGGCAAACTTGGTGGCGGTATAAGGGTAAGGCATGCCTTGCAAAGCACCTAATCCGGCCAAAGAAGCAATGTTTACAATGGCTCCAGATCCTTGACGTTCCATTTGCGGTAAAACCGCTGCACACATAGCCATAGTGCCTTTTACGTTCACCGCGTAGTTAGCATCCCAATCACGATTACTATTTTCTAGAAATACTGGCGAGCCAGCGCCTATGCCAGCATTGTTTACTAATATGTCTACGCTACCGTAATGGTCGATAACGCGCTGCACGGCAGTATTTACTTCGGCTTGGTTGGCTACGTCTACTATTACCCCTATAGCCTCTGCACCTTGTGCTTTAAGGTCGTCTACAACCTGCTGTAAACCTTCAGCTGAACTTGTGCGCCCCGTTAAGGCGATTTTAGCGCCTTGCTTGGCTAATTTAAGTGCAATAGCGCGGCCTAAACCTTTCATTTTCGTGGCGCCTGTAATAATGGCGACTTTACCTTTAAGTGTCATAATAATCCTCTGATATCAATACTGTTTTATAGATAATCAATTAGTATTAAGAACTTAAAACGAAGCGCTCCCTGCGCTCCTCAATCTTTCCTTCGACTGTGCTTAAGTACTCGTACGAGATCTTGTGGTTTGCTTACGCAGTCACTGCTTGCTCGGTTAACTGGACGTACTCTTCACGTAATTTGGCTTCATTTAAGCCATATTTGGCGGCGGTATTTTCGAAAAATGGTGTCCAGTGACTCGCTAGCACTTCTACTTCTTCGGTTTGCGCTTTTAAGCTGTAATAGCCTTTTTGACCAGGCATACGTGGTGCGCCTTTGCCGGGTAAAGCTTGAGTTGATTGCACTGCTTTAGTAAAGCGATCGGCCTTAGCCAGTACTTCGCCAATTGGACCAAAGTGGCTTGGGTCAATGGCAATGTAGTAAGAGCCACCTACCGAAGGTTTGTCGGCATCACCACTCAAGTAGTCAGTTAGCGTTGGCATCTCTGGCGCAATAACACCCAGCGGATTAATAATGGCGGTGAGCGCCTCGTTCCAAAGGTTTAGTGAGTAAACACGAGGATCAGTCATGTTTTGGTAGCAAGATTGGTCAAACACTCGGCCATAACCTTCAACTGGTCGCGCATATGGGGCTAAATCGTTGCCTAGCTCACCGGTGTTTGGATCAATCACCGAATCTGTAGGTACTTTGGTGCCTTGCAAAGCAGCCTGTGCAGTATGGCCATCGTACCATTCACATAACTTAACGCTGGTCCACACTGGCGCTTCTTCACCAGAAGGGGCAATTGCATCAAAAGGAGGAACCGACAGTACGTTACCCATGCCACCATAAGGTGAATTCATAGGTACTGAGTTATTAGAGGTTTGAGCAAACATGTTTTGCTCGTGGGCCATCCACGCATAAGAACCATAGCTACCTGCGTCGTTGTGGTTACCGCCAAACACAATCGCAATGCCGTGTTTTTTAGCTTTAGCAATGGCAAGCTCAGCCATTTTGGTTACGGTCCAGTAGCCGCTAGAGCGCTTACCGTCAATCACTGCCCAAGTGTCACCTTCATTAACCACTTCAGGCTCAGCTTTAATATTTAGCTCACCGGCTTGAAAGGTAAGGTCAATCGCTTCATAAACACCTAAACCTTGGTTTAGTTTGCCTTGGCGAATGCCGGTCATAAGGGCGCTTGCTACTGCATTTGCGTGTTCTTCGCTGGCGCCAGTGGCCTGCCATACTCGCTTCAAAGAAAACTCCATGAAGCCCGCATCTACTTTTTTGGTTTGAACTTGTGTGCTCATAATCTGTCTCTCTTATTGGCAATTAACAATGTGTATCTTGTTGACGAGAGCCAGTTTACTTAAAGCCCAATAATCTCGAAGTTACACACTGGATCACAGAGCAAGAAAAGAATAAACGCAATAAATACAGAAGCTTAGAAAAGCGAAGCTCAAAGTAATTACAGGTAACAGTAAGTAACAGCAGCGAGCCTTAGTAGGCGCCGATTGCTACTTTGCTAAACGACTGTTAGCTAATAACTTTGTAGGGCAAGGCGCTATATAAACGAGCAACAAAATGGCAAACTATAAGCGAATAATAAGATGAAGGTGGTAAGCAGTGGCTAACGGAAAAAATTTGGACTTAAACAACCAACAACACCAAATACTGATCCGCGAACAATTGGAGCGCATAGTTGAGAGTAGCGTTTTCGAACAAAGCCCCAAGATGAAAGAATTGTTGAGCTATTTGGTAGACCAAACCTTGCAAGGCAATGGTGAGCGCTTAAAGCAATTTACCATCGCCATTGAAATTTTTGACCGCGGCGTCGATTTTGATCATCAATCTGACCCTATTGTCCGCATCCAGGCGGGTCGAGTTCGCCGCTCTCTCGACACTTATTACTTCACCGAAGGTGCCAACGACGCACTTTACATCTCTGTGCCTAAAGGGCGTTATCTGCCTAGCTTTAAGCTGCGTAGTGAACAAGACCTTGCCCCAAAAGCAAACGCTGCGGTTGCAGAGCCAGCAGAAATTGAAAGCCTAAGCCCCAGCATAACTGTGCTGCCCTTTCTATCCCTAGCAGAAGACAACCAACAGCAGTTTTTTGCCGATGGTTTTAGCGAAGAGCTCGCCACCGAACTATCACGTTTTGATACGCTAAATGTGGTGTCGATGTATGCCATGGGAGATACCAGCTTTGATATCAACACGGCCGCCGACATTAGCCAAATAGGCAAGCAGCTTAATGTGTCTTTTATCACCAGTGGCACAATGCGCGCCTTAAACAACCAAATGCGCATTCATGCCCGTTTATATCGCAGTGATACCGGACAACAAGTGTGGGCCGAAAAATACACCTGCGACATGTCTACCCACGATTTGTTTGAGGCTCAAGATCAGATAATTGCTGAAATTGTGGCAGAGCTTGCCTCAAGCTTTGGCATTATTCATCGCGAAATCTACCAAAGCTGTAACCACAAAAAAGTTACTCAGCTTTCTACCTACGAAGCCACTTTGCGCTATCGCCATTACTTAATGACCCTTAGCAAAGAGCACTACCATCCTGCCTTAGAGGCTCTGCAACAAGCCACTGAACAAGAGCCAGAGTTTGCTTTGGCTTGGGCTATGTTAGCAGTGCTTTATTTTGATGCCGACAAGTTAGCGATGGCCGATATTGCTAACGCAAGCGAACTAGGCTTTGAATGCGCCCGTAAAGCGGTAGAACTAGACAGTAATAACCAAGAATGCCAAATGGCTTTGGCCATGGGCTACCTAAGCCGCGGTGATCAAGCAGGCCTTGTTGATGCGGTAAATAAGGTAGTAACACTTAACCCTAATGCCGCTTACCAGGTGGGTTTAGCTGGTTGGGCATTATGTTTAGCCGGAGAGTTTGAACAAGGCAGAGAATTACTGGCGAACTCGAAAGCACTTAATCCTTTTCGTCCTCCTTGGTTTGCCTTGGCTGATATACTTTACTTTTACACCGAACACGATTTTGATCAGGCCTTTAAAGCTTTAGACCAATTCTCGCTAAGTAAACTTTATTGGCAGCCATTGCTTCGCTGCGTATTACACATTGAAAAAGGTGAATTTGCTCAGGCCAAATCCGCTTACTTAAAAGTGCTTGAGCTATGTCCAGACTTTAATCAGCGACGCGAGTATTACCTAAGTGCTTACTTGGTTTGTCCAAACTTAAAACAGCAAGTGACTACCGCATTAGACAAACTTTAACCCCCGCTTGAGCGGTGTATTCCTGATACTCCGCTCAGCTTTCCAACACTTGAATACCAATCACACTAAGTGAATGTTTAGAAATAACCCTGGAAAACTACTCGAGTATTTTAAGCAGATAAAATGACCCCTTATTTAGTACGATTGGTATAAACATTTATGCGACTAGACAAATTTATTTGCAAAAGCACTTCGCTAGATCTTGTTGAGGCAAGGTTAGTAATTAGTCAGGGGCAAATACAGGTTAACCAACAAATCGCTACTGATGCAGCAGTTCAGGTGCACGAAAACAATCACATTGAATTGCTTGGGAAACGCTTATTTGCCCGCCCCTCTCAGTATTTTATGATTCACAAACCTGCAGGCTGCATTTGCTCAAACAAAGACGAAGCCTACCCATCGGTATTTAATGCAGTAGGACTACAGCAAAGTGAACAACTGCATGTTGCCGGACGCTTAGACGCCGATACCACCGGTTTGGTCCTAGCCACCGACGATGGCAGATGGTCATTTTCAATCACTCGTCCCGAGCAACATTGCCCAAAAGTTTATCAAGTAAAGCTTGCTAAACCCATTAGCGAAAAAGCCATTGAACAACTCGAGCGAGGCATGCTTCTGCAAGGAGAATCTAAAGCCACTCTACCCGCTTTAGTTAAAACTTTAAGCCCCACCGACGTTGAACTAAGTATTTACGAAGGCAAATTTCATCAAGTGAAACGAATGTTCGCCGCTACCGGTAATCGCGTTAAGGCTTTGCACCGACAGCAAATTGCCGACATTGTATTAGACATTGCACCGGGTGAATGGCGAGCACTAAGCCAACAAGAAATAAACTGCTTTTCTTAGACTTATCTAAACAAACGTAGCTCTAACAGCTATATCTCAAAGTTAAAAGCAGCAAGGCTTTCAATACTATCTTTAGCTTGGGCTTTTTCTTTGCCCTCACGTCGATTGCGATTTTCAATCATTTTAGCGTGTAATGCATTTAGCTGTTCACTGGCCGTGGTAACAAATAGAAATGGCAGAATGGCGTGTATTAAACACACTAGCGCAGCATAGGCCAATTTTATGGCAAAACCCGCTGCAGCAAACAAATGCTCAAGGTAGCTTTCATTAACACTATTAGGATGCTCGCTAAATAAACGCTTTAAATAAACCAACATAAAAACCGCCACTAATTGTTAAGGTGTTGTTAAATGATACGTAAGGTAGAGCAGAAACGACTTGCGAGTTAGTGAATCAACTAGCAGCAATTAGCAAAATATTTCCACCAAATCCAATTAGCTTGGTAAAAACCACCAATATAAAAGGCACTTAAAATAATAAGTGCCTTTGCTTAAATAATGTGGGCCTTTAAAGCTTAAAGTTCGCTGGTCGACTCAGTGTCATTAAAAGTAGCGCGCTGAATAGCCACTTTGGGTTTCCTCACTAAGCAAGTTAAGCCAACCAGCAGGGCAATAATACTAACCACTGCCACTAAACTGGCTAAGGAGCTCCAACCAAAACTATCAGCACTAATGCCACTAAGCACATTGCCACCGGCATAAGCACCGGCGATAGCAAACATTAGCAAACCTTGGGTCATGCCCGCCCCTGCACGAGAAGCTTTAGCAGCAATGGCTGGCTGCACCATATCTACTGTTGTTACTCCTTGTAAATAAACCAAATACAAGGCCAAAGGCAGATATGCCGCAAGTTGATCCGCGTAAATGGCAAGCCCCGCTAGGCCAATCATCACCACAACTTTGGCCACTACAGCCAGCAGCCATACTTTCTCGCCACCTACTTTTGCCATGGCTTTGCCCACTAAGGATAACAGCACTAAACTCACTACTGCCGATACCGACAAAGCCACCGATGACGAAGCCGCGTCAATCTTAAAGACTTCGGCCATATAGTTAGGAAACTGCCCGGTAATAACGCCCTGGCCAATAGATACAAAGAATATCGCTAACAAAATCAGACCAAAGCGAGAACACAATACCTCTGTTATTCCCCCTTGAGCATCACTGTCGTCTTCGCTTGCAACCTTTATTCTGGCAGCAGCTTGCTTGTTACTTGCAGCGGTTACTAGCAAAGCAAATGCTGCCACCGAAAACATAACAATAAACTGCACAACATAAGAGACACCCGCTTCGGTGAGTGCCGCTAAGCCTAAGCCCGCTGCCAACGATCCAACAATAGCCACCTGATTAAGCAAAGTAAGCTTGGAGGCTTCCTCTTCTGCTTCATAACCCCCGGAGACGATAAACGCCGGGTTAATCATCAGAAGGGAAGCGGAACCCAAACCTAAAAACACAGCGGCCAACAAATGCAGCATAAAACTAGCGCCCGATAGCGCAAAAATCAGAGCAGCAATAGCAATGGCCGCTAAACCAATTAACTGGGCTGCGCGATGCGCGCGATATTTGTCGGCAAGCCCACCCAGCACGGGCGCCAGCAAACCCGACAAACCTAAAATCCCCATCGCAATGCCCACCTGGGTAGCACTGCCGGTTTTATCAAGAATAAAAGTAGGAATTAGAATAGGGATAAATACCATTTGAATAATGCCGTAGCATAAGTGTGCGGTATACCAAGCCTCTAAACCCCACTTAGGTGGTTTATTCATAACGTACTCCTAAAACACAAAAGCAAAAGGCGACATTGCTGTCGCCCCATTTATTACAGGCTGGCTTTACCAAAGGCTTGTGGCCACTGTGTTTTGCGTTTTTCGCCATTACGTTTTGCGGTGCAATCTGCTAACCAGCAAAGCAGTTTCCAGCTAATGCCCGCCGCAATATAGCCATCGCGCTTAGACATATCGTGTTGTGGGGTGTACTCCACCACATCGGCACCTACTAAGTTAATGTTGCCGTGTTTACGCAAGTAACGAATGATGTCCCATACTTGGCGCGATTTAAGACCAAAAGGTTCAATGGCTGAGTTAGACGCATTGTCGGTTGCATCTAGTGCATCCAAATCAAAGCTAAAGTAACAAGGGCCGTCTCCTACTCGTTTTAAAATGCGCTCTGCTATCTCGGTGGTGCCCAAGTCAAACACATCGTCTGAGCTGTATGTTTCTACACCAAAGTTTTTAGCGTGTCCGCCCACTAGTGCAGTCATACGACCGCGAATACCCATGGTAATCATGCGCTCAGGATCTAAGTTCCCCTCGGCAAAGTTACGGGTAAATTGGTTGCCCGAGTGATAGGGATATTCAAAATCAGCAAAGGTAACTAAGTCGTAGTGCGCATCAAAGTGAATCAAGCTTAATGGGCCAAACTTTTTGCCCAAAGCCGCAATAGGTGCGTAGCTAGTGGTATGGTCGCCGCCCCAAGTAAAGGTTACGCAATCGTCTTCCAGTACAATTTTCTCGTACTCATCAACAATTTTTTGCACTTCGTCTTTCATATCAAACTGGCCGTAGGTATCAATGTTTCCGTAATCAACAATGCGTGCATTATCAAAAGGAATATCCCAGCCACCCGTTGGGCTTGGCTCAATAGTACCCATGGCATTTTTAGACAGTTCACGTAAGGCTTTTGGCCCATATTTATGTGAGCTATTCATAGGCGCCGCTTTTTCTAAAGGCTGACCCACCACCACAATATCGGCATTTTTAGTATCACGAGAGAACGGCGCCATAAATGCACCCAAGTATTCTTTGTTTAGGTTACCTACCACCTCAAGGCCTACACCGCCCATCTCACTAATGCGCACTAAGTGCTCCATTACTTCTTGGTCAATGCCATCAATGCTTTGCGAGTTAAGCCACAAGTCTTGGTACTTTGCTAAACGCTCTGCAGGAATTGGCGGATGTTTTTTAAAAGTAGATGTAGTCATTGTTTTAGTCTCCGGTTTAAATCAGCAGCTAAGCCTTTAACTTAGCGCTGTTTGTTTTGACGGAGCCATTGTGAATTTTTGGGCAAACACAAAGAAGTAAGTTACTGGAGTAACTCGGTGACAAGAGGTAACACTGAGTCCAATTGGTAAGTACACAAGATGTTCAAATAAATACAGAAACGCTAGGAAGTTTTCTAAGCTTTCCCCTGTCTAAATAGATAGTTGGAAATTAACTACGCATATAGATAGGCATCATGAGACTAAACTATGCTAAACAAATAGAAGTTGAATTAAGAAGGAAAGAAGAACTGTGAGAAATCTTATTGAATTAATGACTTATAAGATTGGGTGGCGACCCTACCAGCCACATCCCGGCACTCGAGTCGTCTGCTGCGGTTGCTCCCTTCCGGGCCTGGCCGAGTTCACAGAGTATCAATGCGGGAGGACCAATAGGGCCACCATAGATGAGCTTCCGAAGAAGCGAGGCTATTCTCGCTTAAGCCTTGTTGTTTTGCAAACGCTAAAAGCGCTTTTTAGCCCCGCAAAGCGTTTGTTTGCTCAAGTTTTAATCCTTCTTAGTTTAATTTCTTCGCCGCTGGCCTTGGCTGAATCTTTTGATCACGCGCAGTGGGGTGGATTGCTAAAAGAATACGTGCATTGGCCTGTGGCTAATCAAGAAAGTCGAGTCGACTATGCTAACTTTGATCAACAAGAGTTACAGGCTTATTTAGACAAACTGGCGAGCATTAGCCAAAGCGAGTTTGATGCTTGGTCTAATAACGAGCAGTTGGCCTTTCTTATTAACGCCTATAACGCTTATACCGTGCAGTACATTCTTAGTGCTTACCCCAATATCACGTCTATTCGCGATCTAGGTAACTTATTCCAGTCACCTTGGAAGAAAAAACGCTTTTTGTTATTTGGCGAAAAGGTAAGCCTTGATCATATCGAGCACGACATTATTCGCCCCGGTTACAATAACCCGCACATTCATGCCGCTGTAGTATGCGCTGCAATTAGTTGCCCTCCCCTGCAGAGCGTGGCATTTACTGGCGAAGCGGTTGAGCAACAACTCACTCAAGCGTTTAGAGAGTTTTTGCAGAGTGATAAAAACTATTACGACGCAGACAAAAATCGCTTATACCTATCGTCTATATTTAAGTGGTATAAAGGCGATTTTGAGGGTGGCCTTAATAGCTACTTAAGCCAGTATGCGGCAGAATTACGCATTAGCCCTGAGCAAGTAAAACAGGCTAAGATTTCTTACTTGGATTACGATTGGTCGCTTAACGATCATCGATAGCAATGTAGTAAGTTGTAGATACAAAAAAGCCCGCTATAGCGGGCTTTTTCATTTGTGCTAAGTGCTTAGAACAAGCATTTAGACAAATCATACAACTCTTCGTTGAATGGGCGTTTCATGTTTTCAATACAATCGATGATGTCATGATGAACCATCTTGTTGTTTTGAATACCGATACAACGTCCACCTTCGCCATCTAGCAGAAGGTCTACAGCGTAGGCACCCATACGGCTTGCCATTACGCGGTCACGACCTGTTGGCGTACCACCACGTTGAATGTGGCCAAGAATGGTTGCACGCGTTTCGCGGCCAGTGGCCATTTCGATACCAGCGGCTAATTCATTCACATTAGTAATGTGCTCGGTAATAGCAACAATAGCGTGTTTCTTACCTTTTTTCTGACCCTCTTGAAGGCTGTTCAACAAGCCTTCGCGGTCAAAGCCTTTTTCAGGAATAATAACGTACTCTGCACCACCGGCAATGCTAGCTTGCATGGCTAGGTCGCCGCAGTAGCGGCCCATAATTTCGATAACAGAAATACGGTTGTGTGAAGAAGAGGTATCGCGAATACGGTCAATCGCGTCGATAACCACGTTTAGCGCAGTATCGAAGCCAATGGTGTAATCAGTACCTGCAATATCGTTATCGATAGTGCCCGGCAAACCAATACATGGGAAGCCCATTTCAGTTAGCTTTTTCGCGCCCATGTAAGAACCGTCACCGCCCACTACTACCAAAGCTTCGATGCCGTGCTTTTTCATGTTCTCTACTGCTACTTCGCGAGTAGCTAGTTCTTTAAATTCTGGGAATCGCGCTGAGCCCAAGAACGTACCGCCACGGTTGATAACATCAGAAACGCTGTAACGATCCAACTTTTTAATGTTGTCTTCGTATAAGCCCATGTAACCGTCGTATACGCCGTATACTTCAATATCTTTAGATAACGCACTACGTACAACTGCACGTACCGCAGCATTCATACCAGGAGCGTCGCCGCCACTTGTTAAAACACCAATTTTCTTAACCATCATTCCCTCACAAAGCTGAACTGACCAAAACTTACGTAATAATTCAACAATTCCTTCGCGTCTGCCTTTTAATGCTTATTGCTTTTATTGGCTTAAATAGACGACGCGAAACAACAAAATATTCTTTTAACAGTACTAGAATCGGCGACTTCACAATTTCTATTCACTGTTTTAGTGAGCGCGCATTTTGCCACGCCAAGGGTAAAAGTTTTATGACCCTAATCAGATAACGCCCACATTTTGAAACAAATTTTCATCCTTGTCCAAGTTTAATCACAAGGCTTGCCTCGGATTATAGAAGGAATTTGGCATTCTGCTTATTTTGAACAATTAAGCGGCAAACAGGTTCAAAAGCCAAAGTAAACACTTCACCTTTCCTTCACATTTGTGTAACATTGCGCCCTCAAACTTGTGCCGACCATAAGGTCATAAGTTTGATCATCGTATATATAGGGAATCCCATGAAGACTGATCTTCAATATGCTATCGAACGAAACGTAGCGACCAATCGCCGTGCAGTAGAAAACTACAACTTACTACGCCAACAAGAGCAAAATCTTGCTGCCGAAGCACTAGAGTTAGTATTAGACAGCGAAGCCTTAAGCAACAACTAAGTTGCTTGTAGCACACATAAAAAAGGGGCCAAGGCCCCTTTTTTAGTTTTTATTTGGAATCTTTTACCGGTTCTATTGCATGCAAACCCGGCGATAAGTGAATAACCCCGTCAGCATCGTTATCCAAAGACAAAATATTGGTTTTGCTGATACGGTGACGATAAATCTCACGAAGATACTTAATCGCATTTTCAACATTTTTGAAATCTAAACGAATATCGTTAATTGATACAAATTTGTCGGCTTCGCCAATAAGCTCGCGGTACTTTTTCTCGTACATCGGCTTAATCGCATACCAGTTGGTATCTAAGATTTTCGCTGGGTTTTCAAACTCCCACAAAAACTCTTGTAACTCTTCTGGCTTAAACTCATCTTGGGTAATAAAGCGCAGAATTGCTTGGTCGATGTCATCGTTGTAGCGATACTCTTCTTTGGCAAAACAACGTTTAATGTATGCAACCACTAGAGTTAAAAAGTCATCACTCAAACAGGGGCTTTTGGCTACCAAAGTCGTTAACGACAAGTTTGCCGAAGCACCAATTACCAATGCATAACGCTTCAAAGTTGTATTAGGGAACAGCTTATTGATGTGAACTTTAAGCTTGTTTAAGTCCATAAACGACAGCTTGTAGTCTTTTGGCAAAGAGATAATAGAAATAACAGACGAACAGTGTTTGAAGAAGTGTAAGTCGTTTAACTCTTCTGCGTTGTATTGGCTGTCTTGATATCTTTTCAGTGACTGCTTATAGCGCTGTGATTCGATAGGTAAAATACTGATGCCTTCAATGGCTTGAGTATCACGATTAAAGTGCGGTAAATCGATAGAGCGGAAAAACAGCTCATCAATGTCCACATCGTCATTTACCGACTTATTTACTACGCTCTCTGCGTAAGCTACCGCAACAGGACCCGCCATACTCATGAACAAATCGTTTGCATCTAGGCGCACGGTTTCTGAAATATCAATGCCCGCACGACGGAAGTAGTTTTCGTCGTAATCGGTAGTAACTGCTTGCGCGGTTAAGATATTGAATATTTGTTGAGATATATACTGGTTGGCATATTTCTCCATGGTGTTTACGTCAATATCTTTGCCATTGTCGCTCTCTTCTTGCTCTACATAACGCATAATGTCGTTGGAAATCAGCATCATAGAGTTCCAAGGGCGGATCCGCTTCATCACGTCTTCTGGCGCATCGTTACTTTCGCGCTCAACGTTATAGGAGAAGTCCCACTCTTCTGAGAGGTACTTACATAACAAACGACCTGCGTTGATATGTAGCGCTTCAGACACCTCGATACTACTACCTGAGATGTTTGGCAGGATACAAATGCCCGAAGTAAAGATAGGTTCAAAAACAAAAGAATCGCGTTTATCGGGCTGATTAGACGGCGATACTTGATAATCAAAGGTTTTACTTAAGTAAGAAAACTGCTGCGCAAGGCCAAACTCAGATGCCATACCAGAACCGGTACCACCACCCGCACTAAAGATATAGAAGTAAAGGCGCGATTGGTTAGCTTTAATACCGCAGGAGTCAACCAAGTAAGAATGAATGTGGCGCCAATCTTCATTTCTAAAGCTGCTAGTTTCTTTATTAAGAATAATTTTAGCAAGGTACTGGCCTAGAATTGGCGCGTTACCTGCGCCTCCGGCGTGTACTTCAGACAAGTCCATCAGCTGAAGTTTCTTATATTCATCTAGAAACTTTTGACGACCCGCCTGTGAGGAATACTTAATACGACCAGCAATGTCTTTATCTAAATCGCCTACCAGAACTACTGGTTCAATTAAAAATACTGGGTTGTCACCGTTACCGCTATCCAGTGGCAAATGATTTTTAATCCAGCGCATGGGTTTAAACTCACGTTCCTGAGCGAGTTGGTCTTGATACTCCAGCTCGTTAAGGTAGTGATTTCTGGAGTTGTATACCAAAGTGGCTACATCAAGTGCTATGTTTGATCCGCAGCGACCAAGGCCAATTAAGCAAACAGAGGGGAAACTTTGTTCTAATAAGTCTTTCTCTTCAGACAAATTAGGAAAGATATTCTGTCTAACTTTATCGAGGTTACCTAGAATTTTCTCTAGGCTGCTCTCTGTGTAATACAAATGTTCTATAGGAAGAGAATCCTTCATAGTTCATCCTTGTCGTTAGTCTAGTAATTATTTTATTTTTATCCCTTCATCCTTGTTCATTCATCGCCTAAAAGCAAGTTATTCAGCCCCTTAACAATGGTTATTGTGATAATAGTAAGTCGCTTACAAATCTGGGCGCTTATACCACCAAAGAGCTAACAAAACTTAGCCATTAAAAAAGGCGCCCTAAGGCGCCTTATTGCATTGAGTTAAAAATTACCAACCGGTAACTTCACGCAATGCTTTACCGATATCGGCAAGGCTACGAACCGTTTTAACGCCTGCGTCTTCAAGAGCTGCAAACTTATCTGCTGCTGTACCTTTACCGCCAGCGATAATGGCACCTGCGTGGCCCATACGCTTACCCGGAGGAGCGGTAACACCTGCAATGTAAGAAACCACAGGCTTGGTTACATTTTCTTTAATGTAAGCTGCTGCTTCTTCTTCTGCACTACCACCGATTTCACCAATCATTACGATTGCTTCGGTTTTAGGGTCGTTTTGGAACATTTCCAAAATGTCGATGAAGTTAGAACCAGGGATTGGGTCTCCACCAATACCTACACAGGTAGATTGGCCAAAACCTTCGTCGGTGGTTTGCTTAACGGCTTCATAAGTAAGTGTACCTGAGCGAGAAACAATACCAACTTTACCGGCTTTGTGAATGTGGCCTGGCATAATACCAATCTTACATTCATCTGGGGTAATCACACCTGGGCAGTTAGGGCCAATCATACGTGCGCCAGCTTCATCTAATTTCACTTTAACGTCTAGCATGTCCAAAGTTGGAATGCCTTCGGTAATAGTGATAATGATTTTAATGCCCGCAGAGATAGCTTCTAAAATAGCGTCTTTACAGAAAGGAGCTGGTACATAAATTACTGTAGCGTCTGCGCCAGTTGCTTGTACCGCTTCGCTTACTGTGTTGAATACAGGAAGACCTAAGTGAGTTTGACCGCCTTTACCAGGAGATACACCACCGACCATTTGTGTTCCGTACTCAATAGCTTGCTCTGAGTGGAAAGTACCTTGGCCACCAGTGAAGCCTTGACAGATCACTTTAGTGTTTTTGTCGATTAGAATGCTCATTATTTGGCCTCCGCTGCTTTAACTACTTGCTCTGCAGCATCAGTTAAGCTGGTAGCTGCAATAATGTTAAGGCCTGACTCAGCCAAACGTTGGGTACCTAACTCAGCGTTGTTACCTTCAAGGCGAACAACTACTGGTACGCTTACACCAACTTCTTCTACAGCGCCAATAATACCGTCGGCAATTAAGTCACAACGAACAATACCGCCAAAAATGTTTACTAGTACGGCTTTTACTTTGTCGTCTGACAAAATAATTTTAAATGCTTCGGTCACACGCTCTTTGGTTGCGCCGCCGCCAACATCTAGGAAGTTAGCCGGAGAACCACCGTGCAATTGCACGATATCCATGGTGCCCATAGCAAGACCAGCACCATTAACCATACAACCAATGCTGCCATCAAGAGCTACGTAGTTTAGCTCCCATTGTGCTGCATGTGCTTCGCGCTCATCTTCTTGCGAAGGATCGTGCATTTCGCGAAGTTTAGGCTGACGGTACATCGCGTTTGAGTCGATGTTAATTTTACCGTCTAAACATACCAAATCACCGCTACCGGTCACTACCAGAGGGTTAATCTCTAGCAGTGCTAAATCGTGGTCGGTGAACATTTCTGCAAGACCAACAAAGATTTTAGTAAATTGGCGAATTTGAGTGCCTTCAAGGCCCAATTTAAACGCTAATTCACGTGCTTGGTAAGGCTGTGGGCCTACTAGCGGATCAATCGCCATTTGGTGAATCAACTCTGGCGTTTCTTCGGCAACCTTTTCGATTTCCATGCCGCCTTCAGTTGAGGCCATAAATACAACGCGACGAGTAGCGCGGTCTACTACCGCACCTAAGTAAAGCTCGTTAGCGATATCTGAGGCTTCTTCTACCAAAATTTTTGATACAGGCTGACCGTTAGCATCGGTTTGATAAGTGACTAAGTTTTTGCCTAACCATTGTTGAGCAAATGCCTTAATTTCTTCTTTATCAGACGTTACTTTTACGCCGCCAGCTTTACCACGTCCACCTGCGTGAACTTGAGTTTTTACTACCCATGTAGATCCAGGGATTTTGCCTGCAGCTTCAGCTGCTTCTTGTGGGGTATCACAGGCGTAACCTTCTGGCACTGGCAAGCCATAGTCGGCAAATAATTGCTTGGCCTGATATTCATGCAAATTCATGATGTTCTATCCATAGTGTTAGGGGATACATTAGAGGTGCTGAACACCTTTCCGAATAAGGGCCTGAAAACCAGGCCCAATACAAACTTTTATTACACGTCGAGCAATAAGCGTGTTGGATCTTCGAGTAACTCTTTAATGGTTACTAAGAAACCAACAGACTCTTTTCCATCTACCAAGCGATGGTCGTAAGACAATGCTAAGTACATCATTGGTAGAATTTCCACTTGGCCGTTTACAGCCATTGGACGGTCTTGAATTTTGTGCATGCCTAAAATGGCACTTTGTGGTGGGTTAATAATTGGCGTAGACATTAGCGAGCCAAATACACCACCATTAGTAATGGTAAAGTTACCACCGGTTAACTCTTCAACGGTTAACTTACCATCGCGGCCTTTAATAGCCAGTTCGCGAATACCCTTTTCGATATCTGCAACACTTAGCAAATCACAGTCGCGCAATACTGGCGTTACCAAACCACGTGGGGTTGATACCGCAATGCTCACATCAAAGTAGTTGTGGTAAACAATTTCGTCACCATCAATTGAAGCGTTCACTTCTGGGAAGCGTTTTAACGCTTCAACAACCGCTTTAACGTAAAAAGACATAAAGCCTAAACGGATATCATGACGCTTCTCAAACACTTCTTGATATTGCTTACGCAAAGTCATAATTGGCTTCATGTTAACTTCGTTGAAAGTAGTTAACATGGCGGTGGTGTTTTTCGCTTCTAACAAACGCTCGGCAACACGCTTACGTAAGCGAGTCATAGCAACACGTTTTTCACTACGCGAAGATAATGGCGCTTGTGGAGCAGCCTCTGCTTTAGCTTCTTTCGCCGCGGCAGCAGGTTTAGCGATGTGTGCTTCTACGTCTTCTTTGGTAATGCGACCGTTAGGACCAGAACCTTTAATGGCAGACGCATCGATGCCCTTCTCTGCTACCAAGCGGCGCACTGAAGGTGACAACTCGTCGCCGCTATCTGCTTTATCGCTAGCGTCGTCAGCTGCTTTGGTGCTAACTTCTTCACCAGCTACTGCGCCAGCTTTCATACGGCCGATAAGCTGCTGTCCAAGAACAGTAGCACCTTCGGCTTCAATAATTTCTTCTAGAACACCCGCTTCCATTGCTGGTACTTCTAAAACAACTTTATCGGTTTCAATATCTACAATGACTTCATCACGCTCAACCGCGTCACCCGGTTGTTTATGCCATGTTGCAATCGATGCATCAGCTACTGATTCGGGTAGGTCTGGCACTTTAATTTCAATGCTCATTAAGGCTTCCTTTATTCTTTTTTATTCAACTGTCAACGCATCAGTAACTAGGGCGCGTTGTTGTTTTAAGTGAAGGGACATATACCCAACCGCAGGTGACGCAGATGCTGGACGACCAGCATAACGTAACTCTGCACCGGCAGGGATTACAGATCTAAAGTGATGCTGGCTACTATACCAAGCACCTTGGTTAAGCGGTTCTTCCTGACACCAAACAAATCTTTCTACATGTTGATATTGTTCAAAAATTTGTTTCACGTCTTGGTCGGGGAACGGATATAACTGCTCAACACGGATGATAGCGACATCAGTTTGTTGATTCTTACGTCGTTGTTCGAGCAAATCGTAATATACTTTGCCTGAACACATCACCACTTGGCGAACTTGCGTTGGGTCTATCTCATCCAACTCGCCAATGGCATTTTGGAACTGCCCTTCAGCAAGCTCTTCCAAGCTAGACACCGCCAAAGGATGGCGAAGCAAAGACTTAGGCGACATAACTACCAATGGGCGACGCATTGGGCGAACCTGTTGACGACGCAACATGTGGTAAACCTGTGCTGGCGTAGACGGCACACATACTTGCATGTTGTGCTCGGCACACAATTGCAAATAGCGTTCTAGTCTAGCTGACGAGTGCTCTGGACCTTGACCTTCATAGCCATGAGGAAGCAGCATAACTAGGCCACACATACGGCCCCATTTTTGCTCACCTGATGACAAGAATTGGTCAATAACCACTTGGGCGCCGTTAGCAAAGTCACCAAACTGAGCTTCCCAAATCACTAAGGTAGAAGGCTCGGCAGTGGTGTAACCATATTCAAAGGCAAGTACTGCTTCTTCAGACAATACTGAATCAAACAAGGCTAGATGACCTTGCTCTTCCGCTAGGTTCTTAAGCGGAACATAGGTAGATGCATCTGTTTGATTGTGCAATACCGCATGGCGATGGAAGAAAGTACCACGGCCGGAGTCTTGCCCGGTGATACGAATATTTTGCTTCTCATCAAGCAAACTTGCATAAGCTAAGTTTTCTGCAAAACCCCAATCAAGTGGTTTTTCACCCAGAGCCATTAAACGGCGATCATCGTTAATTTTCTTAACTCGAGGGTGCAACTTATGTTCATCTGGCAGTTTGGTCAGCCTTTCACCAAGATCTTGAATGGCCTCAACAGGTAAGGAAGAATTATATTCCATGTCCCATTCGTGACCTAAATACGGCCGCCAATCGACACTGTGCTCGGTCATTGGGCGCCATTCTTCAACAACGCAATCGCCGTTATCTAGTTGATCGCGGTAGCCATTAACTAAAGCGGTAGCCTCAGCACTGTCTAATTGTCCGCGCTCTACCAACACGTCTGCGTAGAACTTACGAGGCGTTGGGTGCTTTTTAATTTTTTGGTACATCAAAGGCTGAGTTGCATTTGGCTCATCAGCTTCGTTGTGACCATGGCGACGGTAACAGACTAAATCAATCACTACGTCACGCTTAAAGGTATTGCGGTAGTCCAAGGCCATACGGCTAACAAAAGCTACGGCTTCTGGATCATCACCATTCACATGGAAAATTGGCGCCTGAACCATTTTGGCGATATCGGTACAATATTGGGTTGAACGGGTATCGCGCGGATTAGAGGTAGTGAAACCAACTTGGTTGTTCACCACAATTCGCACTGTACCGCCCACTTTAAAGCCACGCGCTTGTGACATATTAAAGGTTTCTTGCACCACACCTTGACCAGCAATGGCTGAATCACCGTGAATAGTAATAGGTAAACAGTTTTCACCGGCACGGCGATCTTGACGAGCCCGCACTGACCCCATCACAACCGGGTTTACAATTTCTAAGTGTGAAGGGTTAAAAGCCAAAGACATATGCACATTGCCACCAGGGGTAGCAAAGTCTGAACTAAAGCCTTGGTGATACTTAACGTCACCAGTGCCCCAGGTATCATCATGTTTACCAGCAAACTCATCAAACAACTCTGACGGGTTTTTACCTAGCACATTAACCAGTACGTTTAAGCGACCGCGGTGAGCCATGCCCACTACAACTTCTTTAGTACCTTGAATACCGGCCGAGCGCACAATCTCTTTTAGCATCACTAGCAGGCTATCACCACCTTCTAGTGAGAAACGTTTTGCCCCAGGGAACTTAGCGCCTAGATATTTTTCTAGACCTTCCGCTGCGGTTAAACTTTTAAGAAAGCGGATCCTATCCTCTTGAGTGAAATCACCCTGCCCTTCAACTGACTCTAAACGACTTTGAATCCAGCGTTTTTCATCAGTGTCGGTAATGTGCATATATTCTGCACCAATAGAACCACAGTAGGTTTTAAGCAAAGACTTGTGCAAGTCTTTAAGCGCCATGGTGTCTTTACCAATGGCATATGAACCTACGTTAAAAGTTTCTTCAAAGTCTGCGCTATCTAAAGCATGAAACTCTGGAGAAAGGTCGGCTACTCGCTCTTGTTGCCATAAACCTAAAGGATCTAGTTGGGCATGCTGATGTCCGCGAAAGCGGTAAGCATTAATCAACTGCAATACTTTAACTTGTTTGGCACCGTGTTGAGGGTCTTCAACCGGAGAGCTAAAACGAGAGGTATCTTTCGCTAGGCGACGAAAGTAATCACGAATAGGAGCGTGAGGGGTATCTTCAGATGTACCATCTACAGCAGGGAGTTCAGAGAACACTTCCTGCCATTGTTCAGATACAGAAGAAGGATCTTCTAAATATGCCTCATAGAGGTCTTCCACATAGGTCGAATTAGCACCAGCTAAATGCGAGGACTCTAGCCAGGCCTTCATTACGCCATTTTGCATTTAAACGCTATCCCTTTATTTTCTACGTCACTGTATGACTTTATAGGGTTTTATAAAAAAATAGCCATCCTACCGAAGTAAAATGGCTATTTAGAACCAGCTAATTATAAAAATTAACTTTTTGCTAAACAGCCCGTTTTATCAGCATCGACTTAATATGGCCGATAGCTTTTGTCGGGTTCAATCCTTTAGGACAAACACTTACACAATTCATAATGCCATGACAGCGGAATACGCTAAAGGCATCGTCTAATTCTGAAAGGCGCTCATCAGTGGCCGTATCTCGGCTGTCTGCCAACCAACGATATGCTGCCAATAGGCCAGCAGGGCCAACAAATTTTTCTGGATTCCACCAGAAAGAAGGACAAGAAGTTGAACAACATGCACATAGAATACACTCGTACATCCCATCTAACTTTTCACGCTCCTCTGGGCTCTGCAAGTTTTCGCGAGCCGGCGGAATTTGTTCATCATTGATTAAGAACGGCTTAATACGGGCATAATTATCGTAAAACTGGCCCATATCAACCACAAGGTCACGCACTACCGGCAAGCCCGGTAATGGGCGAATCACAATGTCGCCCTTACCTAACAAGTCTGACAGTGGCGTAACACAAGCTAAACCGTTTTTACCATTCATGTTTATGCCGTCTGAACCACAAACACCTTCACGACATGAGCGTCTAAAAGCTATGCTAGGGTCTTGTTCTTTAAGCAAAATCAATGCATCTAGCACCATCATATCAGAGCCCTCAGGGACCTCAAGCTGATATGACTTCATATTTGGCTTAGTATCTGTATCCGGGTTATAGCGGTACAAAGAAAAATTAACGTTCATTACCGCCTCCTTAATATGTACGAATTTTAGGTTCGAAAGCTTCACGTAGATTTGGTGACATATTCACCTCACGACGTCCCATAGTCTCTTTAGCTGGATCAAACAAAGAGTGGCATAGCCATTGTGCATCATCACGCTCTGGATAATCGAAGCGACTGTGCGCGCCACGGCTTTCTGTGCGGAAGTTTGCAGCATGGGCAGTTGCAATTGCAGTTGCCATCAAATTGTCTAGCTCTAAGCACTCTACGCGCTGTGTATTAAAGTCTTTAGACTTATCATCCAAACGAGCATTGGCTAAACGCTTACGAATAACTTGTAACTCTTCCAAACCTTTCGCCATAGACTCACCTTCACGGAACACCGAGAAGTTAAGCTGCATACACTGCTGTAAGTCTTTACGAATTTGAACTGGGTCTTCGCCGTCTGAAGTAGAATTTTCCCAACGATTATAACGAGCCATGGCAGCGTCTAACTCTGCGTCAGTGGCGTCAGCCATATTTATGTCATCGTTTAGATATTCACCAAGGAACTTACCTGCAGCGCGACCAAATACCACCAAATCAAGCAATGAGTTACCGCCTAAGCGGTTAGCGCCGTGTACTGATACACAAGCGATTTCACCCACTGCAAACAAACCGTTGATGATTTCGTCTTCGCCTTTCTCGTTTTGAGTAATAGCTTGGCCATTTACATTACAAGGCACGCCACCCATCTGGTAGTGACAGGTTGGAATAACAGGAATTGGCTCTTTAACTGGATCAACGTGAGCGAAAGTACGCGATAGTTCACAAATACCCGGCAAACGGCTTTCTAGAACTTCTTCGCCTAAGTGATCCATTTTAAGTTTAATATGCGGACCCCAAGGACCTTCACAACCGCGGCCTTCGCGGATTTCGGTCATCATTGAGCGGGCAACTACGTCACGGCCAGCTAAATCTTTAGCATTAGGAGCATAACGCTCCATAAAGCGTTCGCCATCTTTATTTAATAAGTAACCACCTTCACCACGACAACCTTCGGTCACTAGAACACCAGCACCAGCGATACCAGTTGGGTGGAACTGCCACATTTCCATATCTTGGATTGGTACGCCAGCACGCAAAGCCATGCCTACGCCGTCACCAGTATTAATGTGAGCGTTAGTGGTTGAAGCAAAAATACGCCCTGCGCCACCGGTAGCTAATACAGTTGCTTTAGCTTTAAAGTAAACCACTTCGCCACTGTCGATATCCATTGCAGTACAACCTACAACGTCTCCATCGGCATTTTTTACTAAATCTAAGGCATACCACTCAGAGAATATAGTGGTCTTCTTTTTAACATTTTGCTGATAAAGCGTATGTAACAAGGCGTGGCCGGTACGGTCAGCAGCTGCGGCAGTTCGAGCAGCTTGCTCGCCACCAAACTCTTTAGACTGACCACCAAATGGGCGTTGATAGATAGAGCCATCATCAAACCGAGAAAATGGCAAACCCATCTTTTCCAATTCAATAATAACTTCTGGACCTACATTACACATGTATTCAATGGCATCTTGGTCACCAATGTAGTCAGACCCTTTAACGGTATCGTACATGTGCCACTGCCAGTTATCTTTATGCGAATTACCTAACGCAACCGTAATACCACCCTGAGCAGATACAGTGTGAGAACGGGTTGGAAAAACTTTTGAAATCAGAGCGCAAGATTTGCCCTCCTCAGAAATTTGTAAAGCAGCACGCATTCCCGCGCCGCCAGCACCGATTACTACGGCGTCAAACTCTCGAATAGAAATTGCCACTCGACTTACCCCCAAATAACAAACAGGCCGGTCGCTACATAAACTAGCGCCAGAACTGTTAAAGAAAACTGTAAACCAACACGTAATGCAGTGCATTTAACGTAATCAGTTAACACTTGCCATAAACCAATCCAGGCATGGATTAGCATCGATAAAAGTGCAAGTAAGGTGAATACTTTGGTTGGAAGCCAAGCAAAAAATCCACTCCAAGACTGATAAGTCACATCGTTAAATGCGAAGAAGCCAAGTAAGTAGATTGTATATAAGGTTAAAATAATGGCGGTTGCGCGAATGAGCAAAAAGTCATGTACGCCGCTACGGCCAAAAGTTGCAGCATTAGTTACCATACGATTACTCCCATTAGTACCGCCAGTACAGCAGTGATAATGAATGAGATTTTAGCGCTAGATGATGCACTATCTAGCTCTTCCCAATAGCCCATGTCCATGATCAAGTGGCGTATTCCACCAACAATGTGATACATCAACGCACTAAGGCTTGCCCAAATGATTAACTTCACTAAGAAGTTATCCATAATGGATTGCACATTCGCAAAACCTTCTGCTGATTGAAGGGATTCAGCAAGTAGGCCTAACAAAATAGCCAAGGCGAAAAAAGTAATCACACCGGAAACACGATGCAAGATGGACGCAATTGCGGTAATGGGAAATCTGATGGTTTGTAGGTCGAGGTTTACTGGTCTTTGTTTTGTTTTCACGATTCTCTGCCCACTCAGGTCCTTGAGTATTATTATGGTTATAAAGTCAGGCTCTGGACAGAGCAGCGAGTTGCGATAATGTTAATTTTGTGAACTTAAGGCCTAAATTAAGACTAAAGTATAAAAACTCACATTTATATTGCGCAAAAAATGCTCGGACTAGCGCCATACTTCGAGGAAAGTATAACGCCCACATTATACAAATACAATTAACATTTCCTCCATTTAGCTAATTTAGCGCAACGAAACAGCCAACTTAAATCGAAAATTTAACATAAACGCTATAAGTCACCATATTTCACAACCAGAGCCAATTGACATTGGACCTTGATCTAGGTGAGAATGTGCTGCGCTTTGTATCCAAAAAAACAATACAATTAGAACAAGCAAGGGAGACGTGCTATGGCTGACAATAAAGCCACCCTAACGCTGCCAGGCCAAGAGGCATACGAGATGCCGATTATGTCTGGTACAGCAGGACATGACGTAATTGATGTTCGTACACTAGGTAAAAAAGGGTATTTCACTTTTGATCCAGGTTTCTTAGCGACAGCTTCATGTGAATCAAAAATCACCTATATTGATGGTGAGCAAGGTATTTTGTTACACCGAGGTTACTCAATTGAGGACCTAGCAAAACATGCTGATTATCTTGAAGTTTGTTACATTCTTTTGTTCGGCGAACGACCAAACGTTGAGCAATACGAAAACTTCAAAACAACTGTAACGCGCCATACCATGGTGCATGAGCAGTTAATCCACTTTTTCCAAGGTTTCCGTCGTGATTCGCACCCTATGGCGATTATGGTGGGTGTAGTAGGCGCATTGTCTGCTTTCTACCACGACTCGATGGATATCTCTAATGAGCGTCACCGAGAAATTGCAGCTTACCGCCTAATTTCTAAGATGCCTACATTAGCAGCAATGAGCTACAAGTATTCTGCTGGCCAACCGTTTGTTTACCCTCGCAACGATTTAAGCTACGCAGCTAACTTCCTTAATATGATGTTCTCAGTACCTACTGAAGAATATAAGGTAAGCCCTGTTGTTGAACGTGCAATGGACCGTATCTTCACATTGCATGCAGACCACGAGCAAAACGCTTCTACCTCTACGGTACGTTTAGCTGGCTCGTCAGGCGCTAACCCGTTTGCCTGTATTGCTGCTGGTATTGCTTGTCTATGGGGGCCTGCTCACGGTGGTGCCAACGAAGCGTGTCTAACTATGTTAGAAGAAATTGGCTCAGTTGATCGTATCCCTGAATTTATTGAACGCGCTAAAGACAAAAATGACCCATTCCGCTTAATGGGCTTTGGTCACCGCGTTTACAAAAACTATGACCCACGCGCTACAGTAATGCGTGAAAGCTGTCATGAAGTGCTCAACGAGTTAAACATCGATGACCCACTACTAGACGTAGCAATGGAATTAGAACGCATCGCGCTTTCTGACCCTTATTTCAAAGAGAAAAAACTATTCCCGAATGTAGACTTCTACTCAGGTATTGTTCTTAAGGCAATTGGTATTCCAGTAAGTATGTTTACTGTAATCTTTGCGCTATCTCGCACGGTAGGCTGGATAGCTCACTGGAAAGAAATGATGGAAGAAGAAACCCAACGTATCGGTCGTCCTCGTCAGCTTTACACTGGTGAACCACACCGTCCGTTCAAGTAATATTCCTTACTTAGCGCCATAAAAAAACCGAAGCACTTGCTTCGGTTTTTTATTAGTTCTTAAGCTATCAGCTAAGCAGGCTTATTGCCAAATTG
This sequence comes from Agarivorans sp. Alg241-V36, assembly GCF_900537085.1. Taxonomy (NCBI): domain Bacteria; kingdom Pseudomonadati; phylum Pseudomonadota; class Gammaproteobacteria; order Alteromonadales; family Alteromonadaceae; genus Agarivorans; species Agarivorans sp. Alg241-V36. Next base: position 275,227 of record NZ_UNRE01000005.1, on the reverse strand, counting down.
ATAGCTACCGTTAGCGAGAAACTGAGCAACTTCGGTGCGTTTTTTCGCAATCAATAAAGCACCGTCATCCATGAACAAAAAGTTTTTCCAACAGCGTTTAAAAACCGCCCAAGTAGTTTCAATAACGTTACCTTGGTCATTACAATAATAAACGACTGTGTTGTCTTGCCAATTAAGGTGAGCGAGTAACTCTTCGGGTAGCTCTAGCTGCTCGCTATCCCATACAGTTTCCCAGTTACCCTGCCCGCTCCAAGTATCTATGCTAAATGCCCAATCTCCCTTGCGGAAAAAATCTGGATGGTCGACCTGCTTGCTGACTAAGTCTTTCCACAATATATTAGCGCGGGCTTCGGTCATCGGTTTAATTGCAGAACAATCTTCGCTGCTAATGGGTAGATCAGCACGTCTGAAGATCCATGCCTTCTTGTGCTCATTTAGGGGAATATAATTCATATTATCTCAATTACTGGTGGCTAAGATCAGCCGAATAATGCACGTACTTTCTCTAAGTCTTCTGGGGTGTCTACCCCATGAGCCGGTGTTTCGATGGCTCTCGCCATTTTTATTTTATAACCATGCCAAAGAACACGTAGCTGCTCTAGTTTTTCCATCTTCTCGATGGGAGACGGACTAAGTTGCAAGTATTCTCCAACAAAGTGAGCGCGATACGCGTAGATTCCTATATGCCGAGAATACAACTCGCATTGCCAGTCCCCATCTCTTTCATGCGGCACCGCGGAGCGGCTGAAATACAAGGCGTGATTGTCTTTATCACAAACAACCTTAACAACATTAGGGTCATGAATATCTGTATCTTCATGTATAGGCACCGACAAACTCGCCATTTTGACTTCAGGCGCATCTTCTAACAAACCGGCGACTTGGGATATCACCATTGGTGGAATTAGTGGCTCGTCACCTTGAACATTAACCACGATTGTATCGTCTGAGAATGCTAATTTTTCACACACTTCCGCCAAACGCTCAGTCCCCGATTCGTGAGAAGCGGCAGTGAGCACAACCTCGGCATCAAAGCTCTGAGCAACATCTACGATACGTTGATCATCAGTTGCAATAACGACGCGCTCTGCGCCTGATTTACACGCCTGCTGATAAACTCTTTCAATCATCGCTTTACCGGCAATATCTTGCAATGGCTTAGCCGGTAAACGGGTAGACTGATAGCGCGCTGGAATAACCACTACAAATTTCATTGCGGTAACTCGTTGGCCGACATTTCTCTAGCTTCATTAACTAAAAGAACCGGAATGCCATCTTTAATGGAATAGGCTAAACGGTCAAACTTACACACTAACTCGTTATTGGCTTTATCGTAATGCAGCTTACCTTTGCATAGGGGGCAAGCAACGATTTCTAACAAATTATGTTCAACTGACATGAATTTTTTCCTGTAACAATGAGAAAAATTGCTGATAAAACGCGTCAGGCAGCACGCTGTCCACGGGTAAATAATACCACTCATTACCTGCTGTATGACGATATTTAATCGCATCCTTTTCTGTCATGATTATACGTTTATCAAGGAGTTCTTTATGTTGTTCTTCACTAAGGTGCTTGTGGTCATCTAAGCTGACTTGCTGCTTACAGTCAAAGCCTAAGCCTTCAAGTGAATCAAAGAAGCGCGCTGGATTGCCGATTCCGGCAATAGCTGCTTCAAAATCTGTAACATCCTTCACTAATTGCTGATCGCTCACTCGACGTAAACCACTGGCCTGCAACTGTAATAAATGACTATTGGCGTTAAACAGCGGCTCGCCGTTACTCACAATCAAGTCTACCATTTGTAGCCTAGCAGCTGTTTCTCTTAAAGGACCAGCGGGTAAACACAAACCATTGCCTAAGCCACGCTGGGCATCAATCACCGCAATTTCTATATCGCGTTGCAAGGCATAGTGCTGCATTCCGTCATCACAAATAATCAGATCACTGCCCTGCTCAACAGCCGCTTTACATGCAGCGCTGCGGTTTGGGTCAACGATCACAGGGCACTGAGTTCGCTGATGAATCAGCAAAGGCTCATCACCACACTCCGATGACTGACTTGTGAAACTAACAATAAAAGGATAGTACGGTGCTTTACCGCCATAGCCACGGCTAACCACCGCAGGCTTAAAACCGCGCTGCTTTGCGGCTTCAACTAGGGCTAATACAACGGGTGTTTTGCCGTTTCCACCAACACTGATATTACCCACAATGACCACTGGAACTGGTGGGCGATAGCTTTTAAGCCAAGACCGTTTAAAGGCTAAACGACGGGCGTTAGCCACTAAGTAAAATAAGCCGCTAAGCGGCAGCAATAAAACAATTTTTATCCAATGTTGCTGCTTAGCTTGATACCAAAACTTCACTGCTTACTTTTCACCAAACTGAATTTGATGTAGCTGGAAGTAGTCACCCTGATTTGCCATTAACTCAGCATGGCTGCCCTGCTCAACCACTACACCTTCATCAAGAACAACAATCATGTCTGCGTTTTCAATAGTTGATAAGCGGTGAGCAATCACAATTGCGGTTCTATCAGAACAAACCCTGTCAATTGCTTGCTGAATTTTTCGCTCTGACTCAGTATCAAGCGCTGAGGTGGCCTCATCTAGAATCAGTACTGGCGCATCTTTTAGTAGAGCTCGCGCAATTGCGATACGTTGGCGCTGTCCACCAGAGAGCATCACGCCTTTTTCACCGATAACAGTATCAAAGCCATCTTCAAACTTTTCAACAAAGCTGGTTACATTGGCCATCTCTGCCACACGCTCAATGTCTTCACGGCTGGCATTCTCGTTAGCATAACCAATGTTCTCGGCAATAGTGCCGCTAAACAAGTGGACTGTTTGCGAAACTTGCGCAAATTGCTCACGTAAGTTCTTGAGTTGGTAATCTTGAACTGGAATATCATCAAGTAATACTTGCCCAGATTGCACTTCATAAAACTTGGGCAACAAGCCTGCGATGGTTGATTTACCACTACCAGAGCGCCCTACCAGTGCAACGGTTTGGCCAGCTTCAATACTGAGATTAATCCCCTTAAGCACAATTTCATTTTTAGTGGGATACTTGAACTCAACATTTTCTAAGTTGATTTTACCCTTAGCACGTTTAGTAACATGGCTACCGGTATCAGTTTCAGTATCCATATCCATTACGGTAAATAAGCTGGTACAAGCAGCCATCGCTCTTTGTACATCGTTATTTAGCTGGGTAATTACTCTTAATGGTTTTAGTAACATCATCATAGAGGTAACAATGATGGTAAAGGTACCTGGGCTTAGTTCTGCCACCAGCTCGGGTGATGATGCGGCAAACAATACAATCGACAAACCAATAGACGCAATGAACTGCACAGCAGGGTTGGCGATAGCACTTACTGTAGCCATTTTCATTTGCTGGCGACGAATCATATTACTTGCACTATTAAAGCGAGCTTCTTCTTTAGGTTGACCACCAAACGACAAAATTTCTTTATGGCCGTTTAGCATTTGCTCACTGGTGGTAGTCACGTTACCCACCGCGTGTTGCAGGTTGGTGCTAATTTTACGGAATCGGCGGCTAACCAAGCTGATTGCAAAACCCACTGGTGGACCAATAACAAAAAAGATTAGCGACAGTTGCCAGCTGTTATAAAACATAAGGACCAACAACCCAATGATGGTGGCACTTTCTCTCACCAAATTCACTAAACTTGCGGTAGCGGCCGTGCTCACTTGGTTAGAATCATAGGTAATTTTTGAAATAAGTGTGCCGGTTGGGTTTTTATCAAAAAACGATACCGGCATTAGCATTAAATGATTAAATATCTGTCGTTGAATTTTCATCACAAGGTGACCACCCACCCAAGACATACCGTAGCTACTGGCAAAACCACATATACCGCGCAGCAATACAATACCTAATACAAACACTGGCATGTAAGTCAATATTGCAGGGTTTTTACCCGACAAACCTTCGTCAATTAGTGGTTTGATGGAGTAAACAAAAAGCGTATCTACGGCGCCGTAACCTATCATGCCAATAATGGCGACAATCAAACCAATTTTACGGTCTTTAACGTAGCTTAATAAACGGATAAAATTAGCTTTTGTATTCGTAGCTGTATCTGGAATCATAAGAACAGAGTTATTCCATCGGAAAAATTGCCTTAGTTTAGCGGTTTATAGTCAAATCACCAACTGATGATTTGTCGGTACCACGGGCTCATTTTCAAATATCTATATGAATGAACTTGGTATGAACGGTCATCAATTTCAAGTTTTATTGCGCCATCTCGACCCGTTATGTACTGAGTACTAGCAGCGTAGCGCTTCAACACAGCGTTATGAGGGAAAGCAAAACGGTTAAAAGCACCACTACTATGAATCACCACTTCTGGACGTAGCGAATCAATAAAGCTGGCGGAAGATGAGCTATTGCTACCATGGTGAGGGCTTAGCATTATGTTTATATTTGTTAGACCAGCCTTAACTAGCTGCTGCTCCGCCAGTAGCTCAATGTCACCTGTCAGCAACAGGCTGGTATTACTGTCACTGATCTTTAATACACAAGAGCCATTGTTGCCATCGCCAAGATCGGCGAGATAAAAATCGAGTTGTAAGTTTCCCCACAACCTACTGCCTTGGCAATGCGCATCAGGCAAACGCTTATCTCTGCCATAGTATCGCTTGGCTTGCGGAAAAGTCTGTTCCAATACTTCTCGCCCACCAGCATGATCATTATCACCATGGCTAATTACAATGCTATCTACATGGCGAGTTCTTAGTTCTGCGATTAATGGCAGAATCACACTCTCAGCATAGCTAAAGCCACTACGAAACCTAGGTCCAGTATCGTAGATTAACGCTTCTCCTTGGTGCGACACCACTACAGCAAGCCCCTGCCCTACATCTAAGACGAACACTTGCCAATGCGCGTTCCCTTGACTTAGTCGGGAACCACTAGGTAGCAATAACAGTAACAACAGTGCCAAATACAAACGCTCTCGATAGAAAATGAGCAGTACTGCAGATAGCGGAAGTACCAACAATAAGCCGATAACCATCGATGAGGAGTTTAAGCTCACTGACAAACTAGCGTTTAGCCACTCTAAGGAGTGGTAAAGGTAAGAAAAAATGCTATCAATAAACTCCGCTAAGAGCTGGGCAAAACGGCTACTCATGCCTATGAGTAACATCAGCAATAACAAAGCGGGCACTAATACCAAGCTAAACAGTGGTACCGCCACTAAATTTAACAATAGCGCGGAGCTAGGCACTAAACCAAATAGCAATACTTGCAGCGGCATCATCAATAAGCCAATAGCCAATTGAATCAGTACTAACATGGCTAGTTTGTTTTTGGGTCCTAACCATAAACATAATAAAACGATGGCAACAGCAAGATAAGATAACCAAAAGCCATTGTTATAAAGACTAAAGGGCCAGATTAGCAAAATAAGAAATGCGCTCAGCAACAACCCTGAAGCAACCTTCCGGCGATTCCCCAACAATATAAATAACATCGAACAGCCGTACATTAACAGCGCTCTCATCATCGATAATTGCCAATTCGCCAGCCAACAAAATGCCAAACAGCAAAACAAGCTAAAGATGATTGGCGCTGCTTGATGGTGAACCCGAAATATCATATTCAGCAATTTTGCGAGTAACCATGACCAAAATGCAACGATGCCCAAATGCAATCCGGACAATACGAATAAATGACCGAGGCCAGCTTGCTGATATAGCTGTTTATGTTGCTGTGATAAAAGCCGTTTATCACCACTCATTAGCGCCAGCATTTCTCCTGAATATGGAAAGTGCTGCAACGAGTCAACCAGTTTTTCTAAGCCACTCTCTCGTAATGATGGCTGCTCATCTAGTAAGCGATAACTGATCAATTTACCGCGACCAATTATCGACTTAGACACTAACCACCTTGCATAGTTAAAGCCGGCAGGATTAATACTGGCAAATGCCGGTTTAAGCTTAACCTCAGCAACAATTGTTTGACCTGCGTTCAGCTCAACAAAATCCTTTCTGGACCGAGAATGATAAAGCGTTAATTTTGGCTGCCACAAGGCTATACTGGTTTTAGCATCTAAGTGATGCAGTTCTACAGTGACTTTTTGCCAGTATTGATTATTATCAACTGCCAAGACTTCACCAATTATGCTAAAGTTGGCCGTTTTTTGTTGGATAGTAACAAGCCATGACTGATAATACAGCGCGTGGCTAGTCATCCAGCACACACCAAATATGAAGCCAGCAGCCCAAAGCTTTCTTTTCCAAAGTAAAGCCAAAAGTGCAACGAAGCTAACATATAGAAGCGGTAGGCTAAGTAAGCTCGGCCAAAATAGTGATGAAGTCATTGCTAGCAAACTTGCTAGTAAAAAGGCATTCATATGTCATAAGAAGTTTATTATCAATAACAAACTATATGCCAAAAAAAACGATACAACGATTTATTCCTAAAACTGAAGATCTAAAAGCAAACAAGCATCTAAAATTTTTTGGTGATTGGCTACACAACCCCAATTTATGGCACCTTAATCGGCGCTCGGCTGCTGGGGCTTTCGCCATAGGTTTATTTGTAGCGTTTATTCCCTTGCCATCACAGATGATTATCGCAGCCGCTTTAGCCATTATGTTTAAGGTAAACTTGCCTCTATCAGTGGCTTTGGTTTGGATATCCAACCCCTTTACCATCCCGGCTATATTTTATTTTTGTTATTTGGTGGGTACCGGAATCTTAGGTCAACCTGTTGCTGACTATCACTTAGAGCTCACTTGGCATGGTTTAGAGCACTTGATTGCCACAATTGGACCAGCGTTTTTATTGGGAAGTTTGGTGAACGGTATTGTTTTTTCGGTGTGTGGGTATTTTGCTATTAACGCTCTTTGGCGTTACTCGGTAAGACGCCGTTATCGCAAACGCCGCTAAATATCACAAATTTAAAAGGAACCTTGCAGCTCCTTTTTTGTAGATATGAAAATCAACCGAGTTCTTGAGCCGGCTTAACTCTGGTAGCCTGCCAAGCTGGCCATATAGTGGCTAACATACTCAACAGCAAGGCCGCAGCCACTACCGCGATCACATCTGTCCAAATTAGCTTAACGGGTAGGAAATCGATAAAATAGATATCTGCTGAAAGCAGGCTATGACCTATTAGCTTTTCAACCAAACCAACTAGCTTTGGTAGGCCAAAACTGCCCAATACTCCTAGCAAAGCACCCCAGGCGCATCCCAATACACCATTATACGAGCCGTAAACAATAAAGCTCTTAAGCAGGGTTTGATCACTGGCGCCCATGGTTTTCAAAATAGCTATATCACCGCGTTTTTCGCTTACCGCCAATATCAAGGTAGATACAATATTGAAACTGGCAACTGCGACAATTAACAACATGATTGCGTACATGATAGTGCGGACGAGTTGAATATCTTGGTATAAATATCCGTGTTGGCGGATCCAGCTTTTGATATAGACCAATTGCGGAAAGGTTTTGGCTACCGAGCGAACAACCTCATCGGCCTGCAAAGGTTCGGCTACCCGCAAGCTTATTCCCGAGACACCGTCTTGCCATTTCATAAGTTCTTGAGCATAGGCTAAGTTAATAAAGGCCAATTGATTATCAAGTTGCCCTCCAGCCTTCATCAAGCCAACGACTTTCACTCTAACTCGCTGCGGCGAGCTTAATCGGTTTTGTTGATTAGCTTTAGGTAGTAACAGGGTAACTTGCTCACCTTCGGCTACATTAAGCAACTTAGCAATGCCCGAACCCAATACAATTTGCGGCTGTTTACTTGCCAGAGCTTGCCAAGCATCATCGCCCACATATTGATGAAGATTAGTTACATTTTTCTCGAGGCTTGGGTCTATTCCCTTCAGCGACAAGGCTTTCATCTGTTTGCCTTTTTGCACTAAGGCACTAAAGCTAACATAAGGCGCTGCACCCAACACTTTGCTATGTTCACTGGCACCGCTTAGTAGCTGTTGATGATCTATTAAGGGTGGGTTAACAGCCTCAAGTTCACCATGGCTTACAATTGCCAAAAAGCGGTCACGCAATTCACGCTCAAACCCGTTCATCACCGAAAGACCGATAATAAGCACAGCAACACCAAGCACAATGCCTAAGGTGGAAGAAGCCGAAATAAACGAAATAAAGCCGTTACTATTTTTGGCGCGGTGGTAACGCAAGCCAATAAAGAATGACAAAGGCAAACGCATCTTATTCGCCCTTGCTCACAAAGTTGCCATCTTGCATATAAGCCTGACGGCTAAACTTAGCCGCTAAGGCTAAGTCATGAGTAACCACAACAAATGCTGTATTTAAATCACGGTTTAATTCAAGAATGAGCTGATAAATAGACTCGGTACTATGGCTATCTAAATTTCCGGTAGGCTCATCGGCCAGCACTAAGCTTGGCTCATTAACCAAGGCGCGGGCGATAGCCGTGCGCTGACGTTCCCCACCCGACAGTTCTGCAGGTCGATGCTTTAAGCGATGACCTAGGCCTACCCGCTCTAATAAAGCTTGAGCTTTTTGCATGGCAGTTTTTTTAGCCATTCCTGCAATTAACAGGGGCATAGCCACATTTTCAATCGCCGAGAACTCACCCAGCAAGTGATGAAACTGGTAAATAAAGCCCAGCTTTTGATTACGCAATTTAGCCAGTTGCTTACTACTTAATCCAGCGATAGCTTGACCATCAATGTTTACCTCGCCTTTATTGGCTTCGTCTAAGCCACCAAGGATATGCAACAAAGTACTCTTTCCCGAACCTGAGCTGCCAACAATGGCTACGGCTTCGCCAGCATTCACCTCAAAGTCAACACCATGTAGTACTTCGGTTAGTTGGTTGCCGTCTTGGTAGGTTTTGTATATATCTTTTGCCACTAACACGGGCTGAGCTGTTAACTCACTCATATCGAAGAGCCTCTGCGGGATGGATTTTGCTGGCGCGCCAAGCGGGATAAATAGTCGCTACAATGCTTAATAACATCGCTGCAATAGTGATAAATAGAATTTGCTCACTGCGCTGTAGCACTGGTAAGCCGGCGCCACCAAAGTTGGCAGCGAAGTTAAGGCCAATGCCCGACATAACACTGTTAATGTTAGAACTTAACCACCAACCGCTTAAGGCACCAACGGCGGCACCAATACAACCGCTCCAAGCGCCTTGCATCACAAACACCATTACCACTTTGCCGCGTGATAAGCCCAATGTTTGCAAAATGGCTACGTCGCTGCGTTTTTCGCCCACCATCATTACTAAGCTAGATAAAATGTTGAAGGCCGCTACAGCAATAATTAAGCAAAACAACATGCCCATCATGTTCTTTTCCATTTTAACTGCGGCAAATAATTCACCGTAATAACGGCGCCAATCTTGAAATGCAATGGTATCTTGCTTGAGGCTAGCCGCAATGCTTTCTATTTGGAAAGGGTCATCGAGAAACACCCGCTGTTGGCTCACAGATTCAAGCGGTGAGCGCAGTAAACGTGCGCTATCCTCTATATTCACCAAGATAAATTGTTTGTCGACTTCAGCAGCAAACTCAAAAATACCCGATACTACAAAGTTACGTTGAGAAGGCATTTCACCTAAAGGGGTATACACTAATCTGTCGGTGGCGAGCAGCCGAATAGTATCGCCTAAACGCACACCCAATGCGTTAGCGGTACCAATACCAATCACTACCTTGTAACTGCCTGCTTGCAAACTATCAAGCTCGCCAATGAGCATCTTTTCACGCAGTAAAGCAGCATCCTTTTGCTGCTTCACATCAATACCCTGCATCATTGCTGCATGCAGGTTAGTGCTGCTTTGCAGTACCACTTCGCTAAGCACCAAGGGCGCACTAGAAAATGAGGATAAGCTATCGGGTAAAGTTTGCTGATTAGCAATGGTTAGGTGAGGAACCAAATTTAAGATACGTTGCTTCAATTGGTTTTCAAAGCCATTCATTACAGAGATAACCGTAATTAACGCGGCCACCCCTAAAGTAATACCCAAGGTAGAAAACCAACTCACAAACGAAGCAAAACGTTGCTGTTTGGCTCCTCGCGAGAACCGCCATGCAATAAAGCCAATTAATTTCATTGAAGCAACGGACATCCCTAGGCACAAAAAAACGCGCTAATCATACCGCGCGACCTAAAGGCCAACAAGTGACAAGCCTTGCTTAATCACATAAAAAACAAAGATATTCAGATTATTTGCATTCCGCTACGCAACTTGTTGTAATTTCGCCTTCAACTACGCTTTAAGCATGGTCTATTTGACAACTCGCCGCACGGCGCTTCTGGGAATGTATGCAGGAACAACAGTATTTTAGCGTTACTCATCAGCTTAATGTAAACCTTGAACCCATTGAGCAAAATGACTTACCTCAGTCTAGGGCGGCATTTGAAGCCAGCATTCCTGAGCCTTTTACCTTAGCCAACCCGGGGCAGCACCACTCTTTGCTTGGTTTGCGTGCCATTAAACAATTGGGTGAAGCTGGCGAACAGCTATTATCTTACTTGCAAGCCCAAGAGCAAAAGTTAAACCGAGTCTTAAGCTACGTATTAGTGCAACAAGACAGTCCAGAGCATCGCACGCTAAGTCACCAATTTGGCGGCTCAGAGATTCATTGCTTTTGGCCGCAAGCCTTAGAATCAAGTCAACTAGTAAGACTCAAGATTTTTCTACCTGAAGAATCAACCGCGGTTTATTGCTACGGCGAAGTGCAACAAAGCAAAGCTATTGCTCATCGCAGCGAGCACCTACTAGAAATAAACTACAAGTTGATTCGTGATGAAGATGTTGAAGCTCTGGTTAGAGCCAGTTTACACATTCAAAGCCAGCAATTAAAAGCTCGAGCCGACGCTCGCCAACAAGCCGATAAATAAGAGTTCTCAGTGTTACTAAATTTACCTTGCCCAGTTGATGCGGGCGACCAAAAGCAAGTTAGCAACTTACCCGGAAGCGCGCTTGCTTTTGTTATTCAAGAATACATCGCTCAACTTGATGCGCCGATTGTGATTCTTACCGAAGATACCCGTAGCGCCCTGCAAATAGAGCGTGAAGTTAATGGACTAAAGCCGCAGCGTGCATTGCACCTACTGCCAGACTGGGAAACCCTGCCCTACGATACCTTTTCACCACACCAAGATATTGTTTCGCAGCGTATTCTTAGCCTTAATCAACTTAGTCACGACAAAAACAGTGTACTTATTTCGCCCATCGCCACTTGGTTGCAACGCTGTGCTCCGGCAGAATTTTTAGCTAAACACAGCTTACAATTAAAGGTTGGCCAAAGCTTAAACCTCAATGCCTTTAAAGAACGCTTAGTGAGCGCTGGTTATCAACATGTTGACCAAGTGATGGAGCATGGCGAATTTGCGCTTAGAGGCAGCCTGCTGGACCTGTTCCCCATGGGCAGTAACCAGCCTTTCCGCTTAGACTTCTTCGATGATGAACTAGACAGCATTCGCGAGTTTGATCCCGATACCCAGCGCAGTGCAGAGCAACATAAAAGCATTACTTTGTTACCAGCTCACGAGTTTCCTACTGATGCTGGCGGTATCGAAACCTTCCGCCAACAATGGCGTGACCGCTTTGAACCAAGCCGAGATGCAGGCTCTATTTATCAGCAAGTTACCAAAGGCATCATGCCGGCGGGTATCGAGTACTATCTGCCGCTATTTCATAATCACACCGAAAGCTTAACCGACCAACTGGCGGCTAATACGGTGATTCTTAAAGTGGGCGATTTGGATCATGCAGGTAAGCAGTTTTGGCATGAATTAGCCGAGCGCTATGAAAACCGTCGCTACGACAAAGCCCGGCCAATTTTAGCGCCCGACGAGTTATACCAAAGCACCGAGCAGTGCTTTAAAGAGCTAAAACAATTTGCTGGTGTAAAACTGCATAAAGGACCAGCTCGTAATAGCCAAGGTAAACTGAACCTCGATGCCCACGCGTTGCCAGATTTAAGCGTAAATCACCGCTTAAATCTGCCGCTACAAGCCTTAAGCCATTATTTGGATCATCACCCGCAGCCTAAAACTTGTTTTATCGCCGAAACCGAAGGCCGACGCGAAGCCTTAAAGAATCTGCTTAGCCCGCTAAAGTTAAAAATTAAAGACGTAGCCAGCATTAACGACTTTTTAGCCAGTAAGGACAGCTTGGCGATGGTGGTTGCTCCCTTAGATAAAGGCTTTGAGCTAAAAGATCCCAACATTCAGCTAATCAGCGAAGTAGATTTGTTGGGCGATAAGGTTCGCGCCAAGCAGCGCAAGGCCTCAAGTAAAACACTTAATCCAGATGTACTAATACGCAATTTGGCCGAGCTCAGTGTTGGCCAGCCGGTGGTTCACATTGAGCATGGAGTGGGCCGTTACCATGGTTTAAGCAGCTTTGAAAATGGCGGAATAAAAACCGAGTTTTTAACCCTAGAGTACGCCAACGAAGCCAAGCTCTACGTGCCAGTTAATGCCTTGCATCTTATCAGCCGCTACTCGGGTGCCAATGATGAAACAGCACCGCTTCACAAACTAGGTAACGACCAGTGGCAAAAAGCCAAAGCAAAAGCGGCTGAAAAGATCAGAGACGTAGCTGCCGAACTATTAGAGGTCTACGCAAAACGAGCAGCTAAGCCAGGCTTTGGTTATGAGTTGGACGATAACGCTTATCAGCAGTTTTCCGCCGACTTTCCTTTCGAAGAAACCGATGACCAACAACAAGCGATTGGCGCAACCTTGCAGGATATGCAAACACCTAATGCGATGGATCGCCTAGTATGTGGTGACGTAGGCTTTGGTAAAACCGAAGTGGCCATGCGCGCAGCGTTTGTAGCAGTAAATGCCGGTAAACAGGTTGCCGTGCTTGTGCCAACTACCCTATTGGCTCAGCAGCACTTCGACAACTTTAGCGACCGCTTTGCCAATTGGCCGATTGAAGTGGCATCTCTATCTCGCTTTAAAACCACAAAAGAGCAAAATGCCGTGCTAAAAGAATTAGCAGCCGGCAAAGTTGATGTGATTATTGGCACTCATAAGCTGCTCAGTAAAGACGTCAAGTTTGCCGATTTAGGCTTGCTAGTAATCGACGAAGAACACCGCTTTGGGGTACGCCAAAAAGAACAAATTAAAGCGATGCGCGCCAATGTAGATATTCTTACCCTCACCGCTACGCCAATTCCTCGTACTTTGAATATGGCCATGAGCGGCATGCGTGACTTATCGATTATTGCCACGCCGCCAGCAAAACGCTTAGCGGTAAAAACCTTTGTACGCCAGCATGATTCGGCGCTAATCAAAGAAGCTATTAGCCGCGAGGTGATGCGTGGCGGCCAGGTTTATTTCCTACATAACAAAGTCGATACCATTGAACGCGTAGCCCAGGAACTTAGAGAATGGTTACCACAAGCACGCATTACCGTGGCCCATGGCCAAATGCGTGAGCGCGAGCTTGAACGGATTATGGGTGACTTCCACCATCAGCGCTTTAACGTATTGGTATGTACCACCATTATCGAAACCGGCATCGACATCCCTAGTGCCAACACCATTATTATTAACCGCGCCGACAATTTTGGTTTAGCCCAACTTCACCAGTTACGTGGACGTGTTGGCCGCTCACACCACCAGGCTTATGCGTATTTGCTCACACCACCGCCAAAACTAATTACTAAAGATGCTAAAAAGCGCTTAGATGCTATTTCGCAATTAGAAGATTTAGGTGCGGGTTTCACCCTCGCCACCCACGACTTAGAAATTCGTGGTGCCGGAGAGCTGTTGGGTGATGACCAAAGTGGACAAATTGAAGCGGTAGGCTTCACGCTCTACATGGAAATGCTCGATAGAGCAGTAACAGCACTTAAAAATGGCCATGACTTAAACTGGGACTTAAGCCAAAACGATCAGTGCGAAGTTGAACTTCGTTTGCCTGCTTTACTGCCCGACGATTACATCTTTGATGTAACCACTCGCTTAACCATGTATAAACGCATCGCTAACTGTGCCAACCAAGCAGAAATGCGTGAACTACAAGTGGAGCTAATAGACCGCTTTGGCCTATTGCCCGAACAAGCAAAGAATCTATTTGAAGTTCAAAAGCTGAAAATTGATGCAGAGCACTTGGGCATTAAACGCATTGAAGCAGGACCTAAAGGTGGCCAAGTTGAGTTTGCTGAAAGCACAAAAGTTAATGCCGCTTTTCTAGTAAGCCTGTTACAATCACAGCCAGCTATTTATCGCCTAGAAGGTGCCAACAAACTCAAGTTTGCAGTGCCTAGCGATAGTCCAGAACAGCGCTTAAGCTTAATCGAATCATTATTGGAGCAATTTACTGCCAATGCGACTAACTCTTAAAACCGCCCTGCCGCTATGTAGCTTAGCTGTAGTAAGCCTTATCAGCCTGCCAAGTTTCGCTCAAGAGGAGCCGCGCTGGTTTGACGTTGAAGTTATCTTTTTTAAACGCAACGTTGTAGAAAGTAGCCAAGAGTATTGGCCGCAGCCACAAAGCCTTAATGCCAGCACTAGTGAACCTTTATTAGCACCACTATTTGGTTGCAGCGAAGAGCAAGAACCTTGCATCGCGCCTCGCTTCGATAAGTTACCAGTAAGCATCGACGGTAGAGGCTGGCCAATCAGCGGCGCGACCAAACGCCAAATGCTCAGTAAAGAGCAGCTAGAGCTAAACGAAGAGTTTGCCAAGCTTACTCAACACGCTGCATTCACGCCCCTATTGCACTTGGGCTGGCGAGAAATTGTTGCCCCACGTAATCGCGCTAAACACTACCAGGTTCAAGCCGGCGAAGATTTTTCTACCCGATTCAATCAAGAAGGTCGCTTATTAGGCTCTGTGAGCTTTTCTAACGAGCAATATGTAGAAGAAAGTCAAAGCTTCGATTTGGCTGCTGAAAACATTTCGCTGTTCGATGAGCCCGCTACAGCAGTAGGCGCTTATGACGTAGAGCCTGAACCCGAGCCTGCAATTTGGGAACTTGAAGGCGGAATTCGTGTTTACCTGCAGCACTATCTTTATATTGAAAGCGAGTTACTGCTTAAACGTCCTGTTGAAGTAGAACTGTTGCTAAACGAGCCTGAACCTCAGCTTGAGCAACCTGCTGAATTACCACCACAACAAACTGTTATTGCTGAAGAGACCACAGTAGAAGTTCCTGACAATGTTGCCGTTGCTGAAGTTGTTGTACCCAATGAGGAACAGCAAGTGGTGGTGTTAAGTGCAGACGCCGAAACGGTAGAGCAAGGCAGCTTAATTAGTGAGTATCAAACCGAAGAGCAATTACACAGCTTTAAGTTCGATCAAAAACGTCGTGTTCGCTCTGGCGAAATTCACTACTTTGACCACCCACTAATGGGCATGTTGATTCAAATTCGTCGTAGCCCAGAAGAGGAAACGAATGCCTCAATAGAACAGGCAGACACCACAAGCGAATCAATTCAAGCAGCAGAACAATCTAGCTTAACAGAAGCACCAGAGCTTACTAGCGAACAAGCAAGCACCTCTGCTATGCCAGCTTCGTAGTTAGTGTTTCTTGCTAATCAACCCAGCGTGCTATTTGCTTGCGCGCTGTTAAGTAGAACGTGGCTGTTGCTGGCCATCGCTGCCAGCTCACGGCAAACCGGTGACAAGATCCTCGGTCTACTTTACCCTGATCATTTTTGGTTTTACGTTGGCTTAGCCATGGGCGCACTACCACTGACTCGGCTAATATTTCCCAAGCTTTGGCAAAAGCTTTCTATTCCCACCCAACTGTGGGGAATTCTTGTGTTATTGCTAGCTGACATTGCCATTCAGGTTCACGCCATCAATCTTAATTATTGGCGTTTTGAAGCCTTAAATGCTGTCACCCTTTGGCTCAGCTTAATGATGGCATTTATCGTGTTTAAATCAGCCTTAGAGAAGCAATAACAGCACCATTGCTCGTTGTAACTCGAGCTTCTCCACCAAGCCCTTAAACCAATAAAAAAAGCAGCCCTTGGGCTGCTTTAACTAATACTAAACTATACGCCTAGTGCAACTTAAGCTTAGGCCTTAATACTTGGTTAATTCGTCCTACCAGCATCATTAGCCCGGTTTTCATATAACCATGTAGGGCGATTTGGTGCATACGATATAAAGAAATATACATAATCCGCGCTATACGCCCTTCAATCATCATTGAGCCCTGCATCAAGTTGCCCATTAACGAGCCAACCGTTGAATAACGGCTTAGAGATACTAAGGAGCCGTGGTCTTTGTATTCAAACTCTAACAGTGGTTTTTCTTCAATTTGACGCACGATGTTTTTAAACACCAAGGTTGCCATTTGATGAGCTGATTGAGCACGCGGAGGAACAAAGCCATTTTCACCCATTGCGCAGCTAGCACAATCGCCAATAGCATAAACATTGCTGTCTCGTGAGGTTTGTAGGGTTGGCCTAACCACTAACTGATTGATTCGGTTAGTTTCTAATCCACCTAAATCCTTCATAAATTCTGGGCATTTAATGCCAGCAGCCCACACCATAATATCGGCTTTAATTAATTCGCCATCTTTGGTGGTTAAACCTTCTGGTGTTGCTTCTGTCACCATGGTTTTGGTGCGAACATCCACACCCATTTTTTGCAGTTCAGAATGGGCAGAGCTAGAAATGCGTACAGGTAAAGCCGGTAGAATTTTTTCACCGGCCTCAACCAAGGTTACCGCCAAACTAGAATGACTTAGGTTTGGTACGCCATAGGCGCGTAACTGATCTAAGGCGTTATGCAGCTCGGCAGAGAGTTCCACGCCAGTTGCGCCAGCGCCGACAATGGCAACGCGAACTTTTTCACCGTCTTGCGCTTCGTCATTTTGCGAGTACTGCAAGAAACGGTTAAGCATGCGGCGATGAAATAAATCTGCACGACTTGGGTTATCGAGGAAAATACAATTGTCTTTAACACCTTTGGTATTAAAGTCATTAGAAACTGAGCCAATCGCCATGATTAAATAATCGTAGTTAAGTTGGCGAGCGGGTAATACTTCTTTGCCCTCTTCCACCATTGGCTTTAAAGTCACCAACTGATCATCACGATTTACATCAGCCACTTCACCAAGTTGAAACTCAAAACCATGGTTAGCGGCATGAGAGCGATAACTAAGCGCATCAATACCGGCATCTAACGAGCCTGTGGCTACTTCGTGCAACAGGGGCTTCCAAAGGTGAGTACGGTTTTTATCTACCAGCACTACACTTGCTTGGCCTTTTTTCCCTAGCTTACGTCCTAAACGTGTCGCTAGCTCTAAGCCACCGGCACCACCGCCTACTACAACGATTCTAGTCATGCTTGCTTGTTTCCTTGTAACAACTTGAAATGTTTTTGCTTTACCAAAAAGGCATTTTGTTGATTTTTTGAGCCTTAAACTGCTAGTAAAGCAGCGCTCATTATACGTAACTTGATAGAGATCACAAAAATAGCGCAATAAAAAAGAGGGATTAAATCCCTCTTTTGACAAAAATATAAGCTTCTACAGGCTTGGTAAACGTTTTAAAGACTTAATCAACTGTAAGTGATGACTAATATCTTTAAACTTATGGCTCTGCTCTTTATCCCACACCACTTGGTAGTAATCTTTAAGCTCTTGCTCCGACACTTTGTTATCCAGCACTTCGTCGTTTTCTGACAACACTACCGTACAATTGCCTTTGTTTTTGGTTCTAAACTCGGTTACGCATTTAGAGGCAATATCGATGTACTCCTCTGGGCGCTCTATTCGGCCCTGCATATTCACTTCTGGGTGCAAATTAGGGTTAAAAATTACCGAAGGAATACCACATAAAAAGCCGATTCGTTCGCTCCAATAACCGCCTAAGCCCACGCCACAAATCACTACTTCTTCGTCAGCACTTAACATTAGCTGTTTGTGCACTTCTTTAAGAAGATGGCTCATGTCATGCCTTGGGTGAATAGTACTGTAGCTAACTGGTCGTACATCGGGGTCGACAAATTGTAACTGCAGCACTTTTTCGTGGTTACCCGGACTTGTTGAGTCAAAGCCGTGTAGATAAATAATCATCTCGCTTTACCTTCCTTAGAATCACACACTAAAAACAAGTGTATTTATAAACTGTTTGTTTCACTAGTCATTTGCGCTATTTTCGCAGCGCGAGCGGCAATTTCTTTATACTGGGCTTGCGCTTCCAACTCAGACCAACTAAGTGGATAGGCTTTGCCAACTAAACGCTCACCATCAGTTACTTCTGTATGATCTAGGCCATCTAACAAGCTAATACTCGCTTCTCGATCATTACAGGCGAGCAATAAATCACAACCAGCATTTAATGCCTGTTTCGCGCGAGCTACATGATCGCCCGCCACCGCCGCCCCTTTCATGCTTAAATCATCACTAAATACTAGGCCTTTAAAAGCTAAGTTTTTGCGTAGAATTTGCTGCAACCAAACTTTTGAAAAGCCTGCTGGCTTATCATCAACTTGCGAGTAAATAACATGCGCTGGCATCACTGCATCTAATTTATTCTGAGCAATCAGCGTGGCAAATACTTGCATGTCTTGTTGCTGAATTTCGGCAAAAGAACGGTTATCACGCGCTTCTAAATGGTGAGTATCTGCCTTTACATTACCATGACCAGGAAAGTGCTTTCCGGTGGCCTTCATACCAGCCACTGACATACCGCCTATAAATGCACTGGCAAGCTGGGTAATCTGTTCTGGCTTGTCGCTAAAAGCACGTTGGCCAATAACATCACTCACACCGTTAATATCTAATACTGGCGCAAAGCTGATATCAATGTCGCAGGCTCGCAGCTCAACAGCCATTAACCAGCCCAAATGTTTTGACCATTCAACAGCCGACAAACCAAGCGCATTGGCTGAATTAGCTATTTGTCCCATTGCGGGGATAGCAGAAAACTGTTCCCTAAAGCGCTGAACACGGCCGCCTTCATGATCAACCGCAATGAGCAAACGCCGTTTACTAGCGGCTCTAATGGTGCGTACCAGCTCAATTAATTGAGCGCGGTCTTGATAGTTGCGACTAAACAAAATAACCCCAGCAACCAAGGGGTGCTGGAGCATTTCAGCTTCTTCAGCACTCAGCTCAGTGCCGAGCAAATCAATAAAAAGAGGACCCATTAATCACTACCAACCAAAGGTAGATTTAGTTTCGGCCTTACGGATCTCTGTCTCATCTGCCCATTCAACTAGACCAGTTTTTAGATCCATTAATCGCATTGTCATTTTGTAATAAACGTCTTTAGTCTTTTTGTTAGTTTTTACGATACTGGCAAGGTTACCGTAGAGCATGTATTCGGCGCCAACCTGTTGGCCAAAAGCAATCGCTTTTGAGGGGTCAACCAAACCACCATCATTTTGGAAATCTAACTGCTCTCGCACTTCAGTTACGCGGGTCATATCAACAAAACGAAACTTGCCAGACTGCAACAATTTGGTGCTAATTGAGTCGGTAACAGACTCAGTATCAATATGTTCAGTCGTTTTATTTTTGATCCGTTCAACAAATACAATTGGGCGATTGTTGGCAGTAATTTCAGCCAACAAAGGAGAAGAGATCATTGAGTCAGTCATTTCGCCAGCAATTTTCTGCAAATCGCTTGAACCAAAAGCAACATCTACGGTTTCAACTTCTTGTGGGTCGCCATAACTCACCTGAGTTGAACACCCAGTTAAGGTAAATGCGAGAACGGATGCTGCTAATACAAGTTTTTTCATGGGATATCTCTCTGTTATTCAACTTCTCTAACATAAATTTTGAAATGGTTAGCGTTGTTGACCAACGCCACCGATTGGACCTGAATTTGTTGCTTGCCGTGCAAGCTTAGCGGCGTCCATGCTGTGGTAGCGTTATTTAGTTGTACATTGTTACTGTCGTACCAATAAAAACGATACTGTAAATTTAAATCACCTTTGTATAAAGATTGTATTGTGGCAACACCACGCAGGCGATCCATACCTTGGTGAGTGGCCGCATCAATAATGGTGAGTTTACGCCCTAAGTTAAGGTTATCTACAATTAGCCATTGTTTACCATCAGGTTTGTCTGAGTCGGCGGCAATTCCTGAAGTATCAGTGGTGCAACCAACCAACAATACGCTTAGTAACAGCAAATATTTCATAGCTTTACCCTCTTCATAAGTTAAATACTTGAGCAGGGGAACCCAAGTCATTGGTTAACACTAAGGTAACCCTTCTAGGCCTTAAAGTAATGTTTGTTGATGGTTCAATTAATCCTTCAAATTCTAGAGTATGTTCTCCAACAGGCAAAGCCTTAACTGCAATCTGCGCTAAGGCAGGAAGGGTTTGCCAACTCCGAGTATCGGCGCGTTCTGACGCAACGTTGTAAATATTAACTAAAGCGTTTGCCCAATTCTCTTCGTCATCGGCCTTATCTTTATTCACTTCTCGCCTAAATTGATCTTTAGTGATAACCCGCAAGATTTGCCGCAGTAGTATGCCGGGTAAATCTTGTTGCAGTTGTTTAGCGGCTAAAGCATCAAACTGCACTAAACGCTCAGTGCCAAACTGCTCTCCATTAACAGCAAGCTTTTGAGGAATGCTGACTTGGGCATTTCCGCTCATTATGGGCAGCGCAACCGTGTAGGTTTCCCAACGATTATGGTTATAAAGTGGCAAGGTAAAACGTGCTTCTTGCCGAGCGGCTACAATTGATTGTTCATGAAGAACAATCAATAAACCCTGTTGTTTGCTTAAGGGAGTGGCTTCAGCTGGGGTATATTTTTTGTAGTCACTCATCGAGAGTTTCTTGCCAAGGCGGGCAACTTCGGCCTGTAAATAACTGTTGTTAGGTGCCAAGGCCAAGGCTTTTCGGTAATCGATGTAAGCATCATCCTCTTGGCCTGCCGCCAAGTACAATGCAGCAGATAAGGCAAACGTTAAACCATTTTGAAAAGCATTATCCAAGGCTTTATCGTTAGAGCTTAATTGCGGATATTCTTGCATTAAATCGTCGTATTGCTTTTTGTAATCCCGTAATTGCTCTTCTAAGCTGATTGGTGCTTCTTGCATGGCTTGTTGTTGAATCATTCCCGCGCGGCGCACTTCGATCAACGCAGACTCTAGGCCATTGCTATGCAGGTAATTTATCGCTTGATAATGATGCAACATAACTTGTTCATATACGGGAATGTGGTACTCAATAAAGTTGTCGTTAGTCGCCAAGGCCGAAACATTCTGTAAGCCCGTTGATAAACGGTACTCGGCTTGTCGAGATAACCAGCTTAGCTGCTCGTCAACGTTTGTGAAATGCGTTTGGCTTTGTTCAAAATCACCGGCTAAGTAACTCATCCGGCCTTTTTCTAATTGCTTGAGGTAGTAGCTATTGTCGCCTCGTTTACCTTCGTCTAATAAATCCGAGGCCAACTCAAATTTTCCTGAACCAAGTTGATAACGGCTAGCGCGTATTTGCTCGTCATAACTCACAAAAAGATCACTAAAAACTGCACTGCTACAACCAAGCAATACGATGCTAGAAAAAAATGCAGCCGCAAATACTCGCGGTTTATGCGAAAGAAAACGCTGAATTTGACGGTTTACTAACATGCACTTGAACATGCGAGGTGCAAAGGCCATTTGTCTTAGCTAAAACTCATCTGGATGAAGAACCTTATTTATAAACTATTTTGCTATGCAGTCCCAACTTAGCAGTAGCCTATTTAGCAAAAAAGCGTCCTAGTTGTGCTTTATTTGAACGATTAGCTTTAGATAAAAGTTTAAAAGGTAAAGTCTTAGTTAAATCAGCCGCTAATATCAGTATAAAAGCGGCCTGCGCGAGTAGAGTTGTGATCTCTTACATAGTAAGAACAGCCAACACAGGGCATACTTTTAACAAAATAAAACAATATAAAAACTATAAATAGCTAACAAGATCGGTTGGTCGAGGAATTATGAAAAAAAAGTCACTGAACGTAGCCTCATCGCTCCAATTTTTTAAAAATATTTCTATTGTTCATCGAGTAAACATTGGATTCGGCTTTCTAGTTTTAATGATGGTACTCACTAATGTATTGTCTTTACAAACCGGCAGTCGCTTCAACCAGCAGCTCGATACCGTAACAGAAGAAGCCACGCCATTAGTGCTACAAAGTAGTCAATTTGCGGTAGATTTACTCACCGCGGATAAATACTTTAAAGATGCCCTAACCTCTAGCGAATCCGATGTGATTAAAGCCAGTAGCGAGGCTTTTGAGCAAAGCGAGTTAGTTTTCATTTCTTCACTTGGCACTTTGCGCTCGATGTCGGAAGGCAATCAAGAGTTGGAATCTCAACTAGATGCACTAAACGCCTTAGATCAAAATTACTTCCAAGTTGCTAAACAGGTAATGAACGACAACATTAATTACCTAGAAGACCTACAGGCTGTCAAGCGCAGCTCCAACCAATTGTCGGTAATGCTTCCGCAACTTAAGAAAAACTTATCAGATAAAGTAGCGGCATTAAACGATGATTACATCCGTTGGGCTGCTGAGAGCTTCTTAAACGCGATGGCCGTTATCGAGCTTAATACCTTAGAAGGCTTAAATACTAGCCAATCTAAAAAAGTGTCGGTCATTCTTAAGCGCAATAACAAGCTAATCAAAAATTTCTTAAGCGCCACCTCTGATTTAGAAGAAGAAATTCCAGAATTACGTAACGATATGGGCCATCAGATTGACCAATTCGTGAAGGACTCAACCAAGTCTGATGGTGTATTGGCCGCACACTTAAAAGTAACCCAAGACAGTGAAGCTATTGCACAACGAGTTGGGGAAACATCGCTACAAATTACTGAAGCTATTAGCCAGCTTTCTAGTATCAATGACATCGCCAACGCTCAAGTAGATAGCGCCTCAGAAAACGCGAATAAAATGCTAGAAGCGAGCCGCATTCAGTTAATTACAGCAATGGTGATTGTGATTCCCCTAGCACTATTGGTAGCCTGGAACGTTGCAAGCTCGATTAAACAACCGCTTAACTTGTTGCTTAAAACACTTAAAGCGGCAGCGGCTGGTGATATGACCGAAACCGTAAAATACCAAAGTACCAACGAATTTGGCCAATTAGCAGACTCAGCTAATAGCATGATGGAGCAAATGCGCTCGGTGCTAAATGATATTAGCCAAGCAGCAGAAAGCCTTTCTAATGTATCTAATGGTAACTCCACTACCCTAAATACAGCCAAGGTTGAGCTAGATAATCAACGCCAAGAAACAGCATCGGTTGCGGCAGCTATGACCGAAATGGAGCAATCGGTTAGAGAGGTTGCTAAAAGCGCTAACATTACTCTAGAAAAAGTAATGGAAGTTGAGGAAGCGGCAAACTCTGGTCGCCAAGTAATGAGCAACAACATCACTACCACCCATCAATTATCTGAAAAATTGGGCCATAGTAGTTCGGTAATTGGCGAAGTTGATAGCATGAGTAACAGCATTGGCTCAATCTTAGATGTAATTAGAGGAATTGCAGACCAAACCAACTTGCTTGCCTTAAACGCAGCAATTGAGGCTGCTCGCGCCGGCGAGCAAGGTCGTGGTTTTGCGGTAGTTGCAGATGAAGTACGAGTATTAGCACAGAAGACAACTAACTCAACAACTGAGATTCAATCTATGATTGAGAATCTGCAAAAGAGTGCTCAACGTGCTGTATCAGTGATGTCTGAATGTTCTTCAGAGATGCAAGCCAGCATTTCTCAAAGCTCTGATGCTAACGGCGCAATGGAAGAAATTCAGGGCATTATTACCCAGATTTCTGATATGAGTAGTCAAATTGCTGCAGCAGCAGAACAACAACAAGCTACCGGAGCTGAGATATCAAACAACCTTAACCGTATATCAGACATCAGTGACGAGAATTATCAAAGCATTGAAATTGTGACCAGCACCAGTGAAGAGCTTGGTGAATTAGCAGGACAGCAAGACTCGCTAGTGAAGCGTTTTACCTTGTAATGTTGCAGTTTTAAGCTGTACTCAGTATCAAAAAAGGCTCCCCAAGGAGCCTTTTTGTTATCTATATACTTCTGAAATAGCGCCCTTACCCACGCCTTCGTAAGCAATAACCTTTAAGCTATGCCCTTCCATCACTTTAGCTAAGGTAGACGCAATATAAGCAGCTAAGTTTTCTACCGTAGTCTCACAGGGCAAAATATCGGTTTCTTGCTTAGGTAGCACCAATTCAAAAAAACCTTGCGGCGATTGGTAAGCAAACGCGTAGTGTTCCTGCCAATCCTGCTGCTCATAAAAGCTGATATCCTGCCGGCTAATCTCATCGCTTTCACTACCAAGGTAAATATTGCGCCACTTCATCGCCCAACTGGTTGCTAAGTCGATATCATATTCGCTATCGACAAGAATTTCGATGGTGGAGCGATGACCATGAGCGATACGCTGACAATTGCCATCGTGTTTTTTCAAGCCATGACTATAGTGGTAATAAGGGCCGTCGATAGATTCATGGCGTAAGGTAATGTCTAAATCTTGAATATTAGATGGCAGCTGTTCCAATACTACACTTTTTACATAGGCAGTTAAGGCGTCGTTACTCACCTCTACCGAATCAATAAAAGTGTAAGCTTCATCTGGGCAACGTAAATGAATGCTTTTTCCATGCGGTCGCATGAAGTCCAATTGAGTATAGCCTTCGCTGGCATTTACCTTACATAAGGGTGAGCGAATCGGAACCAACAGCTTATGATCGACCTTTTCATCTATTAAACGTTTAATCAGCTTTTTTACTTGGCCAAAATCTAACAACATATCCATATCATTAAGTGAGCCACCTAACTCAATGTTGACCAACCAACTCTCCCCCACTAAACCACGGTCGGGGCATAGATAGGTTGAGTCAATAACGGTTAGATCTTTTACAAATAGTTTCATAGTGATACTCATAAACGCGAATGCGGCTCATTATAACGGCAAGCGCATAGATTAGTCATTGCCTCAATACACCTGCAGTCCAAACAGCCACGAACTATGATATGGTTAAACTATGTCATGGAAAGAATAGATATTGATGTGGACCCAATAGCACCTGAACTTCTCAAGCAATTTAATGCCCTTCCTTGTCAAACCGAAGTGCATTTGCAAATCCCTACCCCCACCAAGCCACTACGCTTAAGAAGTCGCCTCATAGGTATCGAACCAGGCATGTGTGTCATCCTATCTCGCGGCATGGATCAAAATTGGGAAGCTGCCAGAGACTTAATTCGAGAAGGTCAGTCAATTGTGGTTCGCATTGTTAACGAAGGTGACCCAAACGCCACTATTTTTGCTTATAGAGGCTCTATATCTAAATTAATGAGTAGTGTTGGCCGATGGGTAGTATTAGATTATCCACGTAACGTGCAAAAAATCAGCTTACGCCAACACAGCAGATTACCCATCTCTCTGCCATGTAAGCTCAACACCAGTGCCGATAGCCAAGAGTCTTTTGATGGTTTACTAAAAGACCTTTCACTTAACGGCGGTGGATTTGTTTCTCGCCCTATTCCTCTACCCTTAACTAAAAAGGCCTTCACCCTAGAGTTAGCCGTGGAAGGGCAAGAAGCATTGTCGATCACAGCCAATATCTGTAATCAGCATTTAGAGCAACGTTCACCCGAAAAGGTCCATTACGGTTTAAGCTTTGATGAAGACGAGCAAACTAAACAGCAGTTCATCGAAAGTGCGCTGCTTGAAATAGTTCAACGAGAAAACAAAACCCCCGGATAAAATCCAAAACATAGTTTCTAGACACAAAAAAAGCGACCCGAGGGTCGCTTTTGAATTAACGGTCAACTTCTAGTCTTTGTTGTACTTGGCAGTACGTGGGAACGCAATGCCATTACTATCAAACAGGTAACACGCTTTAGTTGGCAGACCTACACGTAGTTCATCACCATTTTGAGTTGGGAATTCACTGCGTGCTTTAAAGGTGAAATCAAAGCCTTTAACGTCCATATAAACGTAAGACTCTGAACCTAGGTGCTCAGCAACTACTACTGTACCTGTTATGAAGTTCTCTGCATGAGCATGGGTATCTTCTACCAAGTGCTCTGGGCGGCAACCTAGCTCAATTAAATCACCAACGCTTGCACGGCTAGTGTCTACTGCAATGGTGATAACGTCACCAGTTACCAATTTAACTTTACTTTCTTGCTCACCAGTTTCAACTATCTCGCCTTCAATGAAGTTCATTTTTGGCGAACCAATAAAGCCAGCAACAAATTTGTTAGCAGGGTTATGGTAAAGATCTAACGGAGAACCGTATTGCTCTAAGTTAGTTGCAGCGTTAGGGTCTAGTGGGCTAAGTACCACAATCTTATCCGCTAAGGTCATCGCTTCCACTTGGTCGTGGGTAACGTAGATGATAGTAGATTGTAGTTCTTTGTGAAGTTTAGCAATCTCGATACGCATCTTCACACGAAGTGCAGCATCAAGGTTAGATAGTGGCTCATCAAATAGGAATACGCCCGGCTGTTGTACAATACAACGACCAATTGCAACACGTTGACGCTGACCACCACTTAACTCTTTAGGCTTACGGTCTAAAAGCGGGTCTAAGCCTAGGATGTCAGAAGCATTATCTACACGCTTTGTAATTGTTTCTTTATCAACCTTTTTCAACTTAAGGCCGAAAGACATGTTTTCGCGTAAATCCATATGTGGGTATAGTGCGTAAGACTGGAATACCATACCTACGTTACGCTCTACTGGTGGTACGTCATTCATGAAGTTACCACCAATGTTAAGCTCACCACTCGTAATATCTTCTAAACCAGCAATCATACGTAAAAGTGTAGACTTACCACAACCTGACGGACCAACGAATACTACAAATTCACCGTCTTGAATGTCTAAGTTAATATCACGCAAAGTGTCTTGGTGAATTGCCGGGTCGTAGTTTTTACGTACATTTTTTAGAATTACATCAGCCATTATTAGCTCCAAACTGAGTAAAGCGCTCGCTTTACTCGCAATCAATCTTGTTTTGCGTAGCTACACCAGTAGCTACGCCCAAATAATTTAACCTTTAACACCACCAGCTGTTAACCCGCCGACCAACCAACGTTGAGCCATTAGGAACACTAGCGTGATAGGGAATCCTGACAAAACAGCTGCAGCGGCGAAGTCGCCCCACAAGTAGTTTTGCGGATAGAGATATTGTTGAGCACCTACGGCGAGCGTTAGCTTATCAACATCTTGCATCAAGACAGATGCCATTGGTACTTCGGTAATTACACCAATGAATGCAAGAATGAACACAACTGCCAAAATAGGTACAGAAAGCGGTAACAATACCAATCTAAACGCCTGCCAAGGAGTTGCACCGTCAATAGCTGCAGACTCTTCTAGCGCCGGGTCAATGGTTTCGAAGTAGCCTTTAATGGTCCACACATGTAGTGCAATACCACCAAGGTAAGCGAAGATTAAACCGCCGTGAGTGTTTAGACCCAACCAAGGAATGTAGTCACCAATCTTGTTGAACAAGGCATAAATTGCAACCAAGGCCAATACAGATGGGAACATTTGGAAAATCAACATACC
This sequence comes from Agarivorans sp. Alg241-V36, assembly GCF_900537085.1. NCBI lineage: Bacteria > Pseudomonadati > Pseudomonadota > Gammaproteobacteria > Alteromonadales > Alteromonadaceae > Agarivorans > Agarivorans sp. Alg241-V36. Next base: position 247,697 of record NZ_UNRE01000005.1, on the reverse strand, counting down.
GTTAAGAATTGTAGCTTTACCTTTAAAGCGCATACGAGCAAATGCGTAAGCACTAGTAGTTGATAGAGCAACAATTAATAAGGCTGAGATACCCGCTACTTTAATTGAGTTCCATAACCAAGTTAATACTGGGAATGGAGGAGGTGTTAATGAACCATCAGGGTTTACAACTGTAATCCCCAAGGCCAAACGCCAGTGATCTAAAGTAGGGTTTGATGGAATCAATTCACCTACCGCAAAGTTACCCGTACGGAATGAAATAGTGATTACCATTAATAATGGGAAAATAATTAAACATAGAAACAAACATAGCACTACGTGAGTAGCTAGTTTTCTATATTTCAATGATTTAGGTTGAACCATTGCCATAGTAGCTTCTCCTTACGCCGCTTTATCAGCTTTAGTTAGTTTCAAGTTAATCAATGCGAGTGCACCTACCACTAAGAAAATTAGGGTTGCGATGGCACTAGCTAGACCATAATCCTGACCGCCGTCACCTTGGAAGGCAATTCGGTAGGTATAACTTACAAGTAAGTCGGTTGTACCAGCTGGTGTTGAAGCACCAATAATATCTGGACCACCGTTAGTCAATAACTGAATCAAAACAAAGTTGTTAAAGTTAAAGGCAAAAGAAGCAACCAGTAATGGTGTTAGAGGTTTCATTAACAACGGAACAGTAATGTTGAAGAAGTTGTTAATGGGACCAGCACCATCCATTGCAGATGCTTCGTATAAATCTTCTGGAATAGACTTAAGCATACCCAAACACAAAATCATCATGTAGGGGTAACCCAACCAAGTGTTAACAATCAAAATCATAGACTTGGCCATTACTGGATCAGTAAACCAGTCTGGTTTAATGCCAAACAAGCCATTTAAGATTTCGTTAATTTCACCAAAGTTCTGGTTGAATAAGCCTTTAAACACCAAGATTGAAATAAATGCGGGAATCGCATAGGGAAGAATGAGTACTACGCGGTATATGGCGCGACCTTTAAGCTCCTCCCATTGAATTAGACAAGCTAGCACCATACCGATAGCCAAGGTAAAGGCTACAGATGCTGAAGCAAAAATCACTGTCCAAATGAAGATTTCGATAAACGGTTCTTTAATACCTTTATCGGTAGCAACACGTTCAAAGTTTTTCCAGCCTACGCTAACAGTAAAACCAGGTGCTAAACGGCTGCCAACAAACTGTCCGTCACCGTCAATGTATTGGTAAAAACCTGTTTCCATATTTGGCAGCATGAGCTCGCCAGTCTGGTTGTTACGCAAAATTGAAGGGCCAGGAAGAATAGCACCACTTTCTTTTAGTACTACTCCGTCTTCTAGGCGGGTAAACAATGGCTTCATCGCAGAGAACTTGCGAAGACCATTCATAACCAATTCATGCTCTTCTGGGGTAACCAGTAAGATGCTATTGAAGAACTGACGATGAGAGATAATTTCTTTAATTGGCGCTTTATCCGTTGCAGGAAGAGCGTCAACCTCATGTAATTTAATTCGCTTAGTTTTAAGCGTAAGTTTTCGAGCACGTACATCAGCATTCGACACTACTTCAACAGGACGTGTAACAAACAACTTATCGTCTTGAGATAGTGCTAGAACGTATTTACCTTCAGATTCTTGATGTAACTGAAAGTTAAATGAACCGCCCTTCGCCATGTAAGTCTTCTGGGTATGTAACTGCTCTACCCGCTCTAGCGACAATAAGTTAGTGCCACTATAGTTGGTGAAAGCAATGCCAATGGTATATGCCAGAGGGAAGATGATAAATACAACCATCCCCGCAATGCCGGGGAAGATATATCTGTGCGCATACATTTTTTTACTTAAAAAAACGTAAACACCGGTAGAAACAACAACAAGGGTGAGCAATGCAAATGCATATTCACCACCTGCATACATCAAAACAATTGCATAGCCGTTAAGCAATACAATCGCTGTGATCAGCAGCAGTTTTAGCCAAGCATACTTGCCCTGCATAAAACCTGGAGACGCAGAAAGACCCATCTTATGTACAACCTTTGTATTTGACCGAAATTAATAAAGAGGAGGATAGACCAATATCCTCCTCCTGACCGAAATAATATGACCGTATTATTTCGCTATGCGACGCGCAGCGGCGTCTAGTGCTTTCTCTAGAGGTTGACGACCACTAGTGATGTTGGTTAGAGATGTTGCCATCGCAGACCAGAATTTACCCATTGCAGCTACGTTAGGCATTGGCTCACCATCTTGAGCGTTTGCGAAAGTTGCAGCGATGCGAGGGTCGCTTGAAAGCTCTTCCATGTACGACTTAAGCGCTACAGCACCTAGTGGTACATCGTCATTCACAGATTTCAAGCCTTCATTAGTAACAAGGTAGTTTTCTAGGAATTCTACCGCTAAGTCAGCGTTAGGTGACGCAGAGTTAACCGCACCAGCTAATACACCTACCATTGGCTTAGCTTTGTTACCGTTGATAGTTGGAATGTAAGTTACACCGTAGTTGATGCCACTTTTTTCCATGTTATCCCAAGCCCAAGGACCGTTGATAACCATTGCAACTTCACCTTTGTTAAAGGCAGAGTCCATTACACCGTAGTCAGCGCCTTTTGGCATATGACCATTTTCGATAAGATCTTTAATTACTTGAGCGCCCATTTTAGCGCCGTCAGTTGCTACACCGGTATCTTTAACGTCATAAGTACCGTTTTCGTATTTGAAGATGTAACCACCGTTCGCAGCCAGTAGAGGCCATGAGAAGTAAGTATTGTTGTAATCCCATAGGATAGCGTGCTTACCAGACTTCTGAAGCTCTGTATCTAGAGCTGGGATTTCTTCCCAAGTCTTAGGAGGGTTTGGCACTAAGTCTTTGTTGTAGATAAGACCTACCGCTTCAATAGCGATTGGGTAGCCGTATACTTTGCCGTCGATAGTAACCGCGTTCCAAGCAAAGTCTTCTACTGCTGCTTTTTTTTCAGCACTTGGCTTAAGTTCGGTTAAAAGACCAGCATCAACCCAGTCTCCAAAACGGTCGTGAGCCCATAAGAAAATATCAGGACCTGAACCAGTTGAAGCCGCTTGCTGGAATTTACCAGGGGCATCGTCTGGGTGTGCAACACTTACTTTAACACCAGTATCAGCTTCAAAGCGTTTACCTACTTCAGCCAAGCCGTTGTAGCCTTTATCACCATTTACCCAAATGGTTAATTGGCCTTCTTCAATCGCAGCAAAAGCATTAGATGCCATGCCTAAAGAAGCAACCGCTATAGCAGATGCAAGAATTGTCTTTTTCATTAGCCTTTCCTTAACTGTCGTTATGATTATTTTTGGGTCGCAAGAGTAACTTGCTGAGCTAGATTCTAGCTCATAAGACTGGCTTAACACATGACTCAGCTCGCACTTTTGAAATTATACTACAAACCTCCAAACCGAGGTACAGCCTGCCTCAAGAGGTGATTTAATCACCTAACGGTGGTAATAAAACAACATATCAAACAAAATATAAGCTTGAAAACCTTTCCATGTAGTAATTAAACTACAAAAATGAAATTGATAACCTTTTCAAGCAATCCAATTAACTTAATTGTTATTTTTCAATTGTTCTCTTAAGTTAGGAGGGATTCCTACGATCGTCAATGTATCTGTTGCTTCGTCGTAAAAAACACGATCTCCTAACAATTTTTGTTCGAAACTTACAGACACACCTTTACCTTGACCAAAACATTTAGCCAGCTTTTTGAGTGCGGTACGATCAGCAGGAAACTGCTCTTCAAGAGGGTAATTCTCAGCGGCAAACTGGTAAAAATCTACGTTCTCTTCAGCAGTAGGTAAGGCTTTAGCTAACTCCCCTACTACAATTTCTTCGCCATCCTTTAATTGTTGCTCACAATAAGACTTAACTTCATCTTTATAGGCGAGTTTTTCTTCTTTATCTAACTGAGTGGCTTGGCAATAGTCGTCAACCGCTTGCATCAGCACTGCGTTTTGCATTTTAACATCTAGGCCATCGTCACAGCCCAAAAACTCTACAAAGAAATCAGCAATTTTACGCCCAGCTCTACCTTTAACGTAGGAAACGTATCGCTGAGATTCTGGATTACGTTGCATGTCGGTAATATCAATACGTGCAGCCAGTTGCACAGAGCTCGTTTCTAAATAACGGCTAGCGGTAAGCTCTAAGCTATCGTCTACTGCAGGCGAAGTTTTGTTTTCTAACAGCATAACAAGTAGGTATTCGCCAGCAACGTGCTCGTAGTTGGCCAAAAGCAATACACCTTGTTCAACAAAATCATATTTCTTTAGTTCTTCAACCAATACAGTCCCCGCATCAACACTGTATTTATGAAAATCTACCTCTTGATTGAGCAAGGCATCAAGTTGCTGCTTAAATGGGCTGTCGTTTTCTTGGTTATAAAAACCAAAGCCTTTAGCCGCTCGTCCACTATAGTTGAGATGCAAGCTCTCTATTAAGCTAAGCGCCTCTTCGCTATGAGCCATTTCTTCGGCTCGCGCTTGCAAGCCAATGGTGCCATCTTCAACTAGCTCTAGTGAATGTAAAATAAGGTGTTTTAAGGAAATACTCATAGTCTCTTACTGTTAGTGTTTGCTGACAAGGTGGGGTATTATACGCGTCTTTATTAGCAAATTTGCAGAGAAGTAATGGCAATAGTTTCAAAATATTCCACAGAGCAGGTGGAACAATTACTTAATGATGTACTCAAAGTAGTCGACAATCACAATGTAACCACTGATTTGGCGCTAATGGTACTGGGCAATGCAGCTACCTGTATGATCAATCAGCGTGTTGCGCCTGAGCAAAGAAAAAAGCTCACCGAGGGCTTTGCCAAAGCGCTAAAGAATTCGATTAACGAAGAAAAATAAGCACACTAAAGGATTTTCTGTCTCGCAATGGTAAATAGCTCAAAACAGTACCGCGACAAAGTGTCTCAGCTTATCAGCTGGGGCCACTGGTTTTGTTTATCGAATATAATTCTGGCCTTAATTGTTGGTCTACGTTATCTGGTTCTGGCTACGCCACCGGAATCATTTTTAGGTCAAAGCTATTTAATAGTGAGTTGGTTAGGACAATTCTCCTTTATAGCCTTTGTTATTTTCTTGCTCACCCTGTTCCCTCTCAGTTTTGTTATACCTAGTAATCGCTCAATGCGTTTTGTGGGGGCATTGTTCGCCACCATCGGAATAAGTTTGCTAATTGTCGATACTGAGGTTTTTGCTACTTTTAATTTGCACCTAAATCCAGCTTTGTTGGAACTACTTGTCGATGAGGAGCAAAACAGCCAAGCAAATACGCTTAATTTATTGTTTGTATCAGTACCCTTCATCTTTTTATTAGAGCTTTGGCTTGCAAAACTGTGTTGGAAGTATTTACGCCGCCTAGAACACAAACGCTTAGGCGGACCGATTGCTGGTGTCTTATTCATCTGTTTTTTATTAACCCACTTTGTACACGCTTGGGCCGATGCAACCAACTACACCACCATTACTCGACAAAAGAATAACTACCCCTTGTTCTACCCGCTTACGGCGCGAAGCTTCCTGCAAGAGCAAGGCATTTTTGATGTAGACGCCTACTACAAGCAAATCAAAGCTCAAGAGCAAGAGCAGCAAGGGCAACTTCGCTACCCTATCTCACCGCTTAAATACGACCAAGTTGAACAACGTTACAACCTAATGCTTGTAGTTGTAGAAGGTTTACGCTGGGACATGCTTAATCAACAAGCAATGCCAAATAGCTGGAAGCAAGCAAAACGCTCTAGTCAGTTTTTTAGCCACTACAGTGGTAGCAATAAACCCCAAGAAGGTTTATTTAGTTTGTTCTACGGTATCCCAACTAGCTATTGGCCGAGCTTTAAAACCGAAAGCCAAGGCTCTGTACTGGTGTCTGCACTTCAAGACAGCAATTATCAAATTGAATTATTTAGCAGTCGCGGCTTAAACCTTCCTGAATTAGCTGGGACCAGCTTTAGCGAGCTTTCAAACCTTGATATGACCAAATGGCCAGGCGGGGCAGCTGGCGATGAGAAAGCGGTACAGGAATGGCTAATGTGGCAGCAAAGCCAATATGCTCAACTTCCTTGGTTTAACTTTTTGTATCTAAATGGCGTTGCCGCATACGATGATGGCAGTGGTGAAACCATGAGTGAAGTGACGCCTGAGTCCTTAAGCCAACACTACTCAGACGCCGCAACGGTTGTCGATTTGCAACTGAACAAGGTATACCAACAATTGGCTCAAAGCGGTCAGTTAGAGCGCACCATCTTAGTGGTTACATCCGACTACGGAAACGAGCTAAATGATGGAAATAGCAACTATTGGGGTAACAATAGCAACTTTAGCCGCTATCAAACTCAAGTGCCTTTATTCATTAGCTGGCCAGATAGAAATCCCTCACTGTTGCACAGTGATACCAGCCACAACGACATTATGCCTACCCTACTTGAAGAAATGCTTGCAGTAGCATCTACCAGCGCAAACTATAGTATCGGGCAAAACTTGTTTAAAAAGCGTAAGCGCGATTGGATACTAATTGGTAATCAAGAACAACAAGCGGTTGTTCAACACAACCAAATTACCCTCTTCAATCAGTCGGGTAGTTATCAGGTTTTAGATCGCGATCTAAAATCCAGCAACGCCCGTGTGTCGGTACCAATGTTGGTACAAGTATTAAACGACTTAAAACGTTTTTATCAACCACAACAATAATTTGTACATTGAGTGAACACTTAAGCACAAAAACCAGAGCAGTGTATTGACAGCACCCTGATAGCTAAGTAAATTCAGTGCTCAAATCGGAACGTAGCGCAGCCTGGTAGCGCACCGTCATGGGGTGTCGGGGGTCGGAGGTTCAAATCCTCTCGTTCCGACCAAATAGCAGCCCGTAGCTCAAAGAGCTACGGGCTTTTTTATCTGAAATACCAAGCTGGCAACAATTGCCCTCCCGTCTCTAGGATGACCTTTCAACACCCTTTTTTTACACCATTTTCCGAACTATTGTTACTTACAACATCGCCCGTTTAAGCCTGTTTCAACACACTGTGCTATACGCCAGAAAGCCTTCTTACAGAATTCCTCAAGCCTCGTAGCTAGTTGATAATTATCAAGCCTGTTTGTTAAAGCCAAGCCTATAGTACATGGGTTAAGAGATAGGTAAGGAAACCATATGATTTATAGCCTTTTGCTAATTAGCCACCTCGTTGCAGCAACGGTTTGGACTGGTGGGCACATAGTGTTGAGTACTGTGATTTTGCCCAAAGTATTAAAAGCTAAAACACCACAAATGTTGTTAGATTTTGAGCAAAGTTTTGAAAAGGTGGGAATGCCAGCGCTGATCATTCAAGTGATTACCGGCTTATTGCTGGCCTATCGATGGCTTCCAGACCTGAGCTTAGGGTTTGCTTTTAATAACCCCATAAGTCACGCCATAGCCACAAAGTTATTATTACTCTCCCTAACATTTGGCTTAGCTATAGATGCCAAGTTAAGAGTGTTACCTAACTTATCTGAAGAAAAGCTATGGGACATGGCCTTTCACATTATAGGAGTGACCATATTAAGTATTGGCTTTGTAATCGTAGGTCTTTCTTTTCGCTTAGGTTGGTTTGCTTAAACTTCAGACTCTGCAATCAGCGCCGATAAATACTCAAGCCACCGCTCAGTTTGTTTACTCTGTTCAATGCTGTGCGCGCGTTGCGCGGCATTGTAGGCTTGCTGGTAGTCTTTTGTTTCCACCAGTACCTCCACTAACAATAATTGTGCCTTAGCTTCCTGCCCTTCTTGTTTAGCCAAGTTTAAGGCTTTAATTGCTTGCGAGTACTGCTTATTTAGCAACAACACTCGCGCTAACTGCAGATTATACTTTGGCTCTTGTTGAGCCAACTTTTGCCAATAGTCAGCAGAGTGCTGCCACTCTCTTGCTTGCTGCCATAACTGAGCTTGGCGCTTTAATAGCTGAAGATCAGAGCCAGCATTATCCAACTGTGCATACGCCATGGCGGCTTTTTCTGGTACTTGCAAGTATGCGTATAACTGCGCTTTATGCTTAAGTAAGTGTTGTCCTAAAGACAAGCCAGAGCGCTCAGCAGAAACCAAGGTAGATAAGGCTTTCTGGTGTTGTTGAGTTTGACTATACAAGGCGCTTAATTGCTGCCACCAGCGCAGGGTTTCTGGCGCTAAGGCAAGTAGCGCTTTATTGGTTTCAATAGCGGCTTTTAGCTGCTTGAGTTGCACTTGAGCAACAAAGCGCATGGTTAGTGGATTAATATCCAAGCTTTGCAGCTTTTCTAGCTCAGCAAGTTGCTCAAGCACCGAAGGCCAGTCTTGCAATTGATAGTAAACATAGGCCAAGTTGTTTCTTAACCTTTGCCATTGAGACGGGCTAAGCACGATAGTTAACTCTGGTTGGCTAGCTCGAGAAACCAGTATATCAAAATGCTTTAACGCGGCTTCAACTTGCTGTTCGTTGAGTAAGATTTCCGCCAACATATTGCGGGTTTCCCAGGCTTGTTGGGGAGCCAGCACATTTAACTCCACCGATTCGCTTAGCTTTGCTATGGCTAAAGCTGGCTGGTCGTCTCGCCAGTAATAATCTCCCAGCACTCTCGCGACATAGGCTTGGTCATAGCTGGCGCTTGGAGAAAGTTGTTCTAATTGGTCAATGGCTTTGCCTAACTCACCTTCTTGTTGAAGCTGAAACGCTCGCAGTACTAGCTCGGCATTTTTTCGATTAAGCTCCTGCGCACTTAGCTGCTGAGCAGCCAAGCCACAAACACATAGAATTAGCAGTACAGCCCTAATCATCAGAAATCTCAAAATCAATGGTCACAGTATGGTCAGTTATTTTTGCGGCTTTACCATCAATTAACTGCGGTTGATAACGCCAGCGAGATAAGGCTTTAAATGCTTCCCGTTCAAATACACCCTTTGGATTAGCCTCTATCACTTTAATGTCTTCTACCTGCCCGGCTTCATTGATGGATATGCTAAACGTTACGTAGCCTTCAAGGTTGCGCCTTTTAGCGCGTGCAGGATACTGAGGCTGAACCCGATGCAAAGGCATTATTTCTTGCTGCTGAACACTGGCTATTTTGGGTAAGCTTGGTGCCGATAAACTTAAAGCAGTCACACTGCTCTCAAAGCTTATACTCGACATGGCTAAAGCACTAAGTTGTTGGTTGCTTGCCGAAGCCTGCTCTGGTGCGCTCATTGCGCTAGTGCTTGGTGCTTCCGGCATGGGCTCAGGGGGTTCAGGTAATCGGCGTTGCCTACGTTGGGCTACGCTTTCTGGCTGCTGCAACTGAATAAACAAACTCGGTTTGGCTGAGTTATCTTCTGGAACACTGCGCTGAAAATGCACCATCGAGTTCATAGCCACAAACAAACTTAAGGCCAATAACACAGCAAGCGGGCTTATTAATAGCAAACGAAGCATTAAGGTGACTCGGTTGCTAAAGCAATGTCTTGAATACCGGCCGCTTTAGCGCCATCCATTACTTTTACCACAGTTCCGTTATAGGCGTGTTTGTCAGCCTGAATCACCAATTTTGCACTGGGTTGTTCCAATAGCATGTGTTCTAAATTGGCCTGAACTCGTTCTACATCAATTACTCGTTGATCAATGTAAATTCGATTTTGTGCATCTACCGCAATAAAGATCCCTGCGTTAGCTTGGGCAACGGCATTGCTGGCTTGGGGCCTTTGCACTTCCATGCCCGACTCTCTAACAAAAGAGCTGGTTACAATAAAGAAAATCAACATGATAAAAACAATATCTAGCATTGAAGTAAGGTCCACTTGGGCCTCTTCGTGCTGCTGTCTGCGATGACCTAATCTCATCGGCGACTCCTTAACAATCTCTCTAAGTGCAACTGCTTACGCTGACTAAAACGCAACAACCGCGAATAAACAAACATGCTAGTAAGTGCCGCAACCATACCCGCCATAGTTGGCAGTGTGGCCCTAGCAATACCGGCAGCCATTAACCGGGGGTCGGCATTGCCTTGGTTAGCCATGGTGTCAAATACCACTATCATGCCAGTTACGGTGCCAAGCAAACCCAACATAGGGCAAAGCGCTACCAGTAACTTCAATATATTGAAATGTCGTTTTAAGGCATTTTCAGCCTCACTCAACCACGCATTACGCTGCCACAGCGCCAACCAAGAGCTCTGTTCGCTACGCGCGTCCCAGCGAGATGTCCAAGCCAGTTGTAATCGAGGGAAATCCCAGGCAATAAACAATACTCGCTCTAAACAAAGCAACCAAAAACAAGCAACCACTGCCACCAGCGCCCAAAGAACTGGACCACCTCGTAGCATAAACTCGTTGATATTGGCCCAGTCAGGAAACTGGTTAATTATCTCAAGCAGCATTGTCGCTTACAGCCTTTAAGCTATGGTTGGCCTCGGCGCGTTGTGCTACTAAACCTAAGCTTTGTTTTTCCAGTATGTTGCGAATGGCTTCGGCTTGCGCATGCAAAATGTTGTGTGATAACAATAACGGCATGGCCGAAATAAGACCTAGCACGGTAGTGACTAGCGCCATAGAAATACCACTGGCCATTACTTTAGGATCGGCATTACCAAACTGAGTAATCACTTGGAAGGTTTCAATCATGCCGGTCACGGTACCAAGCAAACCTAACATTGGCGCAAGCGCTGCTAGTAATTTAATCATGCTTAAGCCGCGCTCTAGCTGTTGTTGCTCATCCACTATTTGCTCAAGCAAACGCAGTTCAATGGCCTCAATGGCTTGATCTTGGTCTGCCTTGTAAGCTTGTAATACTCGCCCAAGCGGGTTGTTTTGCGGCTGCTCTGGTCGTTTAAGTTGCGCGTTAATTTGGCTGCGCGTAATAAACAAACGTAAACCGCGATATAAGGCAATCAGCATACCAATCGCAAATAGGCCAGCGATAATTTTACCCACCACCCCTCCATGGGCAAAACGTTGGGCTAAACTGGGCTGCTCGGCCAGTTGTTGCAATAAGCCGCCGTGGCTTGGGTCAAGGCTAACAATGGCGTTACTGCCTTGTTGCAACCCACCGATAGTTGGCGTCAAATCTGGCTGCACAATATAAGACTTAGCTTGTGTGCCATCCCATGCTACATAGCCTTGTTGGTTAACCAAGCCAAAACCACCTAAGCGCAGCAAGCTTTGCTGTTGTAGTTGCCCTTCTCCATCAAAGTAAGGCAGCTCAAGTAAGGTTATTTGAGCACTGGCTTGAATAGCACTTACATAGGCTTGCCACAAACCTTCTAGTTCTTGCATTGAGGGCAGCGCTCGTGCCTGTTCAATAGTGGCTAAAGTGGCTAACACTTCTGGTTTATCTGCAACTAAGGCGCTGGATTGCAATTCTAAGTTCAGTTCTTTGGCGGCTTGTCTTACTACCCCAAAAAGTTCACCTAAGCTGCCTGTAGCAAGGTGAAGCTCTGTTTCCAATTCAGCTAAAGATTTTTCATTATTGGCGAAAGCACCACTTAATTGATCGGTGTCGGCTATCAAGGCATCACGCTGGGCTAGTAATGCCGCTTGGCGCTTTTTAAGTGTGGCTAAATCTTGCTCAAAACCCTGCTCTCGGTTTTGGTTATGCTGCTGCTCTTGCTGCTGAGCTTGCTGGGTGGTAGTTAACAAGTTTTCTTGAGCTACAGCGAGGTGACTTGTCAACGCCACTAAACCTACTAATAATAAGTGTCTCATTTCAGCTCCTCCGCACTAATTGCTAAAGGCAGCGTTAGCAAGCTCGGCGCAGCAACTTTATGCGCCACGTCAAAGGCGATACGGGCATCGTTATGTTCTTTATTAGCCAGGGCTTGCCACTGTTGTTGATTTTGGCTCCAGGCCCAATAGTGTTGATGATCTAAACTGCGGGCAATTAAACTCACTCGGCCAAGGTTTAATAGCTCAACCTGTCGCAATCCATCTAGCTCAATTTGCGCTTCATAGCTGCCCAGCTTAAGGCCGTAATCTAATTCAATTTGGTAGGCTTCTAGTATTCGGCGATATTTCTCTGAATCACTTATATCGGCTTGGCTCATAAGTGCATTCAAATTAGCTAAGCGTTGTTGGCGCTGCTCAGTTCGAATCGGTAGATCTTGGCTCTGTAGCTCTGCTAATCCGTCAAGCATTTGATACATCATTGGCACCACACCCAAACGGGTAGAATCAATTTGAGTAAGTTGAGACTCTAAGCTTAACTGCTCTGCTTGCTGACTCTCGACCAAACGCTCGAGGTGATTTTTATAAATGCTAAGTTGATTAATCTCACGCTCCAAAGCTTGAATTTCAGCATCTAGAGCCAGCGCTTCATCACTAGACTTATCAATACGTTGCTGGCTGTGCTTGGCTTGGTCAATAATTTGCCCTTCAAGATCACGAGCTTGATTTAATTGCTCAGCCTGAGTGCTAAAAGAAAAGCTTGCGATTAAGCAAGTGGCCAAAATGAGCCTTTTTACTCGAAGAAAATCACTAAACATGAGTCATTCCGATAGATTAATAAAGCCAGCTTTTACATAAAGCTGACGGCAAAAATAATACGCGCAGAGTTTAACGCAAGTAATTCTCATTTTCATTGATTACGATCTAGCTTGACGCTGACCACGCACCAATAGCGCGATAAAGTAGCCTCCACCAATAATAGAGACCAAAGTACCCGCAGCAACCTGACTCGGGTAAAAAATCCATTGGCTAATTAGGTCAGCAATCGACATCAACAGTGCGCCAACCAAGGCAGATACAATAATCTGTTGTCTCGCCAACCTAGCGCCTAGCATTATGGCAACATGCGGCGCTAACAAGCCCACAAACGCTACCGGCCCCATTGTCGCGGTGACCATTGCACACAGAAATGCCACACCCAGCAGCAACAACAGATAAGCGCGAGTTAGCCCTAGCCCTCGCGCTTGAGCGAACGAGCGACCCGCCGAAATTAAGCTCAGCCAAGGATGCAACATGTATAGGCCTACTATTACCACTAGACTAACCACGGCTAAGCGCGAAGCAGCTTCTGGGCTTACCCGATACGTTGAACCAGCTAACCAAGCCAGTATTTCGTATATTTCTTGTTGACCGCTAGCCAAGGCAAAATGAACCAAACCCTCAATTAGTGCCGCTAAAGCTATCCCACACAACACTAATTTGGCAGGAGAAAACCCGCGATAAGTGCTGAACAAAAACAATAGCGCCAGCACAACAGTACTGCCTATTACCGCCACCCAAGGAGAAGCACTAAAAATGCTGGCTCCGGTCACCACACTTAAGCCCACCAAGCTCATGGTGGCGCCTGCCGATACTCCAAGAATGTCTGGACTGGCAAGCGGGTTGAAAATTAAACGCTGCAAAATACACCCAGCTACCGCTAAGCCTGCCCCCGCAGACACCGCTGTTAACCAGCGAGGCCAGCGTAACAACCAATTAAAAGCATCGGGGATCCCTAGGCTCCAACTTCCGGCATTGTGCTGGCCTAGTAAAGACAACAGCGCGACAATGGCGATAACAACAAGCGCAACTATATAATAAGCATTGCGCCACTGCAGCCTAGATTGAGGCAAACTTAAGGACAACTGATCTTGCGCACGCAGTTGTCGCTGGCACAAAATAATCAGGATAGGAGCGCCAACTATGGCAGCAGCAATGCCGCTGTGCACCACGTCGCCAATTAATGTGCTTAAGTAGTTTGCTAATAAATCGGTAAGTACTAGCAGCAAAGCGCCAATAAGACAGCTTAGCCACAACTCGTTTTTAGGGCTTCGAGCGCCAATCCGTCGTGCAATATTTGGACTAATTAAACCAACAAAGCTGATAACACCCACCGCAGTAATACTGGCAGCCACTAACCAAACACCAGCAACTGCCAATAATATGAACATTGGCACAACATTTAAGCCACGAGCAGCAGCCCCCTGCTGACCAAGCTTTAGTAAACTTAATACCCGCGGAGCAAGCGCAAAGATTAGTATTGCAGGCAACAAACGTGGAGCTAACCATAGCGGCCAAAACCAGTCGTTTTGCTCTAAATCACCGGCGCCCCAAATAAACAAGTTGGTGGCAAACTGTTCATTAAGCAAAATGATCGCAGTAGCAATTGCCCCAAGCACAATGTTCACCGCCATGCCTGCCAGCACAACCGGTAAACCGCTAAGATTGCGTAGCCCCACAATAGCAATCACCAAAAACATTGCGAACATAGCACCGAGCATTGCCGCAGCAACACTCAAGTCTGCAATGTCTAAAGGTAGCCATAAGTTCAACATAACTAAGGCCAACCAAGCACCCGACGAGGTGCCCATGGTTAGCGGAGACAACAAGGGGTTTTGAGTGATCTGCTGCATTAAGCTTCCCACTAAACCTAAGCTTGCCCCCACTAAAACAGCCATAGTTAAGCGCGGCAATAGGGAATAAAGATAGGCAAAATCAACAAATTGCTCAGGTTCAAGACCACCAATTAATTGCCACTGGCGCTGAAAACTTAACTCGCTACCAAATATCAAACTTAAACCAAGGCCGGCTAGCAACATGCCACCCGCGATAAAATAGGCTTTGATCATTGTGGCGCTAATTCCAATAGGCTTTGACTTAAGGCGCGAGCGTTATACAAAATCGACATTGCCCCGCCATAGCTCCAAGTAGCAGGTACACTGCTTACTCTGCTATGTTTTACAAATGGCATGGCTTGCCAAAGCCTTGAACTGTCGAGCTGTTTTTGATGGGCAAAAGGTTCGAAATACAAGACCATGCCCTGCTCTACTTTGGCCAATTCAGTAATACGTTTCTTAGCGACCCCCCACTGGCTGCCCCTCTCTGGCATTGCGGTCTCTATACCTAAACGATTTAAGGCATGAACCGGAATAGAGTTATCATCGTAAAGGTATACCGAACTGGTACTGGCAAAACGAATCGCGGCAACTTCTGGAACCTGCTCCTTATAAGCCACACGCAACTGTTGCGCTAACTCATCAAGCTCTTGCTGCATATCTTGCAAACGTTGTTTGGCAAATTCTTGTCGATTAAGCACTTGTGCAATACGCTGATAGTTTTCAACCACCGCTTCGGCATTTTTATGCTTAGCGCTATAGTTTTGGTAAAACAATACAGGGGCAATAGCAGACAGCCTTGCCATTAAGTCTCGTTGCGGTGAGGCAATCAAAATCACATCGGGTTTTAGCTCAGCTAACAAGGATAAATTGGGCTCAGTTCGAGTACCAATATCAACCACACCTTCTGGCACAGCGGGTTGCACGACCCACTCTTGATAACCGCCGATATCTGTCATCGCAATGGGCTTTATACCTAACTCAAGCACTTGCTCTGCCACATCCCAGTTTAATGCTGCAACGCGGGTTGGGTGTGCTTTAAGGGAATGTTTACCTAAGCTATCTTCAACCGTAATTTCAGCCTTCGCCACCGCAACAACCGAGCAAAACAACAATACTTTGGCAACAAACTTTATAAACATACTGTGGCGACCTTGCTGTTATCCTGTGGGTGATTGAGTAACTTAATATTGCTAGCAAACAACTCGGATAAAGTGCTTTCGTTTTCTAGCAAGGCTTTAGGGCCAGAAAAAGCCACTTCTCCATCTTTAAGTGCAATGACATTAGTGGCATACCGCAGGGCTAAATTAAGCTCATGAATAATCACCACAATGCCTTTTTGCGTTTGCTTATTTAGGGTTTGTAGCAATTCCATGAGCTGGTATTGATGGCTAATATCTAGAGCAGAGGTTGGCTCATCTAACACCAATAAAGGAGACTGCTGAGCAAGTAACATAGCAATAAACGCTCGCTGGCGTTCCCCGCCACTCAGTTCATCAACAAAGCTTTCGCGATAATCCAGTAAATCAGTTTGAGTAATGGCCTGCTCAATAGCTTGATAGTCTTCAGGCTGCCAGCGGCCAAAACTGCCGCGCCACGGAAAACGCCCCAATTTACATAACTCTTGAACTGTCATGCCTGCCACCTGCGGCAACTGCTGTGGCAAGTAAGCAACTAACTGGGCAAGCTGTCGGGCTTTGTAATCACTAAGTGGCTTACCGTTTAGGCTAATTTCGCCCTTCTCCGGCGCAAACTGTTGAGTGAGCAAATTAAGCAATGTTGATTTACCCGAACCGTTGTGACCTAACACCACGGTGAATGCAGTAGGGTCAATGCTAAGTTCATCAATCGCTAAAATGGTTCTTTTGCCACGTTCAACGTGGATGTTTGTTAATTGATACATGTTTTCTTGTTCTGCTTTTGATTCGGCTCGCATGGACAGCCAACACAATAGCGCCCCTGCTGTTTTTTATAATCCATACAACAACTCACTCGAGCCACCTGCAGTTCATCTGCCGTATCTTCAAATAAATGAGCTCTTGGTTGAAGCGGTAAGCCTAAATCTTCTACCCAGTGTTTAAATTCATGTTCTAGCTGCTCTATCTGTATGCTCTGCGAGCTAGCTTTTGCTCCTCTTAACATCATGTCGAACAAACCATCGCTAATGTTACGATAGGCAGTACTAGGGCTAATTCTGGTGACTTGGGAAAAGTCCTCGAGTAATTGATCCAACACCCTTCGCAAGGACTGTGCGATAGATTTTCGCAGTAGTGAGGGCGTATCAAATTGCTGCCATAAGGCTTTTTCAGAATGTTCAAACTGATAACCAAACACATTACCAAGGTGATAGCGCTGCTTTAAGCGGGAAAAGTCAGGACTAGCTTGCACTTGATAATAAGCAATTAAGGCCAAGCTAATTGGCTGCCAAGCTAACATGCTCCAACTGCGGCTTTGCCAATATATTTTGCCGGCTTCTGGGTGCTGAAACTGCCAAAACTGATACAACTGCTCGAAGCTCTGACTGGTGCCTTTACTCACCCATTGTTCAGCCGATTCTGCAGGGCTTAGAAACTCAAAAGCTGCAACAGCGAATTGTTGCAGCAGTTGATTATATTTTATGTCGTTATCTACCGTCATTACTGCTTGGAGCTAGCGATAAGCCGCTAGCTCCATCACCCTTTTTTAGAAGCCCATTTTAATTCGAGCAACCACACGGCGCTCGTCATTTGCCCAACAATTTAGGGTGTCGTAACAACTGTATGACTCATTATCAAACAAGTTAGTCACAGCCAAGGATACTGCCGATCTTTCCATACCACTACCCAAGCGACCTAAGCCATAGTTTAGTGATACATCGGCTACGGTATAGCCTGGCACAGTACTGCTGTTTGCAGCATCTATTTGGGTTTCGCCGATGTAACGTACTCCGCCACCTAGCGTTAGGCCATCTAAGCTGCCGCTATAGAAGTGATAGTTTGCCCAAAGGTTAGCAAGTTGGTCTGGTACCCAAACCGGTGTTTTACCTTCTAAACCTGAGTTATCTTTGGTGATCTCAACATTTTGATAGGTATAGCTTGCGGTAATATCCAAGTTACTGCTTGCCCACCAACGCCCCTCTGCTTCAAAGCCTTTAGATACAGACTCACCCACTTGGATTTGATTGTGCGGTGCACCATCTGGATCTTGTGTTAACGCGCCTTCTTTAGTGATATGAAAAGCAGCTAAGTTAAGCATTTGGCTCATATCTGCAGAGTTGTACTTAACACCACCTTCCCATTGGCTGCCAGTAGACGGCTCAAAGGCATTACCATCTTTATCGGTACCTGGCGTTGGTTCAAAGCTGTCTGCGTAGTTAATGTAAGGCGAAATACCATTATCAAACTCGTACAAACCACCTAAGCGATAAGAGGTATTATTTTGATCAATAGTATCAGTGTAGTCACCCGCCAAATGATAAACGCTGTCACTTTTGTATTGGTCAAAGCGCGCGCCAGCCATAACAACTAATCGTTCGATACGCATTTGGTCTTGAATATATAAGCCCGTTTGCGTGGTTTTATAGCTATTCACTTGGTTGTAGTAATCAGGATTACTTTTAATGTAATCGTAAACCTCATTAGGGTTTAGCTGGTTATTGTCTGGGTTGTAAATATCAATTGAGGTGGTCGCGCCATCGTAATAAGTCACCTCAGAATCTAATTGCTGCCAATCAAAACCAATCAGTAAACTATGCTCTACTACTCCAGTAACAAAGTTACCATTTAGTTGAGTATCGGTAGTCCAGCCTTTTGAGGTCTCGTCGGTTAAATAAGCGCGGCGGTTAACCGTGCGACCATCAGCCTCTAGCCCAACGTTGTAGGTATTGTGCTGTAAGGCTTTCGCATCTAGGTAGCGAGTGGCGTGTAACAGGGTCCAATTGCTATTGAACTCATGGTTAACCTTAAAGCCATACAAGCCAAATTCACGTTCAAATTTATTCCAATTTTCATCACCGGTGAATAAATTCTTCGATAGCTTGCCATTAGGATTATCTAGCACCGTGCCATAAGCTGGCATGGTGGTGTAAATACCGGCGTGAGGATCATTTTGATAGTAAGCATTAAAGTTAACTAGTGTTTTATCACTTACGTGCCAATCAATAGATGGTGCTATGATATAGCGCTCTTGCTTAGAGGTATCCGCCATGCCGTCTTGCTTGGTAGCCTTACCTAAGAAACGATACGCTACATTGCTATCGCCAATTTGGCCGCGTGAATCTACCGTTGCTTCTAACAGGTTATGGCTGCCTGACGCAACGCTTACATCGGTTGCTCGCTCCATAGTTGGGCGCTTGGCAATCAAGTTAACCATGCCCCCAGGAGGCATAGCACCATAAAGTACCGATGTTGGGCCTTTAAATACTTCAACTTGTTCTAAGGCAAATGCATCAATTTGCGGCTGCAAGTTCCACGCATTGTATTGAAGTTGTAAACCGTCGTAGTAGTTTTGATAGTTAGTAAAACCACGAATATTATACAAATCTAAGCGGCTTACCGCTCCGCCACGCAACTGAGTATGCACCCCAGGTACATAACGTAGAGCTTCTGACACAGAGTTTACCCCACGAAGATCGAGAGTTTCTCGGTCTACTGTAGAGATAGACTGTGGCGTTTCTTCAGGCAGTAATGAGGTTTTAGTTGCCGTGTTACGGTAAGTTTTACCCAACACCGTAAGCTTTTCATCTGCTTGTTTTTCAGTAGAAGTGGCTTCTTGAGCCAATGCAGGCACGCTCAATAAAGAGCCAACCAACGCAGCAATTGTAGTGATTTTAGTTTTAAACATGATCCGTTTGTTGTCTTTTGTTAGTTTTAAGTTAAATGATACTGATAATAATTCTCATTTGTAATTCTATACGGATCACTTTTTAAAAACATAACAATTTGGTGCAAAAAGACGGATTTATATGACTAAGTGAATTGAGCTTGATTCAAATCATCGTTTTTGAATGGGCAAAAAATATTCCATAGTCGCTGACGGCGACTGTGGTAGATAGTTTGAGGGGTAGCATTCTAGCTCATAACCATCTACACCTTGGTACTGGGATTCAGGCAACCACTGGTGAATAAACCAGTCAATGGTGGCCGCTAAATCTTGAATAAGGCCTTGGTGACTAACAATGGCATATAGCTGCTCGGGAACTTGCCAGCACTGTAGCTGCTGGTTGGATTGCTTAAGATCTTGGCTTCCGGCTAAATAATTTAATTTTCCGCTGGAATGTATATTTAAGGTATCCACCACACCGGTTAAGCCTTCACGCTGCTCAGGGTGAAATTGATGAAAAGCCTTCCATAAGGCTGGCACCTTCAATTTAAAATCGGCTTGAGGTGTGTATAAGTTATCTATTTGCCCTGCCACCCCCCAAACCTCAAGCGCTGGACGGCTCTCGATGCGCACTTCTATCATACGCTGGGTTTGGCTGCGGTAGTTATCCATTAACACCATTGGCGCACTAATGCCTAAACGCTCGCCCCTGCGTTTATATGCACCGGGCGCTACACCAAAGTGCTGCTTGAAAGCACGACTAAAACTGACTTCCGAACTAAAGCCGTATTGCAGGGCAATATCTGTCAGGCGCGCATTCCCATCTAATAACTGCTCTGCGGCTCGACTTAGTTTTTGCTCACGGACGTACTTGGCTAAATTTTTGGTAGTAAGTTCTTGGAAAACACGTTGCAACTGCCAGCGCGACCAACAGCTTTGGGCCGCTAAATCGTGCACACTCATACTCTGCTCAATATTTTGGTGTATATAGGCCAGCAATTTATTAATGCGAATGAGTTGAGGTGACAGATGCGACAATATAGTTCCCTTACACTATCGAATATTTAAGATGACCTAAAGGTAATACGAACTGCCTAGGCTTTTCAACAGTGGTCTAATTTTAAGCTATTAGTTAATTGCCAGCCAAAATGTCTGGTTGATGCAGGTAACCCGCTCTTCGGTATACAGCTTTTGCTTGATTTAAGCCCCGTTCACAATATTGAACTACCGATATTGATTCATAATTTGCAACAATACTTCTCACCTATACAGCTTATTCACCACCAATCACTATGTAACAATTCACCCCGTTGTAAGCATTTAGGCAACCAAAGGTTGTCATTTTCTTTCAGTTAGCGTGCAAGAGTGATGGCGGGCATTGTCCCACAATTGATGATTAGACTCTCTGCGCGCACAAAACAATTGCACCCAGGGGAAACAATGAAAATACTCTTTAACTTATACGCCTTAGTGTTAGCCAGCTTTGCTATTTTTTGTGCGGTGTTAATGACCGAACCAGGGCAAACTATTGGTGTTCCTAGAGATTTAGTCTTGCACTACTTCCGTTACATGCCTTATTACTGGACTGGTCAAGCTATTGCATTAGCGGTGTTGTGGTATGCCAATGCCAAAACCCGCTCTTGGAAACCGGTTTGGATGGCATTATCCACCGCTGGTGTTGCCCTCACCTTTTGGGCGCAATCGTACGCCATGCCTACGGCCTTTCCAACAGAACAATTTAGCGCTCAATATTACTCGGTTGAACAAGCCGACGCGCTGATCCCTCAAGAAGATTCACGAGTTTATGTTGTAGAAATGGGCGAGCAAAGCTACATCTTCCCTCGCTATCATTTACAAGTGCCTCACGTTGCAGGCTTTGAACAGGATGGTAATGAATATGCCGTTACCTACTGTGGTTTATCAAATTTGCCTATGGTAGTAGAAACCGACTATGGCTTGGGCGAGTCAAACCTACAGGTATTAGGCCAAGTGCATAACAACCTAGTGTTTAAAGACATTAATAATGGTACTGCCATCCAGCAAATCACCATGCAGTCTGAGTTTACCGAGCACAAAACGTCGGTACTACCTAACACTCAAATGGAGTGGCAAACGGCTAAAGAGATGTACCCTGATGCTCAAGTATACATTTATGGAATGGAGCGTTTGTTAGATGAAGTATTGTTAGGTTTATTTGAACAACCACTTAAAGACCAACGCAATATTGAGAACCCAGACTTTATCTTCGATACCTTAAACCTAGACGATACGCGCCTAAACCCTAAGTTAGAGATATTTGGCTATGACAACGGCCATCAGCAACTTGCCATTGACCCTAACTTTGCTCGCAAGAATAACGGTTTTGCCTTTGAGTTTGGCGGAGAAACCCTGCAAATTGAAAGTGATGGTGAGATAGTAAGGTTGCTTAACAGCGAAGGTAAGCAGGTCGCTACTCATAATGGAGTTCACTATGGTATTTGGACGCAATTCTTCCCTAACACCCTAGTGCTAAGCTAACAAAGCTTATTGCAATTTAACAACTAAAGGCCGCATTAGTGGCCTTTTCAGCCCTCAGCTATATAGCCGAGGGTTTATTCACATACAGCGCTTCCACTATATAGCGCTGCTCTGCCCCGCCACTCAGTTGGTTGAAGGGGTAACAGGTGATCAGGGTTAAGCGGTTATCATCACTGGGCGCCATAAACTGAGTATCACTTTGGTGAGCAACTTGTGTATTCACCACCTGATATAGCAAAATTTCGCCATTGCTCGCTTCAACCTGTAATAAGTCGCCTTTGTTTACGGCTGCTAGATTGGCAAAATGGGTATCGCGATGCCCAGCAATCACGGTGTTGCCTACCTCGCCAATTTTTGCCCCGCTAAGTACTAAACCTGGACCAAATGCCAAGGTTCTACCCGATGCCCCCGCCAGCACATAAACAGACTCAACTTGATGCTTAAAGCCTATGCTTTCTTGTTTGGTCACAAAACTCAGCTTGGCAACCGGATAGGTATCGGCCCACTGCCAAGGTTTATGAACTTGCTGGTCGTCCAAGGTTTGCTGCCAAGCTTGAGCAATTAAAAACTGGGCCAAATATGCTTTTGCTTGAATATAAGCTCCGTGGCCTAATACCAAAATGCCCAACAAAAACAGGCTACAAGGTACTGGGTGTTTGGCTAAAAAACTTATGCTCATCATGTTCCCTAAACGCTGTTTATCTGCAAAGTGAAAGAGCCTGAGCTAGCAAGCTTTAGCCAGTAGCTCAGAGATGGACGACCTAGATTAAATAGAAACCTTTCCTTGAGAAGCTCTAGACCTTAGCGTAAATGACAGCCCTGCAAGCGCTAACAACATTGCACCTAACAACATCCACAAACGGCTAGCGGTAGAGGTTTGCGGTAGCACCGCTGGTTGCTGCCAGCCATGAGGCATGCCGCCATCTATCTGCTTATTCACCATGGGTAGGTTAGCTGGCCTTGCTGGGGTCACGTCTACTGCTACTAGGCTGGTTTGCGAACTCACTAGGTGATATTTGAGTGCCAAGGCAAGTACTTGTTTTTCTATTCGTTCTTCATATAAATAACGATTGCTAAGCTCTAAGGCCGCGATATAGTGCCGCGCCCACAGTAAATCTAAACCTGCGGCTGGCTGCTTGGTTTGCAAATTAAGGCTACGTTGCCAAAACTGCCCACCAATATTGCCGCTCACCACTAACTGCGGATGCGCCCCGCTAGGTAACTTAAGGCTAAGCATAAGTGGCTGGCCTAAGTACAAATCGGGAATGGTGCTTGGCCAATACTCAGGCACGGTGCCATCACTAAAGGCAAGCTGCACATCACTCACCACAGGGTGAGCTATCTGTTTAAACAAACGGGTGACCTGTTGTTTAACCTCGCTTTGCTTGCCAATGTAGGTAAACGTACCCTTGCCTATCTCTGCCGCGCGTTGCATAAAATGGGAGTTCGGCGCCGAGCCAATGCCAATGGTGAACAAGCGATTATCAGCGAGGCGATTATCAATTAACTCAAACAACGATTGTTCATCACTAACCGCACCATCGGTAATAAAAATAACTTGGCGTAAGGCATTAGTCGCAGCTTGCTTGGGATCGCTAAGCGCAATATTTAATGCAGAAAACATCTCGGTGCCGCCGTTGGCACTTAAGCCGTTAATAAAGCGGCGTGCTTTGGCTTTATTGCTGGCATTGGCGCTGACTGCATTCGCCATAAAGCGGCGATAGTTTGAGTTAAACTCAATGATATTGAAGTAGTCACCCTCGGATAAGCCAGATAGCGCTTCATGCAAGGCCTCTCGCGCTTGAATCATCGACTCGCCCGACATTGAGCCAGAGGTATCAATCACCAAAATTAATTCTCTGGGAATGTCGATAATATCGGCAGGTTTACCTTGTGGTGGCATCAGCATTAACAGGGCGTAGTCATCTTTCGCCGGTAATTGATTACTTGGGTGAGTTAAACCAGTTTGACTATATAGCGCGGCTTCTGGTCGGCTACCCACTATCGGCCGCCACTTTAAGACAAAATCGCGATTGGCCTTAGTATCGAGCAAGCTTATGTCTATGGTGCCATCGCTACGAATGCTCTTATCTATAGGGTGATAAAGGCTCTCTAAGCTTTCCAGTTCAAAACCACTGTTTAGCGCAATCTTTATACTTGCTCGAAGTGACTTGTTAGTTGCAGCTTGTGAATACTGGCGTGCGCTATGGCTTAACAATTGATAAGCGTGGTTAAACTCGCTGCTATTATTGAGCTCTTGATAGGGCTCTTGCAGCAAACTGGCTAAAGACAAGGGCATTTCACTTTCGTCTGCCAGTGTTTTTCTAACTTGGTCTTTAAAAATTTGTGGGGTATAGCGCGGGTTAACCACCATGGGGAAACGCAGGCTAAACTCGCCATCTTGATAAGTGAGCTGTTGCTGATAAGAAATCTTCACCACCAAGCGTTGATTTGGCCCTAAATTGGCGACAGCAGTAGTAAAAACATTTGGCCTTAACTGCTCAACTAAACTAGCACGCTTGCCCTGTTTTTTTGCCGTTTCAAAGGTGCGTTTGGCTTGTTTCTTTTCTTGGATTTTCCCCTCAATGATGCGCTCGCCTATTATCAACTGCATTTGGTCAACAGCAGCATCATTGGGTAATGGGAACATATAAGTCCCATTTACCCAGTCTTCGCTATTGTTTTCAAAGGTTTGACTCAAGGTAACTCGGTTGGTCATGCCAGAGACCTGCATGTCTACTTCAGTAGACAAGGGTAAGCTATGTTGCCGTTGGCCATTACTGTCGATATAAACCAAGCTGGCTTGTTCGAACTCATCTGCGGCTTGGCCTTCGCTATACAAAGCCGCTTGGCTGGGCGACATAAATGCCGCCCATAATACGATGAGTGCGCCGCCAAAAGAGAGGCTATAGCAAAAGCGGGTGCTGATTTGCAGCATGTCTAGTTTCATAACGCTATCTCCTTTAGCTGGTTGATTTATTGTGCTGCTAACATGCCTCGTTCAGACATCAGCTTTAGGGTTACTCGGCGGTCAAAAAAGTTGTTTTCTAAATTTGCTTCAGCGTTAAGCGGGGCGGTATCGCCAAAGGCTTGAGAATGTAAACGAGATTCATCGATCCCATTGTTTATCAGGTAACTGCGCACTTCGGCTAAGCGTTGCTCAGATAACGCTTGGTTGTAACTTGAGTCACCCTGGCGATCGGCGTAACCGGTAAGATCTAGCTTTAAATCTGGCGCTAAACTCATGGCGTATACCACGTCATCAAGCTGTTGTTTAAAGTGAGGTTCAATCAAAGACGAGCCGGTTTTAAACTGCACATTCAAACCAATCGCCAGCTCTTCAAGCTTTTGCTGCTGGGCCATTTTGAGCTGCGACAACTGTGCATTTACTCGCGCATGCTGCTCGGTTAACGATTCAAGCTGTTCACTTCGCTTAGCGAGAACGTCTATCTCTTGTTGCTGCTCGCCCAACTGTTGCTGCTGAGCGGCTAGCTCTTCTTCATCGGCCACCGACTTACCAATCCAAACGCCGGTAAAGCCGCCAATAAATGCGCCAACGGGCCCACCTACCAATGCGCCTACCGCGGCACCAGAACCAAAGCCAATCATTTCTGTTTTACCGTTACGCTCTGTTGGTTGAGTGTCATTATTTGCCATGCTTTGGCTAGAAAGGCTTAAAGTGCTGATAACTGTTAATGCAATTAGGTGCTTTTTCATGAGTATGTCCTTCTCAGTAGTGTTTAATTTATTGGGCTTGCTTGTGCTTGCCCTTTCGATGAATCAATTAAACACTCCTGAAATGGCTTTATCAGGCGCTAAAAATGGCAGTTCGCTTATCAATTGTGGCAACAAAATGGCAATTTGACTGAAGCGCCCATTGCCGCGTAAAAATAATGTATAGTCTATGCAAGTCAGCAGCTTAGAACTTAAGTATCCACATGAAACGAATTGCCATCGTAGAAGATGAAGCGGCGATCCGCGAAAACTACAAAGACGTATTACAACAGCAAGGTTATAGCGTGCAGGCTTACGCCAATCGCCCCAGTGCACTAGCCGCTTTTAATACTCGCCTACCCGATCTCGCCATTATTGATATTGGTTTAGAAGATGAAATAGACGGTGGGTTTTCGCTTTGCCAATCGCTGCGTGCAATGTCTAGCACCCTACCTATTATCTTTTTAACTGCGCGCGATAGTGACTTTGATACGGTATGTGGTTTACGTTTAGGTGCCGACGATTACCTAACCAAAGACATCAGTTTTCCTCATTTAGTGGCGCGCATTGCCGCGCTATTTCGCCGCTCGGAGTTAGTTGGTGCAGCGCCAGAAGAAAACAATTTGCTAGAACGCGGCCCACTGGCAATTGATGGCAACCGCATGCAAGTCAGCTGGAATCAACAAACCATCGAACTCACCGTGACCGAGTTTTGGATGGTGCACGCACTCGCTAAGCGCCCAGGGCATGTGCGTAGCCGCCAAGAGCTGATGACAGAAGCAAAAATATTTGTTGATGACAGCACCATTACTTCTCACGTAAAACGGATCCGCAAAAAGTTTCTCGCCGCCGATGCCAATTTTGAATGCATCGACACGGTATATGGCATGGGTTATCGCTGGGATAGCCTTGCCTAATGTTGCCAGTATTGCCAATTGGCCTGCGCGCCAAGGTCACCATCTTGTCACTGTTCTTGTTGTGCCTGCCTTGGCTTGGTTATCAATATGTGTGGGAAATGGAAAAGTACCTGCGCTTAGGCCAAGAGAAGACCTTGGAAGGCACCACTCAGGCACTGGCAACCGCCCTGCATGAGCGGCCAAAACTGTTTAACAGCCAAGCCAGTTTTTTAAGCCAAGTTCAAAAAGGCCGCGACTTGTATGCCTACCCTTTATCGGGGCCGATTCAATTAGATGGCAAGCTAAACGATTGGCAAGATTACCAACATCGAATGCTGCGCTACGGTAAAGAACACGTAATCTACCAAGCCAAGCCCGATAGCCCACTAGAAAGCGAATTCACTCACATGGTCGGCAAATTTGGCCGCTACTTATACGCCTATTTTGAAGTGACCGACAGTGATGTGGTGTATCGCGGTAAAAACACTTTGCGGGTAGACAATAACGACCATTTGGCGATCGCGACTTTAGCGCCTGACGGCCAGTTCCGCCGCTACATTGTTGCCACTACCGAAGATGGTTGGATCAACGCTTTTGAGTTACCACTCGATCCCAACCAAACAACGCCGGTAAAGCCGGAAGTAAAAATTCAAGGCCAGTGGTTAAAAACCGCAAAAGGATACAACATTGAGCTGCGTATTCCGCTCACTATGGTTGGCAGCAAATTGGGGTTCTCTGTTTATGATGTAAACCGAACTCCCAAGCGTGAGCTAGTGTCTATTGTAGGTACCTCGGCCATCGATACTGTGGATAATCTTGGCACGGTGTTAGTACCCTCTCCTGAGATAGAAAGCATAATTAAAGGCATGAGCCACAACAGCTCGCGCATTTGGGTAGTAGATAAACACGGGCGAGTGCTGGCAAAATCGGGCGATATTCGCAGTACTCAAAGCATCTGGGCGCGCAGCTTAAGCCCAGTGAATAAAGAAAGCTGGTGGAACAAATTCACCAGCGAATACCTTCATCCTCTTTACTACAAGGTATTAACCAAACCGCCTCAGGATTTTGTTGACTCCTTACAAGACTCCACCCAGCTAGAAGGTAGCCATATCCAGCAAGCATTAAGCGGCAAACCCGGCTCTACTTGGCGTTTAACTCCCGACGGAAGAGCAGTGGTATTAGCCGCAGCCAGCCCAATTTGGATTGACGATAAAGTAATGGGTGTGGTGGTAGCAGAGGAAACCACCAACGGTATCCGCACCCTGCGTAACCGCGCGCTGGAGCGCCTATTTAACATTATTTTGCTAGTTATGGGGGTAGGCACATTAGCTCTGTTTTTGTTTGCTTCGAGCATTTCCAGCCGTATTCGCAAGTTGCGCGACCAAGCAGAGCAAGCCATTGATAGCCAAGGGCGTGTTACCGCTCCATTTAACGGCGCTAAAGACCGAGATGAAATTGGTGATTTATCGCGTAGCTTTGCCAATATTGTCGGCCGCTTAGGCCAATACACCCACTATTTGGAAAACATGTCATCGCGCCTTTCTCACGAATTGCGAACTCCGGTTGCGGTAGTGCGTTCATCTTTAGAGCATTTAAGCTTAAAAACTCATGATCAAGATACCCAAAAATATGTCGACCGTGCCCAAGAAGGGGTAAACCGTTTGAACATGATCCTTAATAACATGAGCGAAGCAACGCGCTTAGAGCAAAGTTTATCTCAAGCCGATACCAGTGAATTCCCGCTGAATAAGGTCATTTCTGGCTGTATGCAAGGCTACCAATATACCTACCCCGAACAAGCCTTTGATTGTGATATTAGCCCCAACACCATGCTGATTAACGGGGTACCTGAATACATTGCCCAGCTGATGGATAAATTGGTGGCCAATGCCATGGAGTTTAGTCTTCCTGGAAAAGCCATTAAAGTCAGCTTTCAGCAGGATAACAAAGATGCTGTATTGTTAATTAGTAACTACGGCCCTACTCTGCCAGATAACATGGTGGAACAAATTTTTGAATCGATGGTGTCTATTCGTAGCCAGCAAGCGCAGCAAAAACCTCACCTTGGTTTAGGTTTGTACATCGCAAGACTCGTTACAGAGTTTCATGGTGGTAGCATTAGTGCGCGAAACTTTACCGACAACAGCGGCGTAGAATTTTGTGTAAGGCTTCCGCTCAAGTAATCACTAAAAATGGAGCTTTAAAGTAGTGAGTCAAAATACTACCTAGCGCACATTTCACAGAAATCTAGCAAGCTTCGTAACTCACTTTCTATACTTAAGCTAATTCATCATCGTGAGTGTCGCTATGCACCGCTTGCTAACCCTGTTCTGCATCTATTGCTTTAGTTTATCTAGTCTCGCGTCGCTGGATAAACTCGATTACCTCACCGAGGATGCCTACCCACTTAATTACCTAGACGATAAAGGCCAAGCACAAGGTTTCTCGGTCGAGTTATTAAAGCTTATGTGGCAACAGATGGAACAAGCCGAGCAAACAATAACAGTGATGCCTTGGGAGCGCGCTTATTACCTGCTAGGGCAAAAGCCTAATACAGTGTTATTTGCTACGGTGCGTACTAACAAGCGAGAGCAGTTTTTTAAATGGGTATGCCCGATAGATACGGTAAATGTGGTGCTAATGGGAAAGGCCGAGGGCACAGCAAAAATAGAATCCTTTGCTCAGCTAGATGAGTTAACAACCGGTGTGTTAAGTGCCGATGTTGGCGAGCAAATTCTACTGAACAATGAAGTAGACGATGCCAGCTTAATGCTTACCGATAGCTACCACCACCTAATAAAAATGCTAGTCGCCAATAGGGTAGACTTAATCGCTGGTACCGAACAAACCATTAGACACGCCGCCAAGGCTGGCGGCTTTTCTCTTGCAGACTACGAGATCAAATGGGTACTCAAGGAAGAACAGCTTTGTTACGCCTTTAACTCATCGGTTGACGACACCATTATTGAACAATTTAAACAGGCTCTTGAAAAAACCAAACAAACCTCAGCCTTTCGCCAATTACTTCTTAGCTATCAACAACAAAAGCTAAAGCCTTAGGCCCTATTTATTAAAGTATTAAAGCGATTGATTAGCTGAAAGTAGCTCAACTAAGTAAAGCTGTAACTTAGTTCACGCTTTGTTAATTGGCATTTAATCAATTAACGATATATCACAATCTTTGTGCGATTATTTACATCTAAGTGCTAGTATCAGCCAATGACCTAGGCTTAAAAATGCAATTAATACTGTTACCACATCCTGGTGCAGTGAACACAAGATTAAGGCAAGGAGCCAAATTGCAAACCTCTGGTATTCTACAGCTTCTTTTAAAAGGCTTATTGCCACTTGTGGCGCTATTATCCGCCTTAAGCTTCTCCGCCCAAGCTAACAATAATGTATTAGTGATTCACTCCTACCATGCCGAACACTTTTGGACAGGTTACCTAAAACAGGGCCTAGACAGCTCATTCAAGGATGAGCAAGATACTCGATTGTTCCATGAGTACCTAGATGCTAAGCGTTATCCACAAGGCGAGTTTGACATTAGTTTTTTAGACTACCTCAAAACAAAATACGCTAATACCGAACTAAAAGTGATTGTTGTTTCCGATGATCCAGCATTTGAGCTAATCCGTCATAATCGCCAACAGTTCTTCAGCAGTATCCCTATCGTTTATTTAGGCATCAACCGCGTCACAGACGAAGTTCTCAATACACACAATATGACAGGGGTATTTGAGAACCGAGATATTGCAGGCACCATTACCAGCATTAAAAGCCAAAGCGGGGTTGATGAACTGGTACTCATTGTCGATAAAAGCGCTACTGGATTAGCCAACTTAGCTAAAGCACGTTTGGTATTTGGCAAACCTGAAGCCCCCAGCAAAATTCACGTTATTGAAGAGCTTGCCCTAGACGAAATAAGTGAAGTATTTAGCCAGTTTTCTAGTAATGTGCCAGTGCTGCTACTTGGCCAACTAACAAACCCCAATCAAAACAACGCACTGCTAAATTGGAATCTCGGCACCGAACAACTGGTAACTTGGACTAACAACCCAATCTACACCATTGCCATTACCACGCTTAAATATGGCGCTGTTGGTGCTGATGAACTAGATGGTCGTCAACATGCAATGCGAGCTGCTGAGCTAGTAAAACGCCTTTTAGATGGTGAGCCCCCAGAGCAAATAGAAGCGATTACCTTAGCGCGTAGCCAATGGGTATTTAACTGGGAGCAGTTGAAAGAGCACGGATTTAAACAAAGTTCACTGCCCAAAGATGCTGTCATCGTCAACAAAGAAGATACCTTCTACGAAAAATATAAACTGATGGTGCGCCTTGTGGTATCGGCCTTTATGGCAAGCATTCTGATCATCATCCTGTTAGCTGAAGTGATCCGGCGCGGCAGTATTACTCGCCATATTCTAGCGGAAAACGAAAACCGCTACCGCGATTTGGCCAATGCGGGCGCTAACGTTTTCTGGGAAACAGATACCGAGCAACGTTTTAGCTATTTGTCGGGCGAAACCCAGGCGCTTTACGGGCTAGCGCCCCCACAGTTAATTGGCAA
The DNA here is from genome assembly GCF_900537085.1 of Agarivorans sp. Alg241-V36. Classification (NCBI taxonomy): domain Bacteria; kingdom Pseudomonadati; phylum Pseudomonadota; class Gammaproteobacteria; order Alteromonadales; family Alteromonadaceae; genus Agarivorans; species Agarivorans sp. Alg241-V36. Next base: position 216,885 of record NZ_UNRE01000005.1, on the reverse strand, counting down.
AACTTTAGCTGAGTTATGTAAAAATGACCCTGATATTACTTTTCCTTGGCTGGAATACGAAACCGCCCTCGCCTATCAAAAACCGGTAAACAACCTTACTTTTAAACTAAAACTGTCGAGTAAAGATATTAAGATATTCTTGCTAAACGGTAAGCCAGTGTTTGACAAGTACGGCGCGTATATTGGTTACCGAGGCATCAGTAAAGAGATTACCGAAGAGCACCTACTGAGCAAAAAACTCGCTTATCAAGCCACTTATGATGAATTAACCGGCCTAATCAATCGCTCAAGCTTTAACGAACAATTAAAAAACTATGTGGAACAATCGCAGCAACAAGCTGTAGGCGGGTTTGTCTGCTTCTTAGATTTAGATCGCTTCAAGTTAGTTAACGATACTGCTGGTCATCTTATCGGAGATGCCATGCTGGCAGAGGTGGCTACGGTGATTAAACGCTGTACCTCAAACCTAGATATTGTTGGCCGCTTAGGTGGCGATGAGTTTGGCTTAATATTACTAAATAAGAGCTTGGCAGAGGCCCAGCAGCTATGCGAGAACATTATTGCGCAGGTAGACAGCTACCGCTTTCACTGGAACCAGCGACTATTTAATGTAGGCGTAAGCATTGGCATGGTGCCTATTACCGGCGCATTAAACGACACCGAGCTACTTAGCAAAGCGGATTTGTCTTGCTATAAAGCCAAAGAGGCTGGCCGCGGTCGCGTATACATAGCTAACCTCAACGACGAAGAGCTGTTTAATGAAGAGCAGCAAATGGGCTACATTGCTAATGTTGCTCAAGCCATGGAGCAAAATCAGTTTTACTTAGTGAAACAGCTTATTGCACCAACCAGCCAACAAAGCGCCCAAAAACACTATGAGATTTTAATCCGCTACCGTGATGACCACGGTAAAACTATTTCTCCCAATTTGTTTATTCCAGCGGCAGAAAAGCACAGCGTAATCACCATAATTGACCAATGGGTGCTTAAAACCGTGTTAGAGCGCTACCAGCAATACTTCCCCGAAGAAGATACAGTGGTATCCATTAACCTATCAGGTTTAAGTTTAAGTAACGATGAATTTGTAAGCCGGGTAAAAGACTTACTGCAAAGCTCGCAGGTTAATCCCAAAAACATCTGCTTTGAGATCACCGAAACTGCAGCAATCTCACAGCTATCGCGGGCGCTAGAGTTTATCCAAGAAATGAAAGCAATGGGTGTACGCTTTGCCCTCGATGATTTTGGCAGCGGTGCATCATCATTTGGCTATTTAAAAAACCTTCCGGTTGATTACGTAAAAATTGATGGCAGTTTGGTGGTAAACATCGTAAAAGAACCAACCGACAGAGCCATTGTTGAATCAATTAACGCTATCGCCCATCTAATGAATATGAAAACCGTGGCCGAGTTCGTAGAGGATGCCGAGATCCACGCGGTACTAGAAGAGATAGGTGTGGATTTTGTTCAAGGCTATGGCATTGGCAAACCACAACCTTGCGAATAGCAAAGCTAAAACCAACAATTAACAAAGGCGAGCGTTGCTCGCCTTTGCGTAGCCACTAATTAAATAAACCATCGCCAAAGCTAACGCTAAAGTCTCGACACCAGACGCTAATGCCTGCTAATTGATCGAGTTGTTCAGCATTATCAAGGCTTAGCTGCAAAGTATCATTGTTGTAGATTGGGCCATTAATTGTGTCGCCAATGGCAAATCCACCTTGGTTATAGTTGCTGCTTGGTGCGCCATAAAACAGTACATCAGGCCCGCCACCATCGTAGTTAAACTCACTGACTTCAATGGTGCAGTTATCTAAAATTTCCACCCGCCCACTCACACCGTGCGACAACGTGCTTAACATTGCTACTTGGCCAACCTTTGGATGGTCGCTAGCATTACAGGTATAGCTTTGCGCAGTATTAATACTCTCAAGGTAAGTGGCAATATCGGCTAGCTCAGCGTCGCTTAGTCGCTGTTCGCTCCAAAATGGCATATTGCCTCCAGAAAGATTGCTAAAATAACTACTACTGGTAGGTCCAGAACTGCGCACTTTGCTGGCCACCTGTTGAGCACTTAAGCCGCTGGCTACCAGAGTTCTTGCTAAATTACTCCCCGCAGCATTTTGCCCATGACAAGTGGCACAAGTTTGATTAAATAAATCATGACCCTCATTTGGGTCGGCAGCGCTAAAATAGCTAATAGCTGCGACTTGGTTAAAGGTGATTTCTGGCGCATCTCCGTTATCGCTCAAACTAACTAAGTACTCTTCAAGAGACAGCCACTGTGCACTATCACTGGCATAGGGGCTCGCATCCATCCAATCTACTCGGCAATTGTTTACCGCGTCTATCACCTCGCTAAAGCTGCCATTATAAAAAGCGTTTCGATGGGTCGCATTGAGTAAGGAATGGGCTGGTCTATGTAGGCCTTGTTCATCTAAGCCTTGGCCATTCTCACTGGTGGCATGACAGGTACTACAAGAAAACTGATTACCTGCTGAATCGGCTTGGCTAAACAGTTGCTCGCCTGATAAAGGCGTTGATGGATTTTCACTTTCACCGCCTCCACCTCCGCAGGCTGCAAGTAAACTCGCCATTGCCAGTGTGGTAAACCATTTTAAAGTTGCTTGAGATAACATGGGCATTCCTTTGCTTTAATTATGCATTAACGCTAACAAAGCAAATTTCACGCAACAAGCCGATTAGGCAAATGTTATCAAATTGTGATAATTAGCCACAAAAAAGTCGCCATATAGGCGACTTAACAAACAGCCACGGGATTAAGCACTACAAGGCAGCGTTAAATCTCGCTAGGCCAGCCTCTAAATCGGCGATTAAATCACTGGTATCCTCAAGGCCGATATGCACTCGAATCAAGGTACCTTCTGCTTTCCACTGGGTGGCAGTACGTAACTTGTTTACACCGTTAACACCCATAATTAAGCTTTCGTAACCGCCCCAAGAATAGCCCATCTTAAAATGCTCCATTCCATCTAGCAGTGCTGTCAAGGCCGCTTGGTTGCCACCTTTCATCACAAAAGAGAACAGGCCGCAGGAACCTTGAAAATCTCGCTTAAAAAATTCATTCCCAGGGCAACTGGCTAACGCCGGATGACGAACGTGGTCAACATCATCACGCTGGGCTAACCAATTAGCCACTTCTAAAGCATTTTTCTCATGCTGAGCTAACCGAACACCGAGAGTACGCATGCCGCGCATGGCTAAATAAATGTCGTCAGGTGAAGTGCACTGACCCAATAGGTAAGAGTTTTCACGCAATTGATCCCAACAGCGTTGATTAGCAACCGCGGTGCCTAACATCACATCAGAATGCCCAACGATGTACTTAGTGGCAGCCTGAATAGAAATATCGATGTCGAAATCAAATGGGCTAAAGTTAATTGGAGATGCCCAGGTATTGTCTAACATCACCACGATATCTTGCTCGGCAGCGCGCGCAGCAGCCACTATCGCTGGAGAGTCTTGAACTTCCATGGTAAGTGAACCGGGAGACTCTAAAAAAATAACTTTGGTATTAGTCTGGATTAACTCGCTAATACCAGCGCCAATCATTGGGTCATAATAAGTGGTTTCGATGCCATAGCGGGTTAGCAATTTGTCGCATAAATCGCGGGTGGGCTCGTAGGCAGTATCTACCATTAGCAGATGGTCACCTTGCTTCAAGAAAGACAACAACGCGCCACTAATTGCAGCTGTACCACAAGGGTACAATGCACATCCTGCCCCGCCTTCAATCTCTACCATGGCTTCTTGAAAAGCAAAGTGGGTTTGAGTGCCTCTGCGCCCGTAAAACAAAGTTTTATCGTGACGCTTGGCGGTAGCTTGCTTCATCTCTTTAACACTGTTGAATACAACAGTAGAGCCGCGAGAAACAGGAGGGTTAACTAAGCCTTGGGTCCACTTTTTATCGCGACCAGCACTGACTATTTTGGTTGATTTTTTCATGGTAGTTAAATCCAGCTTGGTTTGTACAAAGCACCTTGTAATGCCTTCATACTGACTGATTGGAGCGCTATAACAAAAAACCAGCCCGCAGGCTGGTTATTATCATTCTACGAATTAAGCACGCGGTGCTTTATTCAACTCATCAACTACCATGTCGCCAAAGGCGTCGGTATCAATCAGTTTAGCGTCTTCGCCTTTAGCAAGGTCAGGTGTGCCGTAACCGTTGGCAAATACTGACTTCATAGCGTGCCATAGGTTCTTCGCTTCTTGCTCCATACCAAAGCTCATTTCAAGCATTAATGCTACTGAACCAATCATTGAGTATGGGTTAGCGATGTTTTGGCCTGCAATATCAGGTGCGCTACCGTGAGAAGGCTCGTAGTAAGATTTCTCTGGACCAACACATGCAGAAGGCATTAGGCCTAATGAACCTAGAATACCACCGCCTTGGTCACTTAAAATGTCACCAAACATGTTTTCCATCACCATCACGTCAAACTGGCCTGGATTCAAACATAAGTAAGTAGCCGCTGCATCAACCAAGATGTGCTTAACTTCTACGTCTGGGTAGTCTACTGCCACTTCTTCAAGAATTTCGTTCCACAGTACGCTTGATTTTAGTACGTTACTTTTGTGGATGTTATGCATGACTTTCTTACGGCGTTGGGCCGTTTCAAAACCCACTTTTAGAATGTCGCGAATTTGATCTTCATCGTACTCAAGTACTTCACGAACGTAACGCTTGCCATTGTCGTCTTTGCCAACTTCTTTCTCGCCAAAGTACAAACCACCCACTAGCTCGCGGATAATCATCAGGTCAATGCCGTCACCAATGACTTCTGGCTTAAGTGGCGAGAAGTGAGCGAGTTCTTGAGGTAAGTATACTGGGCGGAAGTTAGCGTAGGTATTATAACGACGACGTAAAGGAAGTAGCGCGCCACGCTCTGGTTGCTCGTCTACTGGGATCTTTTTAGAATCTTCGTGGTTAAGGCCAATGGTGCCTTTCAAGATTGCGTCTGCTTCATCACAAATAGCGATGGTTTCAGCGGGGAAAGATTTACCCGTTTCGAAGTAGGCAACTGCACCAAATAGTGCTTCGTTTAACTCAAATGCTACTTCAGGGTTACGCGCTTCAACCGCTTTAAGTACTTTGACCGCTTGCTTCATTACTTCTGGGCCGATGCCGTCGCCGGCCAATAAGGCGATCTTATAGGTCTTCATTGTGTTTGCGTCTCCGTTGCATTAGTTTATTTTTTTGCTTGCCGCATCATAGCAAAACCAGCGCACGGGTAAACCACCGATCGCGCTTTGAAGGGCTATTTCAACGCTGTTTTTACTAAAAGCTTTAATTTTTGAAAAGGTTTAGTGAAGACTCTAAACAAAGTAGCAACAGTGGCGCCATATTTGAGATAGCGAAGAAAACGGAGATAGGCTTAGCTGGCCACCGAAAATCTAAACATTGGTGACCCTAGCAAGTTACTTGCTTAGTTATCTAAGTCGGTTTTGTTGCGAATGTTGTGCTCACGTAATTTATTGGCAATTGCCGTGTGAGACAAACCTAACTTCTTCGCTAATAAGCGTGAGCTAGGGTGTTGAGGATAGTGGTAGCTGAGCAATAAGTGTTCAAACTCTCCCATCGCCGAGTGGTAGTCTTGCTGCAATAAGCTCTCGATACTAACGTTATCCACCACTTTTTCATGGTGATACTTAATGTCGCTCACTTGCCACTTTTTCATACTGCCAATATCTAACGAGTCCTGCAGTACTTGGTAAAGCTGAGGAATATTGCCAGGCCAACTTAATGAGCTTAAGTAGCGTTTTACTTCTCTGCCCATAGGCGGCGGCACTTCTTGATGCTTGGCGTATTGGAAATCTAACCAAGACTGCGCCAAAGGCACAATGTCTTCTTTACGTTGACGAAGCGGCGGAACATTGATGCTATTTTTAATCAAAGAATAGTAGCAGTCTCCGCCCCACAAGGCTGCCAACTGCTCAGGCGTATATCGGCTAGAAAACAACAGGTGTTTAATGCCTAGTTGAGGGGCACTTAACGAGCTAACAGCATCTTCTACTTCACTGCTTTTGAGCTTTTCAATGTTACTTAGTAATACCGTATTAGGTTGCTCGGCGGCAATTTCAGCCAGTTGTTCAGACAAGCTATATTCTTGACTATGGCAACTCACCACATGAAAGCGCTCATCGCTGCCCATGGATAGTTCGTTTAATAAGCGGGCTAAAAAGCGCTTACCCACACCTGCTTCACCAAACAACAAGCTAGGCATAGGGTGTTCAACCAAACGTTTTAAGCTATTTAGCACGTTGCTGGTTTCATCGCTAGTGGCCACTAAACGGCCTTCGCTAATGCCAAGCTCAATCTGTGATAAATCGAAACTAGACTCTAACCAATGCGCTGATTTAAACAGCATAATTGCGCCAGGTAAGTGCGAAAACAGGGCGGTTTCTGAAAGAGGAATAATGTCGGCCATATATACTCGGCCGCTAAGTTGAATTTCTGCGAGCTCACGTTTACCCGAGCCACTGCCAAACCAACGCTGCACACTAAAGCCACGTAAAAACTTACTTATATCGCTGTTGGTTAGCGGGTGCGGTGTGTCACCACAGGATTGTTCAAAGGCCTGATTAAACTGGCGAATCTCGCCTGATTTATCAATAAGCACCACCGGATAAGGCACGTTATCCAGCAAAATTTGAACTTCTTTGTGCTCAACTTCTGAGGGCAATGCTGAGACGATACGCGCATCAGACACACCATTTAGGCATCGAAACTCGCTAAGCAGTTGCTGTGTAAGAGGAAGCTCTAATTCGGTAAGATGAAGAAACAAGTGCCCAGTGTCGACACTCTGCATGGCCTGTAGCGCTAAACCATGTTTGACTAAAACGCCGAGAACCGCGCTAAAAACTTCGGTGTTTTGTTGGCAGTTTAACTCTATGCGCATGTTGTTGCCGCTTGCTCTTTTAGTGATGTAGACAGCAGCTGAAGGGCCTGCAAAAACTCACAGCAACACCACATACCGCCTTCTCCAACAATCCATACTAAACGCAAAAAGCACTCCTATTTCCCTATCAAGCCAGTGGTTTAGACTGCCCAATTATGTATATACTTCTTTAGTCTAACCAAAAAAGTAAGCTTAACCCAAGCGTCATTTAAGATTCACTTGAGTTAATTTGAACTAGGTATTTGCAAATTGCGCTGAATTAAAGGTTTTTGAACTGGCTGTGAAGCTCAAAATCACGGGCTGTCACCACTTTTTCTACTTTGCGCAAACGCTGTTCAAAATCATCAAATTGATGTTCCAACTCGCCCACCGCTTGGCTAGGTGTTTCGCCGCGTTGCCATACTTTTGACTTAATGGTTACCCCGTCGTCTCCCTTTAAGTTGCTAGGCCGCTTGTCCATAAATAACCAAGCCGCTCCATAAATGATAAAAAATAGACCTAGGTTGGTAATTGCTAAGGTCACAGCAATGATGCGAATTAACCAGGTTTCAGCGCCAAGGCTGTGAGCTAAGCCGGCGCATACCCCAGCAATTTTGCCTTTTTGTGGATCGCGATACAGTGGTTTATCAAACATTAGCGCTCCCTCCAATGCGGCACGCTTTCATCTAAAATGCTCTCTAGTGCCTGAATTCGGGTCGACATATCTTTTGCGCGAGTAGCCAAAGCGTTTAGCTGCTCGCGCTCTTGTTCACTAATCCCATGTTCCACTTGGCGCTTACTTTTATAATGTAAAATAAGCCAAAGCGGGGCCACTATGGCCATAAACAAAATTAACGGCGTCACCAATACGGTCAACATACATTCTCCTATTTTTGTTCTAACTTGGCTTTAAGTTTGTCTAACTCTTCGGCAATTTCAGCGTCGGCACTTAGCTCGGCAAACTGCTTGTTGAGGTCTGGGTTGTTATCGCTTTCTTTACCAAACACTTCAGCGCGTGCCTCTAGTTGATCGATTTTAGCTTGAAACTGTTCAAATTTTTCACGGGTTTTTAGAGCGCGTTCATTGTCTAATTGTTGTCTTACAGCATGACGGTTTTTAGCTGTTGTCTGACGCGCCAATAAACCGGCTTGGCGATTTCTTGATTCGCTTAATTTGAGCTCTAGCTGCTCAATCTCTTGCTGCAACTGCAACAAGCTATCATCCACTAAGCCTAGCTCTTTTTGCTGTTGCTTAATTGATTCTTGAATGTGCTTTTTTTCTACTAAGGCTAAGCGCGCTAGATCTTCCCGCTCGCGACTTAAGGCAAGCTCAGCTTTAGCTTGCCAATCACTGGCCTGCTCTTCTAAGTGTTCAATTTTACGGATCAGCTGCTTTTTATCGGCCAGTACTTTTGCAGTGCTAGCGCGAACTTCCACCAAGGTGTCTTCCATTTCTTGAATGATAAGACGTAGCATCTTTTGTGGATCTTCGGCTTTATCTAACATAGTGCTGATGTTGGAATTAATAATATCTGTTAAACGGCTAAACATTCCCATGGTGCACTCCTAATAAGGTCGAAAGGGATCAATCTATGTTTTCGAGATAATTGATTACAAGTCGTGTGCCAAGTTGTCAATACACTGATATTTATAACTTTTATATAAAAATGACAACACCACACACTGGCTATATAGTTATACTGACCAACTTTTAGTCAAAGAGACCACAATGGATTCCCCAAGCCTATTAGGTAACGCCCCAAGTTTTTTGGAAGTACTAGACAAAGTATCACTGTTGGCCCCGCTAAACCGACCGGTACTGGTTATTGGTGAACGCGGTACCGGTAAAGAGCTGATAGCCGAGCGCTTGCATTTTTTGTCGGAGCGCTGGGATAAACATTACCTCAGCTTAAATTGTGCGAGTTTAAACCCTAACCTGATTGAGTCGGAGCTTTTTGGCCACCAGGTAGGAGCATATACAGGCGCCTCGCAACAACGAATTGGGCGATTTGAGCAAGCCGATAAAGGCACCTTGTTTTTGGATGAACTCGCCAACATGCCAAATGAAGTGCAAGAGAAGCTATTACGCACCATTGAATACAACAAAATTGAGCGGCTAGGCAGCAACAAGTCGATTGAAGTAGACGTAAGACTCGTGTGCGCCACCAACCAAGACTTACCTGAACTAGTGGAACAAGGAGAATTTAGGGCTGACTTGCTAGACAGATTATCCTTTGCGGTGATCACCCTGCCGCCCTTACGCCACCGCGTTGAAGACATTCAACTCTTGGCGGAGCATTTTGCTCACAAAATGGCGAGAGAGTTAAATTTCTCCCATGTTCCCAGTTTTAGCAAAACCGTGTTAACTCAACTAAATGAATATTCGTGGCCGGGCAATATTCGAGAGCTCAAAAACGTAGTGGAACGTGCGGTAGTAGAAAGCAGCGATAATCAAGGGATGGTGGATGCCATTAACCTAGATCCTTTTGCTTCTCCGTGGCGGCCACTAAAACCAACTCATAACAGTCAGCAAGAGAGCCTTGAACAAGGTGGCTTTAATCAACAAGTGGCTAACTTTGAGAAGCAATTGATTACTAAGACCTTAGCTAACAATCATTACAAGCAAACCGCCAGCGCTAAAGCCCTGCAGATCAGCTACCATCAACTAAGGGGTTTGATCAAAAAACATCACATTAATACTCAAGGCTAAGCCTTTCATTAGTTGAGATAAGCAGATGGTTAATGGTAAATTATCAAGCAGTTATCAGGATATCAGCTTCCCATGAATGCATTCTCAATTGGCACAGTGATGTGTCTGGCTTTTTTGCTACTTGGCTGCGACCAGCAAAAAGACGTAAAAAAGCTTGGTTTAGTCTATTGTACCGAAACTGCGCCACTTACTTTTAATCCGCAACTTGAAAGCTCAATTAATGCAATTGCGGTGACATCGCGGCATCTTTACGACCGTTTGGTTGAAGTTGATCCTATTACTCAGCAATTGATTGGCGGCGTAGCGAATAACTGGCAGGTGAGTGAAGACGGTTTACGTTATCGTTTCGACTTACGCCAAGGTATTCATTTTCATAAAACCGATTACTTTAGCCCATCGCGTAATCTAAATGCCGATGATGTAATGTTGAGTTTCGAACGCATTTTAGACACTGAACATCCGCTATACATTTTGGCCAACGGCGATTATCCCTTTTTCAATAATATTGGCTTTGGCAGCAATATTCGTAAGCTCACCAAGCTCTCAGAAAGTGCTGTTGAGTTTGAGTTAAAACGACCCGATGCGGCATTTTTAGCTAATCTTGCCAGCGATTACGCGGTGATTTTGTCAGCCGAGTATGCCGACAAACTCAGTCAAGCAAACCAACTAGGACAATTTGACCAGTTACCGATTGGCAGCGGGCCGTTTTATTACGTTAACCAGCGTAAAGATCACTTTATTCGATACTACCGCCATTGGTTACACTGGCGCGGTGCCCCACCGATGCAACAGTTGGTATTTGATATAACTCCAACCTCGTCTATTCGCTTAGCCAAGTTGCTCACTGGTCAATGCGATATTATGGCGCAGCCGGCTGCTAATCAGCTAGAAGTGCTCAAAGCGCGCGAAGAACTATTAGTATCGGTACAGGCTGGGCTAAATGTTTCTTATTTGGCATTTAATACCCAAAAGCCTCCTTTTGCCGACGTGCGAATTCGCCGCAATGTAGCCGGATTAGTAAACAAACAACGCATCGTTGATTCAGTGTATTTGTCGACAGCCGACATAGCAGCGGGTGTGCTCTCGCCTTCATCTTGGGCTTACCGCCATCAATCTCGCTCGCCAGAACAAGATCACCTCGTTTATCCTTATGTCGAAAAGGCCAAACAAGATCCCATTGAGTTATGGGTGTTGAACGAAGCCAAAAGCTACAATCCTCAACCACGTAAAACTGCCGAGTTAATTCGCAACGACTTGGTCAATGATGGTTACCAAGTGAATGTACGTCTACTTGACTGGGAAGTTTTGCGTCGCTACCTAAGAGCCCCAGAAGTAAACTACGATTTATTATTGGTAGGTTGGTCTACCGATAACAGTGACCCCGATGACTTCTTTAGGCAGCAGTTTTCTTGTGATGCGGTAGAACAAGGGTATAACTTTAGCCGCTGGTGTAATGGCCACTTTGAACAGTTACTCAACGCCGCAACCGCTTCTCCTCGCCTTGCTGACCGAGTAAGAAACTATTACAAAATTCAGAAACTCATTGAGCAAGATGTGCCAGTATTGCCTTTAACACACGCATTAAAAATGTATTCCTACAACGATAGCGTTCACGGCATTACTTGGAATCCATTTGGAGGCGTTTCGTTCAACAACGCCTATAGGAAGTAAGCCATGCTCCGATATTTTATTCGACGCATAAACCTATTGGTGATTACCTTTTTAATCATCAACTTGATTGCTTTCGTTTTTCAGCAAAATCAAAACCTGTTTGTTGAAACCGATGATTTTTGGTTTAAACAATATGCCTTATTTGTTGTACAGAATATTAACGGTGACTTGGGTGTATCCAGCATTAGTGGCAAGCCCGTGTTTGATGAGCTGGTGAGCTTTCTCCCCGCTACCTTAGAGCTTTGTTTTTCTGCTTTTCTACTGTCGTTTATTATAGGAATTCCACTAGGTGCTTTGGCTGGAATTTACCATCAACACTGGATTAGAAACCTGATTCTTAGTGTTACGATGGTGGGTTACAGCATCCCTGTATTTTGGTTAGCGCTACTATTGGTGATGAACTCTTCGCTACTGCTAGGCTGGTTTCCAGTATCGGGGCGCTATGACTTGCTATTAGAGATTCCCCAAGTAACTGGCTTTGGCATTATTGACGTGATGTGGTTAGAGCCTCAAGCTCGTTGGCCGGCGCTCATGAGTATATTAAGCCACTTAGCCCTACCTACCTTGGTACTGGCTGTAGTACCCACCACCGAAGTGATCCGTCAACTATCCAATTCCATGGCCAAGGTGATGAGTGAAAACTACATTAAGGCAGCGGCTACAAAAGGCTTGTCTAAGTGGCAAATAGTTACTCGACATGCCTTGCATAACGCCCTGCCCCCTATTCTTCCCAGCTTAGGTTTACAATTTGGCAATGTATTAACCATGGCCATGGTGCTAGAAGTGGTATTTGCCTGGCCAGGCATTGGCCGTTGGTTAATTTCAAGTATCTATCAGCAAGATTACATCGCCATTCAAGGCGGTATGCTAGCGGTAGCGACTTTAGTAATTATTACCTTTGTTTTAACCGATTTATTTACTGCGCTTATTCACCCACTGCGTCGAAGAGAAGTTTATGCTCAGCACTAATGTATTTTCTGAAACGACCATTTCCAGTGCCTTACAGCAGGTACTGATTCGTTTTAGAGACAATTCTGTCGCGATGATTGGGTTTTGGGTGCTACTCGGTTTTTTAGTGTTAGCCTTATTTGGCCCACTGATTGCGCCTTACCCACTGGATTTTCAAGGTGACAACCTATTACAGCCTCCGTCTTGGAATCAGCAGGGGCATGTCGATAACTTTTTAGGTACAGATGATTTAGGTAGAGATCTACTTAGCCGTTTAATCTACGGGTGCCAATTAACCTTTGGTGGCGGCTTTATAGTGGTAACCCTTGCCGCTTTAATTGGCATTCCCATTGGCATTCTTTCCGGCATGAGCCGTGGGATTAAATCCAGCGTTCTCCACCACGTGATGGATACAGCCTTATCAATCCCCTCATTGTTAATTGCCATTATGGTGGTGTCTTTTCTCGGGACTGGTTTAGAAAATACTCTGATTGCGATTGCACTAGCACAAATCCCGCAGTTTATTCGTTTTACCTACATTGCTGTTTCAAGTGAAATTCAAAAAGAATACATTACGGCGATTCGCCTAGATGGCGCCACTAACTACCGTATTCTAAAAAACGGCGTGCTCCCCAATATCGCTGACTCAATTGTGTTTCAAATTAGTCGTAGTTTTTCTTCATCACTTATCGACATCACCGCTTTAGGCTTTATTGGCATCGGCGCACAGGCGCCGTTACCAGAATGGGGCGCGATGTTAGGTGGAAGTAAAGATTTACTCTTCTCTGCACCTTGGACAGTAACTCTACCGGGCTTTGTTATCATGACCAGTATTCTTAGTGTGAACATGGTAGGCGAAGGTTTACGCCAAGCGATGATTCAAGGAGTCGACTAATGGCTTTATTAGACATTCGCAATCTAACCATTGAAATCAATACGCCAGCCGGCATAGTTAAAGCGGTCGACCGCGTGAGCCTTACCATGGCAGAAGGCGAAATAAAGGCCTTGGTAGGTGAATCAGGCTCAGGTAAAAGCCTGATTGCCAAAGCATTACTAGGAGTGACTAAACCCAGCTGGACGATTAAAGCTGATCGCATGCGTTTGGGTGACGTTGATCTAATGTCACTAACTACCCGTCAGCGACGCAAAGTACTTGGTCATGAAATTGCCATGATATTTCAAGAACCTAGCTCATGTTTAGATCCCTCTGAAGAAGTGGGCAAACAGATCGAAGAGGCTATTCCCTGCCACAATATTAAAGGCGGATTTTGGCGACGCTTTCAATGGCGAAAGAAACAAGCACAAGCCTTACTGCATAAAGTGGGCGTAAAAGACCACCATAAGGTGATGCGTAGCTACCCCTATGAGTTATCGGATGGGCTTTGCCAAAAAGTTATGATTGCGATGGCGATTGCTGGACAACCCAAGCTGTTAGTAGCCGATGAACCTACCACCGCCATGGAAGTGACGACGGCCAGCCAGATACTGCGTTTATTGCACAAACTGAATAAACTTAATAACACTGCCATTTTGTTGATTAGCCATGATTTAAACACGCTGTCTGATTTAGCAGATACCATTAGCGTAATATATTGCGGCCAAATGGTAGAAGTGGGTCGCTCTGAGCAAGTGGTTGGAAGTTCTAGGCACCCTTATACTTCAGCATTGCTGAGCTCAGCACCGCAATTTAATAAGCCCTTCGAGCGTAAGGCTCTTTTACCCGGCCTACCCGGCTCAATTCCAGCTTTACAGCACTTACCCATAGGCTGTCGGCTTGGCCCACGCTGCCCCAAAGCGCAACGAAAATGCGTTACTCAGCCCAAACTAAAAAAAGTGAAAGGTCATCAATATGCTTGCCACTATCCTTTAAACCTAGAGCAAAAAGCGGGCAACAATGGCTAATTTACTGCACGTAAGAAATTTATCTCAACACGTATATGTTCACAAAGGCTGGTTGAGCAGACAACGTTTTGCCGCCATCGATGATATAAGTTTCGAACTTAACATGGGTGAAAGCTTAGCCATAATTGGTGAGTCAGGTTCAGGTAAATCTAGTTTAGCCAAAGTACTAGCGGGTATTAACAAGCCGAGTAACGGCGACATATTTGTTAATGGCGAAGCTTTAAAGTTTGGTGATTACACCCGCAGATGCCGTTTAATTAGGATGATTTTTCAAGACCCCAATAGCTCGCTCAACCCGCGCTCCAACATCGGTCGAATTTTATCTGCGCCACTCATTCTAAATACCGCACTTTCGCTGCAAGAGCAGCAGCAAAAAGTAATTGCTACATTAAAATTGGTAGGTTTATTAGAAGAGCACGCCGAGTTCTTCCCTAGCATGTTATCAAGTGGTCAGAAACAGCGTATCGCCGTTGCCAGAGCGCTAATTTTGAGCCCCAAAATCATCGTTATTGATGAAAGTATTGCCGCCCTTGATGTCTCGGTTAGAGCTCAAATCATTAACCTATTGCTAGAGCTACAGCAACGCTTTGCTATTAGCTATATCTTTGTATCCAATGATTTGGGTTTGGTTAGGCACTTCTCAGATAAAGTACTAGTGATGCAGCAAGGCAAAGCGGTAGAATTTAAAAATACCGAAGCATTTTTTACTCAGCCCGAGCACGAGCTAAGCCAACGACTGATTAACGCCTACCAAAATGCCTTTCGCAAATAGCAGAAGCGCTTAAGAATTACCGCGATAAAGAATGCTTTCTTGGGCACCCACTACCTGCGACATAGACAATGAAGCGTTAACTTCGCGTTCTATCATATCCATTAAGGGTTTCAAGGTGATGGGGAGGTCACTACGAATCTTCTCAGCAGTAATGTAATAAGGGGCGCGTTGTCCGTGATACTCAACAACAGGGCCAATTTGCTGAAACTTAATTCCCAAGAGCGCTGTGCTGCGTGCTAAACGTGGCTCCATCATCACATAAGCATGCTTGATATTATGCCGTTCCACCAACACTGTAGCCGCTAGATACATGCTGGCAGTTATAAAGGGAAAGCAGCGCAGCTCCTCTTCATAGAGCTCATTAATATTGATACCACCGACCGCAGAGTCTTTAAATTTATCCGCTTTACGTCGTCGGAATGTGGCTCTAAGGGCTAATCGAGAAATTTCACAAACATCTTCACGAGCAAAGTTTTGCGGGTGCAACTCTTCATCAGTGATGGCCCCTTCGCAATACTTTTCTAAGGGTAGTAATTGCTCACCAGAAGGAGCCACCACCCTAACGGTGCTTGCATAGGTATTAGAGGATTTATGTCGTACCAGGCAATAATCAGAATAATCATCGAACTCGTCACGTTCTACTCTTTGCGGATTAACCGGCTCAAAACCTAACTCTTCACAATAAACATCGTGACGAAGCCGGTAAACACTATCTACATCCTCATCGTTTAAAGCCACCATGGGTTGAAAATAGGTCTCATAATGCTTAGCAATTTCTGCGGCTTTCTTTTTAGCGGCATGCTGAGTGGTTTTACTGGTGGGTAAACCAACCACCTTCCCTTTGATGCTGGTCGGCAATATTTTACTTTTCAAAAGCTTAACCCTTATTCCCTTAAGTGTTTTGAGTTATATGTTTTTATCGCGTTATGTTATTGATACTACCTAAATAAGATAATGTATAGTTCTTTTGATAATAAATTTATATCACTACAACTATAGCCGCTAAGCGAGTTAACTAAACAAGATAAATTTAGCCGCTTCTAACTGCTCTGATCAGCTAGGCTAAATGCAACTTTAGCGGTAAACATGCTAGAATCACTGCATTTTTTAGCGCTATAACAATCATGTATTCAGCGCCTTATTATCGGACACCTTAAAGGAATTAGTATGATCATCAAACCCAAGATCCGAGGCTTTATCTGTACTACCACTCACCCAGTAGGCTGTGCGGCTAATGTACAAGAGCAAATCGATTTCACCAAACAGCAAGGCAAAGTAAGTAATGGCCCTAAGCGAGTATTGGTGGTTGGTTCTTCAAGCGGATATGGTTTGTCATCGCGCATTGCAGCAGCTTTTGGTAGTGATGCGGCAACCATTGGCGTATTTTTCGAAAAGCCTGCCACTGAAAAGAAACCTGGTACCGCGGGTTGGTACAATGCTGCTGCATTTGACCAAAAAGCCCATGAGGCTGGCCTTTACGCTAAAAGCATCAACGGTGATGCCTTCTCGCACCAAGCTAAACAAGCTGCTGTTGATTTAATTAAAGAAGATCTTGGACAAATCGACCTCGTGGTTTATTCACTAGCTTCTCCTGTTCGCAAACTACCAGATAGCGGAGAGCTGATTCGCTCTAGCTTAAAACCTATCGGTGAAACTTATACAGCAACAGCAGTAGATACCAATAAAGATACCATTATCGAAGCGAGTGTAGAGCCTGCGACTGAGCAAGAAATCGCTGATACCGTAACAGTAATGGGTGGCGAAGACTGGGAACTTTGGATTAAAGCCTTAGATGAAGCTGGCGTGCTAGCAGAAGGCTGTAAAACCGTTGCCTACAGTTACATCGGTACCGCGCTAACTTGGCCAATTTATTGGGACGGTGCTTTAGGCAAAGCGAAAATGGACCTAGACCGCGCTGCAACAGCACTGAATGAAAAACTAAGCAGTAAACAAGGCTCAGCTAATGTGGCTGTACTTAAAAGTGTTGTGACTCAAGCTAGCTCAGCGATTCCGGTGATGCCTTTGTATATCTCAATGGTTTTCAAAATCATGAAAGAGCAAGGTTTGCATGAAGGCTGTATGGAACAAATCTATCGCCTATTTAACGAACGTCTTTACCTAGAAGGCGAAACAGCACCGGTAGATGAGCACAATCGCTTACGTTTAGACGATTGGGAATTACGTGAAGATATTCAACAAGCATGTGTTGATTTATGGCCACAAATTACCACTGAGAACCTTAAAGAACACACCGACTACGAATATTATAAAGAAGAGTTTTTGAAGCTATTTGGCTTTGGTGTAAGCGGTGTTGATTACGAAGAAGATGTGGCAACAGCAGTGCCATTTGAGGTAGTAACTTTAGATTAATTTCTAATTTTAAAAGCTATCAAAAGCCCTTAACAGCTTCTGTTAAGGGCTTTTTTAATTGACTCTTTTGTAACGAATACGCCCTGCTCTTGGTAAGTAAGCATCCAATGTTTGACCATCTTTTGAAATACGGTATTCAATCACTTTATCTGCTGAAGTCACCACTACCCGATTACCGTTTATTTTGTATTGGGTGGCTACCCTACTGCCTGATTTAACTTGGCCATCTTCTGAAAACACTAGGCGCTCTTTCTTGCCATAAAAGTCATGTTCAGCTTCCCAGGTGCCTACAATAGGATTAACTTTGTGCTCTCGCTCTAAGCCAACTAACTCCGGATAAGCGAAGTAAACAAAAGACATTACGCCCAAGGCAATACCAAGAAGTGCCACTAGCAGCACAATGGATTTCTTCACGTTGTTCTCCAAAAACTAAAAAAGGACGTAAAACGTCCTTTTTTCAGTATCTTACGTAAGCACTAAGCTTACAACAAGTTTTGGATTTCTGCTTTGCTTTTTAAGACATCAATCAATACTTGATAACTTGCTTCAGTTTTAACATTGCTAAGTTGTTGTAACCATTGGTTAGTTTCACTTGCATCAACAGATTCTGCTTCGTTCACTGCTGTTAACTGAATAACTAGCTGATCACCGTTCATGGTAGTAATACGGCTAGCTACTTTTTGCTCAGAGGGTTTTGCCATCATAAACAAATGACGTACTACTTGAGGCTCAAAGTCTTGGCTGTCTCGAGCTACTTTAAACTTAGAATCAAGTTTTAACTCTTGCTCGTACAACAGAGCGTCTAGGCCTTCACCACTCTCTAGCGCTGCGATTAAACTATCAGCGTAATCTTGCGCAGCCTTAGTTGAACGCGACTGAGTAAGCGCAGTGTTAATTTGTGCTTTAACCTCTTCATAAGGTTTCACTTCTGAAGCTTGGTGAGCCATAACACGAACAACAATTGAGCTGTTATCTGACAGCTGAATAGCATCGCTATTTAGGCCTTCAGCAATGAAGTCTAAGTTAAATAGTTGATTAACAACTTGTGGCTCGCCTAAGGCGCCATTTGCACCAGCACGCGTTAAGCCTTTAATTGTTTCAACTTCTAAGCCTGTTTCGCTAGCTACGTCTACTAATGAGTCAGGGATCTCAAAAGATACTTCTGCAAGACGTTGGGCTTGCTCGTAGAACGCATCTTGTGCTTGTTCTTGTTGCAAGCGCTGACTAATTTGTTCTTTCACTTCGTCTAAAGGTTTAGCTTGTGAAGTTTGCACGTCTAACAACTTGATAAGATGGAAACCAAATTCGGTTTTAACAATCTCACTAACGTCGCCTTTGTTAACCAGTGCGAAAGACGCAGTATCAAACTCTGGCGCCATTACGCCACTTTCAAACCAGTCCAACTCACCACCTTCTTGACCGCTGAAAGTATCTTCTGATTCTGCAGCAGCTAACGTAGCGAAGTCTTCACCTTGATTGATTTTAGCTAATAGCTCTTCAGCTTTAGCTTCATCAGCAAGCAAGATATGCGCAACTTTACGCTTCTCTGGTTGAGAGTATGTTAACTGATTAGCATCGTAAAACTGCTGAATGTCTTCATCGCTAACTTCTATGCTTGCAGCAATTTTTTCTGCATCAACAACGATGTACTCTACATCTACCGACTCTTCGGTACGGAAAGTGTTTTTACGTTCTTCGTAGTAAGCCAGTAAATCTTCTTCGCTTGGCGCTTCTTGGTTAGCAAACTGAGCAACAGGAACCGTAACGTAGCGTACGTCGCGAGTTTGTTGATTTAGCTTAACCAATAATTCTGCTTCACTAGGTAAAGCGAACTCGCTGCCTAACAAAGCTTGCTGCAATTGACGACGGGTTAAGTCGTTGCGAATCATATCGCGAAATTGAGCAGGTTGTAGGTTAGCGCGGTAAAGAACAGCTAAGTAACGCTCGTTATCAAAACGACCATCTACTTGAAATTCTTGCATGCCTAAAATCTGTGATTTAACTTGCGCGTCACTCACTCGCAAACCGTAGTTCTCTGCAGCTTGGTCAAGCAAGCGCTCACCAATCATTCGGTCTAATACGTTGCTTCTAAACTGAGCCATATAACCTGGGTCAGCGGCTAGTTGATTAAACGCTGCACCAAACTGGCTTTCTAAGCGGGCACGCTCATTTTGATATGCTTGATCAAATTCTGCACGGCTAATGGACTCACCATTAACTTCGGCGGCTAATTGCTCACTAGGGCTTGCGATGTAGCTACCTACACCCGCCAGAGCGAAAGATAAAATGACCAAACCTAGGATGATTTTGGCTACCGGACCTTGGCTTCCTTCACGGAGCTTTTCCAACATGCTTAATTACTCTTTACCACATTAAATAATGAAAAAGCGCATCGAATGGATGCGCCTTTGACAGATCGCAATTGCGTCTGACAGTTAGTTTACAGCGTCTTTTAACGCTTTACCTGCTTTAAACGATGGTACGTTAGCAGCGGCAATTTGAATCTCTGCACCAGTCTGAGGGTTACGACCGGTACGGGCTGAACGTTCTTTAACTTGGAAGGTACCAAAACCTACCAAAGCAACGTTGTCGCCTTCTTTAAGTGTGTCTGAAATCGCGTCAATGAAAGAATCCAGCGCACGACCTGCAGCGGCCTTAGAAATGTCAGCGCCTTCAGCGATTTTGTCTACGAGTTGAGCTTTATTCACAATTGGTTCCCCTTGTTGTTATTCCTTTTCTTCTCACCGCAGGGAAGCTTCCCTAAAAATCGCGGCTCAGAATGAGGTTCGTCAGTCTACATCTAGTTAAAATATACCATCAATATTGTTATCAACGGCTTCCTTGCCAGCCTTAGGCTATAGCCCTTGAACAAGGCTGGCAAGTACTATTTCACGATTGAATATCGTTTATTTGCATTGACTCAAGCTTTTACTTCAAAGCCTTCAGGATTTTGCTCTAAAGCCGCTTCCAGAACCTGTTCAATCCAGCGAACTGGGATGATTTTCAGGTCGCCAATAACATTTTCTGGTATCTCTTCTAAATCACGTTCATTTTCTTGTGGAATAAGAACGGTTTTAATTCCACCGCGGTGAGCAGCCAATAGCTTTTCTTTCAAGCCGCCAATCGGCAAAACTTCGCCACGTAAGGTAATTTCACCGGTCATTGCCACTTCGGCTTTAACTGGGTTACCGGTTAGGCTAGAGACTAAAGCGGTGCACATCGCAATACCGGCGCTTGGACCATCTTTTGGTGTTGCACCTTCTGGCACGTGTACGTGAATATCGCGTTTTTCATAGAAATCGCTGTTAATACGCCACTTGTCAGCGCGGGCTCTTACCACTGTCATCGCGGCTTGAATCGACTCTTGCATTACGTCGCCAAGAGAACCGGTATAGCTAAGTTTGCCTTTACCAGGTACCGATGCAGTTTCAATCGTTAATAAGTCGCCGCCAACTTCGGTCCAAGCAAGGCCTGTTACCATACCTACTCGGTTGTTTTCATCGGCTTTACCATAATCACAACGCTGCACTCCAAGGTACTCACTAAGATTATCTTGGCGTATTTCTACTTTCTTAGTGTCTTTATTAAGCAAAATTTCTTTTACTGCTTTACGACATAACTTAGAGATTTCGCGTTCTAAGCTACGCACACCAGCCTCGCGGGTGTAGTAACGAATGATGCCGATGATTGCGCTGTCTTCTATAACAATCTCATGCTCTTTCAAACCATTACGCTTAATCTGCTTGCTAATTAAATGCTGTTTAGCAATATTCAGTTTTTCATCTTCGGTATAACCCGATAGACGAATCACTTCCATACGGTCAAGCAATGGACCAGGAATATTCATTGAGTTCGAAGTAGCAACAAACATCACATCTGATAAGTCGTAATCAACTTCCAGATAATGATCGTTAAAGCTATTGTTTTGCTCAGGGTCTAACACTTCTAGCAATGCTGAGGCCGGATCGCCACGCATGTCAGAGGCCATCTTGTCTATTTCATCCAGTAAAAACAGTGGGTTTTTCACTGCCACTTTAGACATTTTTTGAATCAGCTTACCTGGCATTGAACCAATATAAGTTCGGCGGTGTCCGCGGATTTCAGCTTCATCACGCACGCCACCCAAGGCCATACGTACATACTTACGCCCGGTTGATTTAGCGATAGATTGACCCAGTGAGGTTTTACCTACACCAGGAGGCCCCACTAAACATAGGATTGGACCTTTGAGTTTGTTAACTCGGCTTTGCACTGCCAAGTATTCCAAAATACGTTCTTTTACTTTTTCTAAACCATAATGATCTTGATTAAGCACCTGCTCGGCTTTCGCTAGGTCTCGCTTCACTTTTGAGCGTTTAACCCAAGGTACACTAAGCATCCAATCAACATAGCCGCGCACTACTGTGGCTTCAGCTGACATTGGCGACATCATTTTAAGCTTGTTAAGTTCAGCCAGCGTTTTCTCTTTTGCCTCTTCAGGCATTTTGGCTTCGTCAATGCGTTGAGAAAGCTGCTCAAACTCGTCTTGGCCGTCTTCTGACTCACCCAGCTCTTTTTGAATAGCCTTCATCTGTTCGTTGAGGTAATACTCACGCTGACTTTTTTCCATTTGCTTTTTCACGCGACCACGGATCTTTTTCTCAACGTGTAGCAAATCGATTTCAGACTCCATCATTGCCATTAGGTATTCAAGACGTTCTGGAATACTGGCAATTTCAAGCACCGACTGTTTGTCTTCTAGCTTGAGCGGCATGTGAGCAGCCATGGTGTCGGCTAAACGTGCAGCGTCATCAATACCCGATACAGAAGTAAGTACTTCTGGTGGGATCTTTTTGTTTAGCTTGATATAGCCTTCAAACTGACTAATGGCAGAGCGCACCATTACTTCTTGCTCTTTTTCATCAGGTTGGGCAGATACTACATATTCTGCGGCGGCTACGTAGTACTCTTCTTCTTGAACGATTTGCTCAAGCTTAGCGCGCTGACTACCTTCAACTAGTACTTTAACGGTACCATCTGGCAGCTTAAGTAATTGAAGAATATTAGCAACGGTACCTACCGTGTATAGGTCATCTACCTGCGGGTCGTCATTGCTTGCGTCCTTTTGAGCCACTAGCAATACTTGCTTATCTTGGCTCATTGCACTTTCTAAGCAACGAATAGATTTTTCACGACCAACAAACAATGGAATAACCATGTGTGGATACACCACCACGTCGCGTAGCGGTAATACGGGAATTTCGAAACGTTCTGAACGCTCTAAGGTCATGTCGTCCTCTTTACCTTAGCTAATAATCTCTATCAGCAATATATTGGGTCAAACTTGATGGTTTCAATTAGTTACGCAGAATAATTCAAAAAAAACTTCTGACTGCTGTTTTTTCATACAAAAATTTAGCGAAGTCGACGCCTCACTGTACCTCTCACTTTGCCCGCCATTCCAATTAAGCTTTGTCTGGTATGGCAATGACATAAAGCAACAGCAAGAGCATCTGCGGCGTCTGCTTGTGGGCTAGCCGACAAGTTTAAAAGCTGGGTAACCATATGTTGAACTTGTGATTTGTCGGCAGCACCGGTTCCTACTACTGCTTGCTTAATTTGCCGTGCCGAGTACTCTGCCACCGGCAAGTCTTGGCTTACTGCCGATACAATAGCCGCCCCCCGCGCTTGACCAAGCTTTAAGGCAGAATCAGCATTCTTAGCCATAAATACCTGTTCTATCGCAAATTCGTCGGGTGAAAACTGGGTAATAATTTCACTCACCCCAGCATGGATTTGCTTCAATCTTAGCGGTAATTCTTTTTCATTAGTGCGAATACAGCCACTGCCTAAGTACTCTATTCGTCCCTGGGCTTGTTTAACTAAACCATAACCGGTGATCCGCGAGCCGGGATCAATGCCTAAAATAATACTCACGGTTGGTTAAAGCAGCGCTGCGACATCATCAGAAATCTCACCATTGTGATAAACCTCTTGAACATCGTCATCATCTTCTAACATATCAATTAACCGCAATAGTTTTGGAGCGGTGCTGGCGTCTAATTCTGCCTGGGTTGAAGCAATCATAGTGACTTCGGAATTAATAGCCACCAGCCCTGTAGCATCTAGCGCATCTTTTACCTGACCAAACTCCAGTGGGTTAGTGTATACATCTACGCTGCCATCATTGTGGCTTAATACATCATCTGCACCTGCTTCCAGTGCAGCCTCCATAATCGCGTCTTCGTCACTTTCGGCGGAATAAGAAATAATGCCCTTTTTCTCGAATAGGTAGGACACACTGCCATCGGTGCCTAAATTGCCGCCACTTTTCGAGAAAGCGTGTCTAACGCTAGACACTGTGCGATTACGGTTATCAGTCATGGTTTCTACTAATACCGCAGTTCCTCCAGGCCCATAACCTTCATAAATCACCGTCTCGAGTTGCTGACCATCAAGTTCTCCCGCTCCGCGTTGAACCGCTCGATTGATAGTATCGCGAGTCATATTGTTCGATAGGGATTTATCTATTGCGGCTCGTAATCGAGGATTTGCATCAGGATCTGAGCCGCCTTCCCTAGCTGCTACCGTTAACTCTCGAATAAACTTGGTAAACACTTTGCCGCGTTTTGCGTCTTGAGCAGCTTTGCGATGCTTGATGTTGGCCCATTTACTATGACCTGCCATCGAATCTCTCCCTCGTTTATAATTAAGTCATGATGATAAACGCTAACAATATGACAAGCCTAGAATTATCTAGCTGAACATGGATCTAACTCGACAAAGCGCTCCACTTTAGTGAAACGATAAGAAATATTAGATGGATCCAGTAGAAGCAAAGCCCATTTTTACGATAAGCACTTAACCATGGAATTTGTAATGTTATTCATTGATATTACATAATTATCAGATAACGATTAGCTTTAAATCTCGCCTTTCTATTGATAATTCTAATAAAAATAACAGACAAGCTAAGACACCCTGTTGGATATTTAAACAATGATAAACAAAAAATCATTTAACTTAACTTATTGAAAAAATTAGCCTATATTTAAAGACATAATCTTTAACACAATAGTTATGAGCTAACCACGGAAGGCTATGATTGTAATTTATTGGCGTAATCTAATTCAGTTTTTAAAGCGAAGAACAATAGCTTTAAAAATTGTTGCGCTATTTTCTTTAGTAAGTTTAAGCATACCCATTCATGCTGAGGTATGGTTGCTCACTCATTCCAACCAGCAGGTCGAGCTTAGTGCTAAACAGATCCGTGCCATATTTTCGCTAAGGCAAAAAAACTGGCCTGATGGCCAAATTATTGAATTGGTTGTAATGGATGACAATAACGACCTGCATAAACAGTTTTGTTTAGACGCACTCAAACTATTTCCCTATCAGCTAACTCGTATTTGGGAACGCCAAATCTACACGGGCACAGCTATTGCTCCAACCATTGTGAACTCTGAACAAGAAATGCTAGACACTATAAAAAATAATCCCAACGCTATTGGATACACCAGCCAAGAGGTGAGCAATGAAGAACTTCATTCTACTGTTGTTGACTAGCTTAAGCGTTGTTTTTTTTCCTGCGCAGGCTAAAGGTAAACTCTCTTGGGGTGGCTTTGTTTCAGCCAGCTATATCGATGTAAACGCTAATAACTATTACGGTTATAACTCGGGCGATAGCGGCCCGGTGCTTGAAGCAGGTCTTCGAGGTTTCTGGTATATCAACCCTAACTGGTCAGTATCAGGCTTAGTAATTGCCCAAGAAAGTGGTGACTGGTTCGAGTCAGGTGTAGAGGTAGATTATTTAAGCCTTAACTACAAGGTCCCTACAAACGAAGACTGGGAACTTGGCTTTAAATTGGGCCGTTTCAAAATATCCAATGGCATTTATGGTGAGACTCGTGACGTGCCCTTTACTCGCCCCAGTATTGTACTACCGCTATCGGTTTACCCGCATATTCTCAAAGAGCAAAGCTTGAGGGCCGACGGTGTAAGACTAGATTTAGACTATTTCACACTAAATGGTCAGCAATACACATTTGCCGCATCTATTGGTAAAGAAGCCTTTGATGAAAGCTTTAGTCGCCGCTTCTTCGGTCAAGAACAAGGTGGCACCTTTGAAAGCGAATGGAATAGTTCACTGCACTTTTCTGCTCGTCCCAACGCCAATTGGTACTTAGGCTTAGAATATCGCCGCTTAAAAATGCACTTAAAAGATTCGATATATGTGACACCACCGGCTAGCTCTGCGAGTTTACCTTTCGATTTTACTATTGATACCGACCAATACATTGCGTCGCTGCAATATGCGCAACAGAGCTACGAATTAACGGGTGAGTTCACCATGCGACGTGGTGGCACTTATGCCGAAGGGAAAACCGATGCCTCTAAACCTTTAGCCCCAATTTTTGATGGCAGCATCGATATGAACGCCTATTACCTGCAAGGTATTTACATTGTGAATCAGCAATGGAATTTGCTAGCTCGTTATGACAACAGTCATTTTATTGATGATGATATTGAAACAAACCTGCGCGACCTTGAAGATTTTACCCTTGGAGCAACTTGGAATTTCCATCGTAACTTTCAATTAAAGCTAGAACACCATTGGTTTGTAGGTACCTCTATGCTTCCTCCAGTTCGAGACCTTAACCCAACTCGAAACAATAATCCTGAGCGATATTGGCGCTTGTTTGCGCTGCAACTAAGTTACCGCTTTTGATATTTCACTCTATGCTTAGTAAGTAAGCAATTAATTAGCCTGTTATTGCCTTATGCTAAATCAATGGAATAGCCAATGAAGTTAAGCAAGTTCCCCTTGGTGGATCTCAAAAATCGCTACGTTAGCGTGCGACTAAAACTCACTTTGGTGCTCATTCTCGCGGCAGGCATTGTAGTTTCTATTTTTGGTTTAACTGCAATGGAACACTACCAAAACCAACAAGCGCAATTGAAACTAAGCTACCTAGATAACTATGCTTTAGAATTTAACGACCAAATCGAACGTTTAAGCGATAGCATCACGTATATTTTTGAAGCTCAAACCTTACTGAGTCAAGCAGAAAGCATGCAAGACCTTGAGCGTTACCTCAACCGCCAGTTACCAGATTTACAATGGTTGATGCCAATTGCCAACGGCTGTACGGTATTTGCCATAGATAATTATGCTTGTAGTGTATTAGATTCCCCGCCACCTAAAGAGCTGCTTGAACAAGTCACCTTGCGCTCAAAGCCGATGCGCCTCATCGAGTGTTACGAAGTATGTTATCTGTGGATATCCCTTCCCATCAGAACTCTCAATGCTGAACAAGGTGTTTTAGCCTTTCAACTTGAATTGGCAGATGCGCTAATTAACGTAACTCAACGTGATGACATTGAGCTAGCGATAGTCGATTTAGATCGCCCCTTATATAAAAGCATATTATTAGCCACCAATACTCAGGTGCTAAGTCAGCAATGGTTCGACAGCGCAATTGAGTATCGCAATCATGACAACATGGAATTCAAGGTAGAAGATAAAACTATTGTTGGTAAGCTCTACCCCATTAAAGACAGCTCAAATAGCACTCTTAAGTTAGTGATTCTAAAAGATTGGAGCGAACAAGTTTTCTTACAAACTCGCTTCGAGAACCAGCTAACAATGCTGCTATTGTTCACCATGGCCTTAGCCATCGCAATTGGCCTTATGCTTATGCGTCGGCCACTAAGCAACCTGCGCTACCACACCGCAAGCTTGCCAACGATTTTAGAAAATGAAAGCTACAAACCACAAAATAAATTACACCTATTTAATGATGAATTTGACTCCTTAGACCATATATCCATTGAACTCGCCAACAGTTTTTCAGACATGCGCTCAAGCATTGCGGCCAATACTAAAGTGCTCGAAAAAATGGCCATGGAAGACCCACTCACAGAGCTGCCTAACCGAACCGCCTTTTTGAAGCAGCTCGGTGAGGCTTTAGAGGAAGCAGCTAAACAAGGCGAAGAGCTCAGCCTGATATATATTGATCTCGATAACTTTAAAACCATTAACGATACCTTGGGCCATGACTTTGGTGATTTGCTGTTAGTACAAGTCGCTAAACGCATTATGCGTCTCAGTCAGTTCGCTTCCAGTACCTTCAGGCTCGGCGGTGATGAATTCACTCTTCTTATCAATCAAAAAGACAAAGATAGCGTACTAGGTTTTGCGTATAGCTTGGCCCAAGAAATTGCTCGCGATATTACTATTTCGGGTATTTCGATGAAGGTAACGCTGAGTATTGGTATTGCCACAGCCAAACAAGCTGAATACGAGCCGCAATTGTTGGTGAAATATGCCGACTTAGCCATGTATTCTTCAAAACGCAAAGGCAGAAACTGCTGCACCCATTTTGATATCGAATTAGCCCGCCAAAACGACATGGTGTTCACCATTGAGAACCAGTTTCAAAATGCCATGAGCAATAATGAGCTAGAGCTTTACTTGCAACCACAAGTGTCAATGCAGCACCAACGGGTCACTGGCTTTGAATTATTACTCCGCTGGAATCACCCTACTCAAGGCCTAATGAACCCTGGTCAGTTCCTTGATACTGTTGAATCAGGCCGACACATTCTACCGCTGGGTTACTGGGTAATCGATAAGTCTTTAGCCTTGCTTGAAGAGCTAACCAGCAAGGGCTATGAAGAGTTAACCATTGCCTTCAATATTAGCGGGCGACAATTTGAAGATAAGCACTTTGCTCAAAAGCTCATTAGTAAATTCAAAACCGTAAACGTAGGCAGTAATTACCTAGAGCTTGAAATTACCGAAAGCGTAGCAGTGCAAAACTATCAGCAAGTTAAAACCCAGCTTAATGAGATTAGAGCCGCAGGGATTCGTGTGGCCTTTGATGACTTTGGTAAGGGCTTTACCTCTCTAAGTTATTTAAGCAACCTAGCTTGCGACAAAATTAAGTTTGACCGCGAGTTTGGCCATAACGCCATCACATCGGTGTCTACGCAAAACATTGTTTTAAGCATGCGTAGGCTTATGGATACTCTTGATTACGAGATTTTGGTGGAAGGAGTCGAAACCCTTGAGCATGCGAATTGGCTGAAGAAAAACGGTTTTGATAAAGTGCAAGGCTACTTCTTTGGTCGGCCCCAAACCAAACAAGAAGCGCTGGCCTTTTATCAACAATGTACCGAGAAAGGCGCGTTGCTAGATAAAGATGGCAATGTGTTGCACCTGCATCCTTTATTCAAAATTCCTCAAGCGCCCAGCCACTCTAACGGCACAAGTTAACTAAGCGCTAAGAAACAGTAGATACAAAAAAGGCGAGCCAGATGCTCGCCTTTTTTAATCAGGTAAAATCTACTCAGGCAGTTTTACATTTAGTGCTAGCTCTTCTAGTGCTGCCGGGTTGGCTGCACTTGGTGCGCTAGTTAACGGACAAGCTGCAGTGGCAGTTTTAGGGAAAGCCATCACGTCACGAATCGAGCTTGCGCCAGTCATTAGCATCACTAAGCGGTCCAAGCCAAAGGCTAAACCAGCGTGTGGTGGAGCACCATATTGCAGCGCTTCTAACAAGAAGCCAAACTTCTCTTGAGCTTCTTCATCACTAATGCCTAGTACTTTAAAGGCTGCCGCTTGCATATCTTGTTTGTGAATACGCACGCTACCACCACCAAGTTCACAACCGTTTAACACCATGTCGTAGGCATTAGACAATACACCTTCAGGTGAAGCGGTAAGCTGCTCTGCTGTTACGCCCTGTACTGGCGCTGTAAATGGGTGGTGAATAGCATGGAACTGACCGTCCACTTCTTCAAACATTGGGAAGTCAACAACCCACAGCGGTTTCCACTCGTCAGACACTAGGCCTAAGTCTTCACCAACTTTCAAGCGCAGTGCGCCCATCGCTTCACATACGATGTTAGCTTTATCTGCGCCAAATAGAATTAAGTCACCATCTTGTGCACCGGCACGCTCAACAACAGCTTTCGCCACGTCTTCGTTCAGGAATTTAAGAATGGGTGATTGTAGACCTTCAAGGCCAGCCGACAAGTCGTTAACCTTCATCCACGCTAGGCCTTTAGCACCATAAATGCCTACGTATTTACCGTAATCATCAATTTGCTTACGTGAAAGCTTAGCGCCGCCAGGTACCCGTAATACTGCTACACGCCCTTTCTCGTCATTGGCTGGGCCTGAGAATACTTTAAACTCAACCTCTTTGAGCAAGTCTGCAACATCTACTAGCTGCATAGGGTTTCGCAAATCAGGCTTGTCTGAACCGTACAAACGCATCGCTTCTGCGTAAGTCATTTGCGGAAACTCGCCAAGATCTACGTCTAACATCGAAACAAACAGCTCACGAACCATCTGCTCGGTAACAGCCATTACTTGGTCTGAGCTCATAAATGAGGTTTCGATATCAATCTGAGTAAATTCAGGTTGGCGGTCAGCACGTAAATCTTCATCGCGGAAACATTTTACGATTTGGTAGTAACGGTCCATGCCCGACATCATTAGTAATTGCTTAAAGATTTGCGGCGATTGCGGCAAAGCAAAAAACTGGCCTTTATGAGTACGGCTTGGTACTAAGTAGTCACGCGCGCCCTCTGGCGTAGCTTTAGTAAGGATCGGCGTTTCAATATCTAGGAAGCCATTGTCTTCCATAAAGCGACGAACAAAGCCGGTTACTTTGGCACGGAACACCATACGCTGGCTCATTTCAGGGCGACGTAAATCTAAGTAGCGGTACTTTAAGCGCTGCTCTTCCGAGTTGTCTTGGTTGCTATCTAACGGCAAAGGTGCTGAGCGGTTTAAGATCTCAAGCTCTAAGCCTAATAACTCAACTTCACCGGTAGTCATGTCGCTATTTATCTGGCTCTCTGGACGAGCACGCACGCGACCTTTTAGTCGAACACAAAACTCGTTACGCAAACTGTTTGCAGTGCTAAATACGTCTTCACGATCCGGGTCAAACACCACTTGCACAATGCCTTCACGGTCACGTAAATCGATGAAAATAACACCGCCCAAATCACGGCGTCGATTTACCCAACCCACTAAATTTATTTCTTGATCAACTAGCTCTTTGGTTACTTGTCCACAGTAAACAGTGCGCATTTGGCCTTTCCCGTTTTACGTTTTAAAATTTCAGCGAATAATCATCTTGAACAAAGCGCTGGTTAGCTTTGTTCAGTGAAAGGGCGATAGTATAAAGGAAAGCGACTACAAATAAGAATAGTGATAGAGCAATAAATCTAGCGAAGGGCTTAAATTTGCCAAAGACAAGCAGGAATTTGCTGGTTACAATAGCCCGCTTAACGATTAACAGCGCTTAATTCACACACGTTTTCTACGAGACTCCGCCATGCAAGGCAAAGATAAGCTTTTCTCTCAACCCATTACTCAGCTGGGCGAATTTAAATTTGATGACCAGGTTGCTGAGGTTTTCCCCGACATGATCCAGCGATCGGTGCCCGGCTACAGCAACATCATTTCTACTATTGGCCATTTAACCGAACAGTTTCACCAGCCCAACAGCAAGCTGTATGACTTAGGCTGCTCGCTAGGTGCTGCAACACTGGCCATGCGCCGTGCGGTAAAACAAGAGAACGTCGAGATTGTGGCCGTCGATAACTCCCCTGCCATGGTCGAACGTTGCCAAAAACATTTAGATGCTTTTCGCGGCTCAGTACCCGTTGCTGTTATCTGCGAGGATATTTGCGACATCGAAATAAGTGAGGCCTCTGTTGTGGTGCTTAACTTCACTCTACAATTTGTTGCCCAAGAGCAACGTTTAACATTGCTGAAGAAGATTCACCAAGGCATGAAAACTGGCGGAATATTGATAGTGAGTGAAAAGTTTCACTTTAGCCAAGCCAGCATCCAAGGCTTAATTAGCGAACTTCATCTGGATTTCAAACGAGCCAATGGCTATAGCGAATTAGAAATAAGTCAAAAGCGCAGCTCTTTAGACAATGTATTAGTACCAGATACCATTGAGCAACATAAGCAGCGCTTTACTGATGCCGGCTTCTCGGCCAGTGAGTTGTGGTTTCAATGCTTTAACTTTGGCTCATTGGTGGCCATCAAATAACTGAGTGCTAATTAGCCAAGCCTGCTCTCAAAAAAAGTGCAGGCTTTAGCTATCAGTAATTAGCTAGCCAATAAGGCTGAGATTTTATCCGCAAAAGGTTTCAGGCTTTCATTATCCACCATATTTCTAGCGTGACTGCGCGCGTCGGCTAAAGATCCAGGAATAATATGGAAGTGAATATGGGGAACCGTTTGGCCCGCTGCTGCACCGTTAAATTGCACTAAACTCACACCTTCGGCTTGCATAGCCTGCTTAACCGCTTTAGCCACTTTTTTCACGGTTTTAATGGTAGCGGCAGCTGCTTCATCAGACAGTTCTAATAAGGTTTCTGCAGCTTCTTTTGGAATAACTAAGGTGTGACCATCAGCTTGAGGCATGATATCCATAAACGCTAAAGTATGTTCATCTTCATATACTTTTAAGCAGCTCATTTCACCACGCAAAATTTTGGCGAAGATATTGTTATTATCGTAACTCATCGTCTTTATTCCTAAATATTTTATATAGTTAGCAAGGCACTAAAGTAAGTGCCAAGCATTATTGCACACCTAGTTCTTCTAACAAGTAGGCTTGGTCAAAATAACGCTCACCAACAAAGCTTATGGCATGGTCACCAAAGCGCCGTAAACTACCCGGTTGTTTTACTCCCATTGGCCAAAAAAACCAACGTTCCAAACGCTGTGAATCATGAACATAGCCCTGCTTATCAAATACGCTTTTTGTCAGCTCAGATTTAGCTAACACATTTAGCTGCTGCCAAGCTAAAGACTGATATTCAATAGTCTTCAAATCTGGATGTTCTTCTGCTGGAGCCAATCCCACAATGTGATGGGTATCGGCGCTAATGCTAATACGCATTTTACTTTGAGCATCCACTCTATACATCAATACAGGCTCTTGAGAACTATCTTGAACGGCTTGATACGCTTGGTCATTTGGCAGCATTAAGGTATACCAGCAGCCACAAAGGTGAATGCTATCGTAAGCCAGTATCTCTAATTGAGGCGTTAGGTGAATACGAAAAATAACCGCATCGTGCTGCCCTGCTACCCAATCAACCGCGCTAAGTTCAGGCCGCTGTTTAAACCACATTACATAGTTGAGCTGAATGGTGGTTTGCTGCTTATACCTGCCATAGCTAATCAGTGAAAAGCTAGTGGCTTTATCTGTATCTACTTGCAGCTGTTCGCCCTGCCAAACCGGGCTGCCCGGCAGATTGTCTTGATGTGCATTTTCTATTAACCACTGCGGGGCAAACTTATCTAGCAAGTGCTGGCCTTGCTGCTCGTTACTTAGCCTGCCTAAGTGATCAAAGCTTAAGTGCTCTAGGCTTAAGGGGGGAGCTAAATGCTTTTGCGGTTCAGGTGTATAAAGTATTGCTTGGTTTGGATTAAACCCAGAGAGAGCCTCAAGTGAAGCTTGCTGCCAGTGTTCTGTTAAGCTCTGCTGTTCTTTTTTAACCGCACTGGCAAATACTTTTGAGCTAATTGGGTAAATGCCGAAAAACTTTGCTGTATCTGAGTAATCATCATCTGGTAACAAGCTGCTAAGCAGCGCTGCGCTTTGCTCTGTTTGAGCCAGATATTGCTGCTTAGCTTTCGCCACACAGCTTTCAATAAAAGTATCTGATGAATATTCTGGATAACGCTGTTTCCATTCACCCATTTGTTGGCTGTTTAGGTTCTGCCACTCCAACAGTAGGCCAGTTTTGGCTGCATCGCTCATGTAGGCGATAAGATCCTGCTGGCTAACATTTGAGCCCTTATCTAGCTCTCTAACATAGCTGTAGACAAAACGGTCATAGCGTAAGCCAGGATGCTTAGAAATGCGTTTGGCATTGAGCGTTCCAATCTCTCGTTCGAGTAGCTGGTCAAAGTCAGTTAACGCGCCTTCGCAAGAATACAGTTCAGGCTTAGTACTACAGGCTTGTATCAACAATACAGGGATGATTAATAACCAATGCTTTAAGGCATTATTATAAGCACTCATGAAAACGACCTATTCCTTTACTTCGCTCAACGCCGCTTAAGCTTATTTCACTACAGTCACTTAGTACATGCTAAACAATTTGTTAAAGGAAATATTCCTGTAACAAAAGCTTCATAAAATCGAATTTTTGCTTATAACATTAAGAATTATGACAGCAATAATAGAAGTATTTGTCGCGTTTCTTCGCTTAGGTTTAGTTAGTTTTGGTGGCCCAGCTGCGCATATTGGCTTTTTTAAACAAGAGTTTGTTGACAACCGAAACTGGATGAGTCAGCAAGAATACGCAAACTTGGTGGCCTTAAGTCAATTTCTTCCCGGTCCGGGTTCTTCGCAAGTAGGTTTCGCTATAGGTTTGCGTCGCGCCGGAAAACTCGGTGCGCTAGCCGCTTTTATTGGCTTTACCCTGCCCTCTGCCGCATTAATGACAGCCTTGGCTCTAGCAGCAAGCTATAGCGACAATAATCCTTTGGTATTGGGGCTAATCGCAGGTTTAAAAATAGCGGCTTTGGTTGTTGTAGTTGATGCTGTTCGCCAAATGTATGGCCAGTTTTGCAGTAACTTATATTTAAGTTGTGCTTGTTTTATCACCGCTGCGGCATTGTTATTGCTGCCCAATTTGAGTACGCAGTTATTGTGTTTGGCTATAGCGGCCATTGCTGGGCTTAGCTTGCAAAAAAAGTTAAACGCACTTAAACCCATAGCAACCAAACCAAATGAACAATCCGGCGCCATTAAGCTGCCTTATCTACTGGTGTTTGGTGTTTTGCTTCTGCTAGCCTTTTTTGAGCTACCGCAACTAGCAACAAGCTTTAGCCAATTCTATCAAGCAGGTAGTTGGGTATTTGGTGGTGGTCATGTTGTTCTGCCATTGCTGCAACAAACCTTAGTTAATGAGGTAAACCAAGAACAGTTTTTAACCGCCTATGCTGCAGCTCAAGCTGTGCCAGGCCCAATGTTCACTATTGCTAGCTACCTTGGGGCGATAGTCGGTGAACAAAGTCCTATTGTTTATGCCTTAGTTGCCACCATAGCGATTTTTCTACCGGGTTTCCTATTGGTTTTGGCCTTTGTTGATGCTTGGCAAGCCTTAGCCAACAAGGCGAAGTTCTCTGCAGCAATGCAAATGGTAAACGCCGCAGTGGTTGGCTTACTTGTAGCGGCTCTGTATCAACCTATTTTCACCAGCGCCATCCACTCTAATTTGGAGGTAGTATTAGCCTTATTTGGCTTTTGCTTGTTGCGAGTGTTTAAGTTGCCACTATACGTAATGTTAATATGCCTCGGTGGCGCAGGATTATTATTTTTGAGCTAAAACCAAAAGGCCTGCTTTCGCAGGCCTTTTAGTATAAAAGCGTTTATATCTTAAACGCACCGACTTCTTTATGTAGCTTATCGGCAATTTCATCTAGTTCAGTCGCTCGTTGCGAGCTACCTGCTGCTTGCTCAGCCAACTCTAAGGATGCATCTTGAATGCCTTGCGTATTACGCCCCACCTCTTCAGTTACCGCTCTTTGCTCCTCTGCGGCACTAGAAATCTGCGTGGCCATATCGCTAATGTGGGTAATTGAATTAGTAATATTCTCTAGCATTTCTGCTGCTTTAGTGGCCTCTTCAACACTTATTCTTACTAGTTGTTGGCTTTCATCCATAGTTTGAACGGTGCTATGGGTATTGCCCTGCAAACGCTCTAACATCGCTTTAATTTCTTCTGTTGAGCTTTGAGTGCGCTGCGACAAGTTACGTACTTCATCTGCAACAACCGCAAATCCGCGCCCTTGCTCACCGGCTCGCGCGGCCTCAATAGCAGCATTTAGTGCCAACAAGTTAGTTTGTTCTGCAATGCCCTGAATGGTTGATAAGATATCGCTAATTTCTTGAGTATTCCTCTCTAGCTCTTGCACGGTTTCCGCTGCACCATCTAACTGGCCAGCCAAGCTATTCACTTGCTGTTGGTTTCGGCCAATCAATACTTTGCCTTGCTCACAAGAATCTGCGGATTCGCGTGCAGCTTCAGCCGTTTGTTCAGCATTGTTGGCAACTTCATTGGCAGTAGCTGCCATCTCATTAACAGCGGTAGCTACTTGGGTAACTTCAGCTTGCTGACGCTCAATCTGTAGGTTTGACTCACTGGTTGAACTGTTAGTAAGCGCTGCTGCCTGCTGTAAGCGATCAGCATCCTGTGCAATGTCTTTCATTAAGGCATGTAATTGGTCAATAAAACTATCAATTCCCGCAGCTAAGGTGCCTATTTCGTCACTTCGCTCTAAGTTAATGCGTTTTGTAAGGTCTCCATCACCCGAAGATAGCTCGTGAATCGCATCGCCTAATACTTCGATTGGTTTAAGCATCGCAGAAATCACTTTAAGCATTACGACGGCAATGATAATAAATAGAATAACAGCAAAAATAACCGAACTTTGCACCATGGCTTGCACTGGCGCTAAGGCTATTTTCTTGTCATAAACAAACATCAAATACCAGTCAGTACCATCTATAGGCGTAATGCTTACAAAGCTATCTTTGCCACTTACATTTAGATCGCTCATCTCTCCAGTGTTAGCGGTTTTTTCAATGAAGCTAGCGCTGAGTTCAGAAGACAACTCAGTGGCTTTTTTTAGCACTAAATTGTTATCACTATGAACTATCACCAAACCTTGCTGATCAACAATTACCGGATAAACCTGTTCGCTGGCAAGGTTTAACACTCGTTGAGTCACAACATCTAAGCCCAAATCACCGGCGTAAACGCCGCCGCTAACTCGTTGAGCTACCGATATAACCATTTGACCCGAGGTAGCATCAACGTACGGGTCGGAAACAAATGAACCATTAGCTTGCGCTCCTTTATACCAAGGCCGGGTTCTGGGGTCATAACCATCTGGTAAGGTTTCGTTTGGGTCATGCATGGTCATTTTCCCTTGGCTGCTACCAAAGTAAAAATAGATAAAATCACCACTTTGTTTGGCTTGAACAAGATCAGATACAAAGCCAGATGAGTTGGGATCTGAAGACATTCCTCTGGCAATCGCCAGTTTGGAATCAAACCACAAGCTGACTTGGTCAGTAGCAGCTTGCGACAACTGTTTGGCATCACCCGCAATATCTAAGCGAGTTTCTTCAGATAAAGTCCTAGCTTGAAACCATGCTTGCACCCCACTTAACACCGCTAACAGGATTAAGATTGTTAAGATTAAACGTTGTTTAATCGATAAGTTGCCCATCAAACACCCCTTGCCAGCATCCCGCTGTATTTATTATTGACCGATTTTCTTGTTATTTAGAATATGTGCTAGCATCAATGGTGCTCACACTAACCCTATGTATTTAATTATGATTTTAATAAAAAGAGTTTTAGCGTCAGTTGCCTTACTTTGCCTAACAGCTCAAGTACAAGCCACCGT
The DNA here is from genome assembly GCF_900537085.1 of Agarivorans sp. Alg241-V36. Taxonomy (NCBI): domain Bacteria; kingdom Pseudomonadati; phylum Pseudomonadota; class Gammaproteobacteria; order Alteromonadales; family Alteromonadaceae; genus Agarivorans; species Agarivorans sp. Alg241-V36. The sequence continues at coordinate 180,161 of NZ_UNRE01000005.1, read as the reverse complement.
ACAAGTAGAGCAACTGGATTACGATTCGCTGCTCATTAATGATTGTTCTCAATCCGCTATAACCATAAGCACAACGCAGTCATCAGTGATGACCCAACTAGATAAGCTCTCACTTGAAGCGCGTTCCACCATTAATGATAGTATCTTGGTGGCAACTCTTCCCTCTTTAAATATCGACGCACAACAACAAAACTATAGAAATTATTCACCTAACAACAAAAAGATAAACTTCAACTCAAGTAAAAGTAGTGACTTCCCCTTATCTTATGCTTGGCGAGAACAAAGCTTCGAATGGTTTAGTGCTTATAACTCCAATCAAAGCCAGCTAAAACCTGCTCCCTTTTTAGCGCTTGCCCGTTACCAAGGACAAACGCTAGCACTAGCAAGTATCAGTAGTAACAATAGCCAACAATTACTTAGTGCTTTAAACGATGACTTCATTGCTCAACGTAGCCCTTTGATCGTATTTGTTAAGGTGCATGAGCCGCTAAGTAAATCGGCTATCGGTGAATTTCAGCGGCTAGGAATGCGCCTTCACTTTAAAGACCAACTCATCATCGCAAGTAAGGCTATTGATGTATGTGATAGCGGCAATTGGAGCGACGAAAATGGGCAGCTTATAAAATGGATAAAAATCGACAGGGTGGATTAGAGCGTTTAGTGAGCAAATGCCAACTTTAGCCAAGTATCTTTGCAGCAATATCACCAATAATTGCTAAAGCTTGCTACAATTAGCCACATATAACTACGTAATATCAAGCTCTTGTAACCAATGATAGACTTCTCTGATTTTTACCAAATAATTGCTAAAAACCGCCTAAAGCACTGGCTATATACACTCCCTGCACAACTAGGTGACTGGCAAAAAGAACATGCTCATGGCGATTTTCCACGCTGGCAGCGTGTGCTCAATAAATTTCCCCAACAAACAAGCGCTCACATAGAACTTAAAGATAAAGTCAGTATTGGCAAAGCCGAAGAAATGCCTGAAGGCGAGCGAAAAAAAATTGAGAGTTTACTGCGCCACTTACACCCTTGGCGTAAAGGCCCATTTGAAGTTTATGGTATAAACATCGATACCGAATGGCGTTCTGATTGGAAGTGGGAGCGTATCCGCAATCATATCTCTCCTCTAAAACATCGTTATGTATTAGATGTGGGTTGTGGCAGCGGCTATCACATGTGGCGAATGCTAGGGGATGACGCTGAGTTTGTAGTAGGTATCGACCCTTCTACCCTCTTTCTTATGCAGTTTGAAGCCATTCGCAATTTTGCCAACAATGACCAACGCGTTCACTTGTTGCCTTTAGGCATTCAAGAGCTTCCTAAACTGCGCGCCTTTGATACGGTGTTTTCGATGGGAGTGCTTTATCATCGCCGCTCGCCAATGGATCACCTGATTCAGTTAAAAGAACAACTACATAAAGGCGGCGAGCTGGTGCTTGAAACCTTAGTGGTAGATGGCGATGAAAATCAAGTACTGGTGCCTGCTGGCAGATACGGCAAAATGCCTAATGTTTGGTTTTTGCCAAGTACCGCCGCCTTAAAGCTCTGGCTAGAAAAAGTCGGCTTTATTGATGTACGAGTTGTGGATATTGATGTTACCTCAACCAAGGAGCAAAGAAGTACCTCATGGATGACCCACGAGTCGCTTGAAGATTACTTAGACCCAAATGATAATTCGAAAACTGTAGAAGGGCTACCGGCTCCCAAACGTGCTGTTTTAATTGCAATTAATCCAGACTAAACAGTTTTCATACGCTATGCTAAAACAATTACTTAAACCGCAGTTTTTACTTTTGCCTAATGGATTTGAACTATGAAAAAGCTTTCAATAATTTCATTGTCTCTCGCGCTTACCGCTTGCGCGAGCCAACAAGCCTCTCAATCTAACGATCAAACTCTCGAACAATTGTCAGCTCTCTCGGCTCAGCAGACTTCGGTTTTGAGTCAATGTGAATCTATTTCTGAACAACTCGCTGCACAACAGCAACGTTTTGACCAACTTGAAGAGAAAGTTGTCGCCATTGTTCCTGCACCTGTAGCCTCTTCAAAGGCAAGCCCACAGAGCTGTGGTAAGCAAACGAGTTACAAACTTGGTAATAAAACTGTATTAGGTGAATCTGAGTGGGTAAGTCTAGAGGGACAAAAAAAGGCCTTTCAAGCGCGTATCGATACTGGTGCAGCAACATCATCACTTAATGCTACCGACATTGTAAAATTTGAGCGCGACGGTAAAAATTGGGTACGCTTTAACATGCGCCATAAAACCCTTGATAGCGATATTATTGTAGAACGCCCAGTAATACGCACCGCCGAGGTAACTCAATCATCAACTAACAAAGTTGATAAACGCCCGGTAGTCTCAATGCTAGTGAAACTAGGCCCGATTTCTGAAAAAGCCCAATTTACCCTAACCGACCGAAACCACCTTAGTTATCCAGTGCTACTGGGACGTAGCTTTCTTAAGGATATAAGTGTGGTAGATATAAGCCAAAAATTTACCCAAGCGAAGCCGACATTTAAGGATTAATGCCCATGAGTTCTCGCAATATATTTTATTTTATTGTTACCCTGTGCATGCTGATAGGAATAAGCATGACACTTTATCGGCATGTTCAATTTGAAGTGCCTTGGTTTCCTGGCGAAAAGCGTCAGATTTGGTCGATAGAAGCCAAAGTAGAATTTGACGCCAAAGGTGAAAGCGTTGAAGCAGTTCTTGCTTTGCCACTAACCCAACGTGGCTATACCCGTATCCACGAATCAACAGCATCTTTAGCTTACGGCTTATCTTTTGTGAATGACCAAGATAATCCTCGCGCTATTTGGACTAAGCGAACTGCCGATGGTCACCAAGAGATGTACTATAAAGTAGACTTCTTGGTTGATCCAAAAGCCGCAGATATTTATCAGCCTAAAATGCCTGATACCCCATTTACCGAATACCCAGAACCCTACTTCACTGCCGCTAATCATTTAGCCAAGCAAGCAGAAGAGGTTTCGGCAGATGCTTATAGCTTTACCCGCGAGCTAATTAAAGCCTTAACCGGCGACACCGCGAGTAAAAGCCAAAATACCGGCCTAATTTTAGATTACAAACCTAAAAATCGCTTAGTGGTAGACCTATTAAACAATGCCGATGTTCCTGCACGTATTGTTCGAGGCTTACAGCTAGAAGATGGTCGCCGCCGCCAAGGTATTACCGAATATATTCAAGTATTTAAAGATGAAAATGATTGGCAAATATTTGATTTGGCCACCGGTATTCAAGGTCGACCAGACAACACTTTATTATGGGAATACAACGGCAACAGCTTACTTGAAGTAGTTGGTGGTAAAGATTCTCAAGTGACCTTCTCAATGTTACTGGTAGAGCAAAGCGCTCAGTCAGCGGTTGCTCCTAAAATTAGTGAAGCAGATTTCCTTAACTTCTCTATCGATAGCTTACCACTGGAAGAACAAGCACTATTTAAAGGCATCTTACTGATCCCTATTGGTGTGCTAATTGTGGTTTTACTGCGAGTACTAGTAGGGCTTAAAACCTCTGGTACCTTTATGCCAGTGCTTATCGCCATGGCATTTATGCAAACCTCACTAATGACCGGACTAATTGGCTTCCTATTGGTTGTTGGTACTGGCTTAGTGATACGAGGTTACCTATCCCACTTAAACTTGCTGCTGGTATCGCGAATATCCGCGGTAATCATAACGGTAATTGGTATCATTTCTATCTTCAGTGTAATGAGTTTCAAAGTAGGTTTAACTGAAGGCTTAAAAATCACCTTCTTCCCGATGATTATTCTTTCTTGGACCATCGAACGGATGTCGGTACTGTGGGAAGAAGAAGGCCCTAAAGAAGTGGTTATGCAAGGCGGCGGTAGTTTGCTAGTTGCTGTTTTGGCTTTCCTCGCCATGAACAACGAATACGTTCGCCATTTAACGTTTAACTTCATGGGTATTCAATTTATTGTACTAGGTGTTATTTTGATTCTGGGTAACTACACCGGATACCGTCTATTAGAATTACGCCGCTTTAAGCCTCTTGCGGATAAGGAGGGCTAATGCTTAGTCAATTCACTAGCCCCTTTAAACTTGCCCGCAAGGGCATCATGGGGATGAATCAGCGCAATACCGGCTATATTAGCCGGTATAATCCGCGTAAGCTTTATCCTCTTGTGGACAATAAACTTAAAACTAAAATTATTGCTCAGCGTGATGACGTTACTATTCCAGCTCTAATTGGAGTGGTGCGCACTCAGCATGATATTCAGTCCATCATTCCTTTACTGCATAAGCACCCTGGCTTTGTGATAAAGCCAGCTAAAGGCTCCGGTGGTAAAGGCATTTTGGTGATTACCAAGCAAGAGTCTGGGGTATTCTTTAAACCCAGTGGTGCGCCTACTCATGAAGAAGATGTTAAGCGTCACTGTTCAAATATCTTAGCGGGCTTGTTCTCACTAGGTGGTAGCCCAGATGTAGCGGTGATTGAAGCCTTAATCGAATTCGATTCGTGTTTTGATGGCTTCAGCTTTGAAGGTGTGCCAGATGTGCGAGTGATTGTTTTTCAGGGTTATCCCGTTATGGCTATGATGCGCCTTTCTACTGCTGCTTCAGACGGTAAGGCTAACTTACACCAAGGTGCTGTGGGAGTTGGTATTGATATTGGTACTGGCCGCGCATTACATGCTGTACAGTTTGATAGACCGATAGAAAAACACCCAGATACTGACCGGCCGCTGAAGGAGTTGGTAGTTCCTCATTGGCAACGCCTACTTGAACTGGCCTCTAGCTGTTATGAAATGTCAGGGATGGGGTATTTGGGTACCGATATGGTACTGGATAAATCCAATGGCCCGATGCTGTTAGAGCTTAATGCCCGACCAGGCCTAGCTATCCAAATCGCCAATGGTGAGGGTATTTTACCCCGCCTTAAACTGGTTGAGAAAATTATAGCCGAAGGGATTCAAAGAGACCCGCTTGAGCGAGTTGAATTCAGTAAAACTGAATTCTCTAGGTAGTATTACCCTCGACGCTATAACAAAAAAGCACCCATCTGGGTGCTTTTTTAATATCTAAAGAACACTAAAAGTATTAACTACCTTCGTTATGTAACTCTAGGTTTGCTACTTCTTCGTGAGCTTGAACGGCTTTCGCATCGTTATTGCGCAGCTGATCTAAGTAGTTCAAGTAATCTTGATCAATATCGTTGGTTACATATTTACCGTTGAATACTGAGGTCTCAAAAGTTTGAATCTCAGGGTTACTTTCGCGACAAGCCACAATTAAGTCTTCCAGGTCTTGGAAAATCAGACCATCAGCACCAATCAACTGGCAAATCTCGTCAACTTCTCGACCATGAGCAACTAACTCATTCGCTGAAGGCATATCAATGCCGTAAACATTAGGGAATCGGATTTCTGGAGATGCTGAAGCAAAGTAAACCTTGTTTGCGCCTGCTTCACGAGCCATTTCAATAATCTGCTCTGAAGTGGTACCACGAACAATCGAGTCATCAACTAACAGTACATTTTTGCCCTTAAACTCAACATCAATGGCATTCAGTTTACGGCGAACCGATTTACGACGCTGAGTTTGCCCCGGCATAATAAAGGTACGGCCAATGTAACGGTTTTTAACGAAGCCTTGGCGGTAAGGCAAGTCAAGGTGCATGGCAATTTGCAACGCCGTATCACAAGAGGTCTCAGGAATTGGGATCACAACATCAATGTCTAAATCATCCCATTCGCGCGCAATCTTCTCACCAAGTTTGGTACCCATATTTACTCGAGCGCCATAAACCGAAATTTTGTCGATAATAGAATCAGGGCGAGCAAAGTAAACATACTCAAAAATACACGGGTTATGAGCCGCGTTTTCTGCACATTGCTGAGTAAATAGCTGACCATCTTCAGTTACATAAACAGCTTCACCAGGGGCTACGCTACGCACAAACTCAAAGCCGACAGCATCAAGGGCTACACTTTCAGAGGCAACCATGTATTCCATCTTCTCTGGGTTTTCATCACTGGTTTTCTTACCAAGAACCAAAGGACGGATACCGTTAGGGTCACGAAATGCCACCATACCTTGGCCAATGATTAACGCAGCAACAGCATAAGCACCACGAATCTTCTTATGCACCCTGCTAATCGCGGTAAACACCTGCTTTTCACATAATTCATCTTTAACGATGCTATCTAGCTCGTGCGCTAACACATTAAGTAGCACTTCTGAATCAGAGGTGGTGTTGATATGACGGCGAGCTCGCTTGGCCATTTCTTCGCGTAACTCTTTGGCGTTGGTTAAGTTACCATTGTGCGCTAAGGCTAAACCAAAAGGAGAGTTAACATAAAAAGGCTGGGCTTCAGCAGCACTAGAGCTACCTGCGGTTGGGTAACGCACATGGCCTATTCCTAAATTCCCACGTAAACGCTGCATGTGTTTAACTTCAAACACATCTCTTACCAATCCGTTGGCTTTGCGTTGTTTAAACATGCCTTCGGTAATAGTAACGATACCCGCAGCGTCTTGACCACGATGCTGTAAAACTGTTAGCGCATCATAAATCGCTTGGTTAACGGAACTAGCACCGACAATGCCGACAATACCACACATGAAGCTTTTCCTTATTAAGATTGGTAGTTATGTAAAAAACTAGAAGAATCTTTTAAAAACTCAAAAAACCATTGAACAATCACTGTGAACTCGGGAATCAATAACGATCCCTTCCACCATGAGGATTCTGGAAAACCAGTAAACGACAATACAAACAGCAAAGCGCTTACCACTAATGCCCCTCGGATAGCTCCAAAACAGATCCCCAATACCCTATCGGTACCGGTTAAACCCGTTGAGTTGACCAAGTGACTAAATAAGTAATTAACCAGCGCACCAAGTATAAGGGTGGCTATAAACAGCAGAACGATGGCTACGCCACTGCGATAATAAGGGTTTTCAATGAGAGTGAAATAACTGGATAGATCATGATAAAACTGTGACGCGATGAAAAAAGCCGCTACCCAAGAGACCAGCGACAGGGCCTCTTTAACGAAGCCGCGAACCAAGCTAATTAATGCCGACAATACTATTACGCCGATGATGACGTAGTCTACCCAAGCCATAAATTTTCTACTTGTTGAAAAACGCTGCGAATTCTACCAGAAACAAAAATAAAATGCGTACTTGTATTTTTTCATACTTACTTAAACAAAGGATCAAACTCGCGGATTTTACCGCTTAAGCCTGTGAGTTCCTTCAATTTACTTTGCTGCTGCTCAAGAGTTTTTTTCGATACATTTGGCCCAACAAACACTCTGTTTAACTCCCCTTCTACAGCGGGTTCAGGGTATGAGTGAGCTTGAAAGCCAGCTTCTCTTAGTTTTGCGACCAATCGGGTAACGTTCTGAGAGTTTTTAAACGTGCCTAACTGAACGATATAAGAAGGTTTGGCAAACTCAAGCTGGGGTGTATCCACAGCTTTAGCAGCAGGCTTTGTATCACCGCTGTCTTTTTTAGCGAGAGTTTCCTGTTGCGAACTACCGTTTTGCTCAGCACCGCTCGCACCATCGGCTTGCTCGGTAGCAGCCAGCTCTTGTTCATTGGGTAGGTCGATAAGCAAAGGCGGAAGAGAGTCAACTTTAGGCGCAAATGGGATCGCGTTAAATTCTTCTTCAACTCGCGTTTTTTTACCATCAAGAATATCGGGAATGATAATAACCCCAAGAGCTACTAAGAAGATGGTTCCCACTAAGCGGTTTTTAAACTGTGCAGTCAATGTTAACTCTCTGCTATTGCTGGAGGAGACAATTCTAATATCTCAGCCACGGTAAAAAAAGAACCAAACACAATTAACATGGCCTTATCATCTAATAGTTTGAGGGCTGCAGAATAAGCTTCAGACAATTGTGGGTAACGAGTTAAGTTTGCTTGAGCAGTTAAGCAACTCGCCAATGCACTACCATCGTCACCACGAGGACCAGCTAAACCGCTAATATGCCAGTGCTCTACCATGCCAATTAAGGGTTGCACTGATTGCTGCATATCTTTATCACCCAGCATCGCACACAGCGCAATAATTTTACGGCCATTAGCCAGTGCGGGTAATTGAGAAGCTAAGTAGCTAGCAGACTGCGGGTTATGTGCCACATCTACCACTACCAATGGCTTTTCAGAGATAACCTGCAAGCGACCTGCAAGCTGCCACTGGTTGATTGCTTTCGACAAATCGGCGCTAGGTATTTCAAGCCCTAGTTGCTCTAAGGTTGCAATTGCGGTTCCGGCATTGGCTAAAGGCAAACGCGGGTAAGGCAGCCCTTGATAACTTAGCTTTGGGCCACGATAAGCCCAACTATCGGCCTCTTGTTCTAGCTGATACTCTTTCCCAGCGGCTAGCTGATGACAGTTAAGTTGAGCTGAACATTCCAAGACACTAGCAACTATATTGCTGTCCCCTACTACCACTTTGCCATTCTCGCGAAATATGCCGGCTTTCTCACGACCAATTTGTTGAATATCGTCACCCAACCAATCAACATGATCAACTGCTACCGTGGTCACTACGCTTACATCTGGCTCGACAATATTGGTGGCGTCTAAACGTCCACCTAAGCCCACTTCTAAGATGACATAATCTAAAGGCTGTTGGGCAAACATCCAAACCGCGGCAAGCGTACCAAATTCAAAATAACTTAAGCTGGTTTCTTGGCGAAGTTCTTCGATAGCAGAAAATGATTGGCAAAAGGCATCAGCTTCGGGTAGCTGGCCATTTATTCTTACCCGCTCTCGATAGTCAAGAATATGCGGAGAGCTATAAACGCCTACTTGATAACCTTGAGCTACCAAGATCTGCTCAAGCAATGCGCAAGTAGACCCTTTTCCGTTGGTTCCCGCCACCGTAATCACCGTGGCATCTAAATAACGAAGCTTTGCATGGTCGGCGACTTTGGCAACCCGTTCTAAGCCTAAATCAATCGCGCTGTGGTGCTGGGCTTCTAAATAACAAAGCCAGTCTGCAAGAGACCGGCTTTGAGCTTCTTTCTTAGACGACATATTATTCTTTTTCGTTAGCAGAAATAGTCGTTCCTAGTTCTTCATCAGCATCGATAGCTTCAACCAATACTTCAGTATCGGTGCTTACAATGCCCATCATTTTTGAAGCCATTCCAGCAATGCGATCACGCATATTGCGTCGGTCAATAATGATGTCGATAGCGCCTTTTTCTAGTAAGAACTCGCTGCGTTGAAAGCCTTCGGGCAATTTTTCTCGAACCGTTTGTTCGATAACTCGAGGACCAGCAAAACCAATTAAAGCTTTAGGCTCGGCAATATTGATATCACCCAACATAGCAAAGCTTGCAGACACACCGCCCATGGTTGGGTCAGTAAGTACTGAGAAATAAGGTAAACCTTTTTCGCGCATTTTGGCTAAAGCAGCCGAGGTTTTCGCCATTTGCATTAGTGAAAATAACGCTTCTTGCATACGCGCGCCGCCACTGGCAGAAAAACAAATCAAAGCGCGATTTTCAGCTAAACACTTATCCACAGCAGCGACAAAACGTGCGCCCACTACCGACCCCATAGAACCACCCATATAGGCAAATTCAAAGGCACAAGCCACTACTGGTAAACCTTTAAGTTCACCTTTCATTACTACTAGTGCGTCTTTTTCACCAGTATTGCGTTGAGCGCTGGCAATACGGTCTTTATATTTTTTGCTGTCTTTAAACTTGAGCTTATCGCGAGGCTCTAAATCTCCAGCCAATTCTTCACGACCATCTTGGTCTAGGAAGGCTTCTAAGCGGTCACGCGCGCCAATACGCATATGGTGGTCACACTTAGGGCAAACATTGTGGTTACGTTCTACCTCTGCACGGTATAAAGTTTGCTCACAAGAAGCACACTTCGTCCACACACCTTCTGGAATATTGCGTCGCTTACCAGAAGCACTTTTACTTTTCGGAAGAATTTTCTCTAACCAACTCATCGGGAACCTTACTTCTCAATAGGCGATAAAATCGCCTTGATAACAGAATGCATTGAATGGCGGCAATTAAACCACAATTGGCCGCAATGTTTTACATAAAACTGGTCTAACCCTTCATTATCGTACAGTTTTTTTTAACTTGCTGGCAAAAATAGCGGTCCAATAGGTGAAATGGGTAAGCCAAACTCACTAGGATAATCAACTTGAACTAAATACAAACCAGCAGCTTTTGCTGTGGCCGCGGCTTGAGCTCGATCTTTAATCGCTAACAGTTCAGCAATCCACTCTACAGGACGCTCTTGCTGCCCCACCTTAATTAAACTGCCGACAATATTACGCACCATATGATGCACAAACGCATTCGCTTTAATGTCCACCACAACATAATCGTTGTGACGACTCACTGTTAAGTGTTCTACGCGGCGAAACGGGCTGCGGCTTTGACATTGCACAGCACGAAAAGAAGTGAAATCTTGCTCACCAAGCAGTGCTTGCCCGGCTTGTTCCATTAAATCGATATCAAGCGGCTGATGATAAAAGCTCAAACCCTGAGCCAGAATAGCGGGACGAAATCGACTGTTATAAATAACGTAACGATAACGGCGAGCAGTAGCACTAAAACGAGCATGAAATTCATCATTTACAGGCTGAGCCCAACGCACCGCAACATTTTTCGGCATGTTGGCATTTACACCGAGAGTCCACGCTGCCATTTTGCGCTCAACTGGCGAGTCAAAATGCACCACCTGGCCAGTGGCGTGAACGCCAGCGTCAGTTCTTCCTGCACATTGCACTTCTATTGGGCTATTCGCCACGATTGAAAGGCTAGATTCTAATTCTTGCTGAATTGATTGAACGTCTCGTTGGCGCTGCCAACCAAAATATCCGGCACCATCGTATTCGATGCCTAAAGCGATGCGCATAAATAACCATTGATTGTATCTTTGGCGGCTATGATAAAAAAATGACAGCTTAAAGTCACCGCTTTATAAGCCACTATCATGGAATAACATGACCCGTCCTAAGATAGGTTGACGATTTTTAGGCCAGCTCCAGTAGCTGGCCTTTTCTATTGTGCACCTGATTGGGCGTTTTCATATTTAAACTCAGATGCGGCCTCATAGCGTTGTATATCGCTATCGATTCTTTTACAAGTATCTTCATTTCTTTAAGCGTTTTACATCGGTACAGTAAAAACTCCTGCTTCAGTATTCCGTTTATCCTTTCCGCCAACGCATTTTGGTAGCAATCATAACCGTCTGTCATCGAGGGTCGAATTTGGTTTATCAACAGTTCATCCTGATAAACTGCCGAGCAGTATTGTGAGCCTCGGTCTGAGTGGTGTACCGTGTTAGCGATATAGCGCTTATCTTTAACCGCCATTTTCAGGGCCTTCACTACGCTGTCAGCTTTCATGTCCTCACTCAAGTGATGACCGACTATTTTACGAGAAGCAGCATCGGTCACCAGCGACAGATAGTGTACACCTTGGTCTTATTCAAGATAGGTTATGTCGCTAACCAGTACATGCTCTGCATCATGTAACCCTTCCTCTTTCAGCAGGTTAGGATGTTTCTTCATCCAGTGCTTGCTGAATGTCGTTTTGGTGAAGCTTCTCTTTGGTTTAACCAGCAAACCMTCACGTCTCAAATAGGCAAAGAGCCCATCTCGTCCAAGTTTAATGTCGTGCTCAAGGAGTTTAGGCTTTATCAACACGTAGAGCTTGCGTACACCCAATCGCGGCATATATTTACGCCAGTACTGTACCCAGTCTTTGATGACCGATAACGTCGCTCTACGGTTTTCCATTCGGGCGACCGCCTGATAAATAGATTGCCGTGAAATACCCGCCGCGCGACATGCAGCAGCTAGGTTTATTTCGCTGTCGGTTTTCGCTTGCCAGATGTACCGGATAAGTACTTTTTTCTAAGGCCCGCTCCGTATTCATTGTCCATGATATCGACCATACCATTGAGGATTTGGTTACGTAGCTTCTCTTCGGCTAACTCACGCTCAAGGCGCTTGATTGTTTCGGCTGGCGTTTCTTTTGAATTAGGCATAAGGGGATGCTGAAATGGTTTTGACCAATCAAGCCTACCATGTTTTCTGAGCCAAACCAGTACTGTTGAACGCCCCTGAATGCCAAATCGGGCTTGAGCTTGTTTGTAAGTCATTTCGCCTTTTTCGACGCGCTCTACGACACCTAATTTAAAGGCTAAGGTGTAATCTCGTTGTGTGCGCTTAGGGCTTGAGTTAATGGGTGTTGTCATAAAGAAGTCCTCTTTATGTCAACCTATTTCCGGACGGGACAAGAGGATCAAAAAAGCCCCAAGTAAACTTGAGGTTTTTAGTTAACTTTTTGGGGCTAAAATTTAGCTACGACTGCGGCGACGTGATACGAACACCAAGACTAAGCCAAAAATAAACAACATAAAGCTAGAACTTTCACTGACTACAGCAGGGACTTGAGGAGGCGTCCAGTCAAAATCATGGCTATGAAACTCTCTACCTCCAGTGTAACTCTTGGCTGCTACACTACCGTCAAATACTGCGCCGCCAGTAATATCTGCATCTAAGGCTAGCACCGATCCCACTGTTGCTAAGTTATTAAAATCAATAGACTCAGCTTCATAAAAGTTCCACAAAATATTCTCAGCGCCAAGGTTGCCCAAACCCGCATCAATGGCAAAGCCGTTCCCAGTAAGGTTTACACCACCAGCAATATCTACAATGCTTCCAGACACGTTTATGATGACAATTTCAGCTAAACCTGCATCTAAAGACAAAGAATTGTTTTGGGCGAAGATACTAGAGAAATCAACATCAAACACCGCCACGCTATCACTACCGGCATAGGACAAATGGCTACCACTTAATACTGCGTTACTCGTTAGGCCAGCAAAATAAGCAGAGTCTGCACGTAGCTCTGCTTCTACGGCAACAAAAGTAGCCTGCATATCTAGTTGATTCTTTGCGCTGATGCTTTGAACTGCTGAGCCACCACCGTTAAGGTTAACATTGCCATTAACGTTATAGCTGCCGCCATAACTTAAGCTTCCCGCGTTAAGGTTGATATTAGTCGCGTTAACATCGCCAACAACGGTCACGGTATCTTTATTTACCACCGTGGTTTCACGGGTAGCAAAAGTAGGTGAATGACCCGCAGCGTTTAAATTGCCACCTAATAGGGTGCGCCCTTCAACTTCACCACCCTGATAGTTGTAATCGCCGGTTAGAATAAGGTTGTAATCACTTAATACGCTGGCTTGAGAAGCTACAGACAAGGCCAATGAAGCGGCCATAAGCGTAAATCGGCTTAACTTTGCAAAATACATAAAACGTTTCCTACTACTACGGCAACCACCGCATACTGATAACTATTTGACCAAATTTATATTTTTCAATCACTTATAAACACAAATGATTGATGCTGGCTGTTTAAAAGCAGGAATTAGACCAACTAAGCAAAAGCTCTATTTTTCATCAAGTTAGGCAAGTGTATATATTATTAAACAATACAATAAGAACTTAGTTGTAAAAAAATTCGACAAAGTTAGATATGCAGTCTACCTAGCTCTAGTACTTCACTATAAACCTTGATTAAGACCAAGCTAGAGCTACGCTTGAACTAGCCTTTAAGTTACTTAGCTTACTGTTTTAGTTAATAATAGAGAGAGGTCATCATTTACTTGCTCCGTACCTTTTTATGTTTAAGCCTGCTGATTGTAAGCAGCCAAAGCATTGCTGAAAGCATCACCATAGCCAGTGGTGAACATCCTCCCTTCACCTCTCAATATCGTGAAGATGGCGGCTTAATAAATGCCATTGTTAAAGCTTCGTTTACTGCTGTAGAAACAGAGGTGAGCTTTCGCTATTTGCCCTGGCAACGCGCTTTAGTCTCTAGCCAAGTAGGCAGCTACGCAGCCACTTCTTATTGGGCTTTTAATGCCGAACGTCAACAGTTCTTCCTTCACTCTGAGCCGCTTTGGTACGGCGGAAGCGTACTAGTTAGCTTAAATTCCACCGGAGAACTCAACAGTTTAGCCAGCTTAAAAGGCAAAGTAGTGGGTGCGGTGCGGGGTTATACGTATAGCGATGAATTTTGGTTAAATGGCAAAAAAGGCCTTTACCAAATTGAAGTGGTTAATTCAGATCTGCAAAACTTAAAAAAGCTGTTTGCCAAACGTATCGATGCGCTATTAATTGATAGAGTCGCTGCAACTACTCTGATTAACCGTTACTTAAGCCCTCAGCAACGTGCCGTTTTGTGTATATCCAACAAGGATGTAATAACCAGCAGTGTACATTTACTCATATCTCGCAAAACCGAGGGGGCAACAAAGTTGCTTGAATCATTTAATCGCGGATTAGCAGAAATAGTTAATAGCGGACAATACCAACTAATAGCCAACCGCTATCCAATGATCACTCATGGTTTTCTAAAATAGCCCTTCGCTCTACTCCCTGTCGCCTATAAGCAACAGCCTCATACCCCATTTTCAGACCTTAAATAATATGTAATTAAGTTTTATTGAAAAAATCAATAAAACCAATAAATTACGGCTTTACAGTGTGTTGATAAATTGCTCAAATCCTCACTGACAAAAAACATTATAAAAAGTTAGTCAATTTAAATACTCAACGCTAAGTACAAACGTTACAGACCAGACGACTGGTTTATCACTGAATTAGATAAACCTTCTTTGCACTTTGTTGAACCAACAAACACAAGGAAAAATGCAGTGAAACAACTTAAACAACGAATAGGAAAAGCAAGGAGCGTAATAAGCTTACTTTGTCTCGCTTTTTCTTTTTTTGCCAATGCCGCAACCGGCAATCAAGGCATCAACCTAAATCAATTGCTGGATAGCTTCAGCGCTCAGCCGGCAACTTTTCAGCTGGCGGTAGTACAAGCTGATGAATGTAACCTAACTTCTGAATGTAAAAGCATTTATGGTGACAGCGCCTACGACTGTGTTAACTCACGCAGTTCGCAGAGCTACTGTTTATGTGAAGACGGAGTATGTGCCGATCTTCAACCCACAACTCCTCCAGAGCCAGAATATGGCGATGAGTGTGATACTACCGCTCAGTGTAAGAATACCTACGGAAACACTGCCAACGACTGCGTAAACTCTCGCAGCGATCAAAGCTACTGCCAGTGTGGCACCGAAGCGTGTCGCGACCTAGATAATGGTGGTGACAATGGCGGTACCGGCGGCGACAACGGTGGAGATAATGGCGGAGATAGCGGTGGCGATAACAACAATCCCCCTTCAGCCAATACCCAATATATTGAGCAAAATGGCTTAATTGTTATTGAGGCGGAGAATACTCTATCTTCCTTAGGTGAGTGGCAAGGTAAGTCTGAATTAGCCGGCTACACAGGTGCTTCTTATTTAGAGTTTAACGGTAATAGCTACATCTCTGGTCCAGTTAACTCGCCCTTAGAATATAGCTTTACTGCTGCTCAAACAGGGACTTACCACTTGCATATGTATGTGGCTAGGGAAACGATTGATAACCGCACCGACGTAGCTAACGATGGCTATGTACGCTTAGATGGTAACTATGATGCAGTAAGCGGTGAAGGTAATGCGACCAAGGCTATTTTAAGCTCTGACACCAAGTTTTATGGTGGCGCTGACAACAAGTTTGTTTGGGCCTCGGGTAAGCGATTAGACAAAAACCACGCCAAACACAATGCCATTTACAATCTAAAAGCGGGTGAAGAATACTCCTTTACCCTGTCTGGTCGGTCTAAGTTTTTTAAAGTAGACCGCATCGTTTTTCGCCACAGCTCGGTAAGCCCAGCAAGCGCGCAAAACCTAGATCTCCCCGAGACACTTGCGAGCAATATGGCGAAAAGCTGTGAAGTGAGTGAGACAAATCAGCAATGGCATAGGGTTGAGTTAAGCTGTAAAGGCTACTTTGCTGATGAAAGCAATGCCAGCACCTTCATTAACCACCGCTTTAATGTCACGTTTAGCCAAGGTGAACAACGCTTTGTAGTGCCTGGGCATTTCGCCGCTAGCGGTGATGCTGCCGACACCGGTGCTAGTAGCGGTGATGTATGGCGCGCTTACTTTATGCCACCTAATACCGGTGATTGGAACTACCAAGTGTCTTTTCGCAAAGGCACCAACATAGCGCTTAGCCAGCAAAACAATGCCGGGCAAGCGATTGCCGAAATAGATGGCCAGCAAGGACAATTCTCGGTTTCAGCATCTACCGCCGATAGCCAAGACTTACGCAGCCAAGGTTTATTGCAACACTTAGATGGCGAGCGCTATCAACGCTTTGCTGGCAGTGGCAAAGCATTTATTGAAGCCGGAATGGGCAGCCCAGAAAACATCTTTGGTTATGCCGATTTTGACAATACCGTTAAAGGCAGCGGCGGTTCATGTAAAGGCATTTTGCACCAGTTTGCCGAGCACGAAAGTGATTGGCAAAGCGGCGACCCAAGCTGGGGCGGCGCACAGCAAAAAGGTAAAGGCTTAATTGGCCTAATTAACTACCTAGGCTCACACCAAGTAAATAGTGCTTACATCATGTTAAACACCGTAAAAGGTGATGGCTGTGATGCTCACCCTTGGGTTATCTATCAAGAAAATGGCAATAACAAACGCACCTTCGATATCAGTAAGTTAGACCAGTGGGAGCGCGCTTTTTCACATATGACTAAGCAAGGTTTAATGCTGCATATGATGACTCAAGAAACCGAGAACGAAACATTGTTAAACAATGCCAGCCTTGGTTTAGAGCGAAAATTGTATTACCGCGAACTTATCTCGCGCTTTGGCCACCACCCAGCAGTACAGTGGAATTTAGGCGAAGAGCAAGATGCAACGTCAATTGCAGCACTAAAAGCCTATGCTGACTATATCAAACAGTTAGACCCCTATGATCACGGTATTACTTTACATACTTACCCAGGCCAACATGCCCGTTACGACGACATGCTCGGTCACCCTACATTTAACGGCCCTACCATTCAGTACGGTGGTATTCCAGAAAATGCCAGTGCCACTGCTAGTAAAAACTCAGTATACGGCGAAACCATTAGCTGGTTGAACAAATCGGCTGCTGCGGGGAAACAATGGTACGTAACATACACCGAGGCTTCGGGTAGCGATGCACCTAAACCTTACCAAGGTGTAAATGCTCGCCAACGTGTTTACTGGATGTGGGCCAGCGTGATGTCGGGCGGAGCAGGCTTCTCTTGGTATCTTAAAAATGATGGTGGTCACGCTTATGATTTAGCGGTTGAGAATCTGCGCGAATTTGATCAGCTATGGCAACAAAGCGGGCATGTTCATCACTTTTTCAAAAACATACTGCAAGAGCAGCTAGGGCTTAATCTTCAAAACCTAGTGGTAGACAATGGTGCTACAACCAGCGGTAACAACTGGGTGCTGTCGGACAAACAAAACAACTACATCATTAACTTACGTGATGGTGGAAGCACCAACCTTAAACTTGCTAATAACAACATTTATCAAGTTTATTGGTACAACCCTCGCAGTGGTGAACTAAGCAAGGGTTTGAGTCTATCAGGTGGTACAACGCTAAACATTGGCAACCCACCTAAAGAAAGCAATCAAGATTGGGTAGCTCTGGTTACTAATCGAGAGCTAAACGATGATGGTCAAGGCAATCAGCCAAGCCAACCACCGGCTAACAAAATCTTCGTAGATATTAATAGCTTTGATATCTCGAAAGTTGATGGCTTTGTGCCAGCCTATAAAGACAACACCAGAAACGCCTTAGCGGTAAATGCCAACAGCTATAAAGATCAATATGCCGCAGTGCGTTATACCTTTAATGGCAGCAGTGGAGACTACAAACTTACCATAACAACGCTAACCGAAAATGATGGTGAAAGTAGCTATCGTTTAGTAGTAAACGGCCAACAAGTGGGTGACTACACTAACCCTAAATCGGCAGTTAACTACCAAACTAGCCAGCACACTTGGAGCGACATATCGCTAAGCAATGGCGATGAAATTCAAATTGAATTTAACTCCACCTCAAATGGCGAAGTAATTTCGAGCAACGGCCAAGCTGATTACGCGCGTGGTCGCTGGCGCTCACTAGAAATTATCGAGCAATAATCCTAACCAGTGGGCGAGCGAAAGCTTGCCCACGCTATTTTGCAATACCCATCGTTTAGGCGTTAAGCGTAAATGCCAAACGCGCCTGCTCTTGGCCATTAATATGGATTGCCACAAAGTGTTCCCCCGGATAATAGCGACGCGTAGAAATAGCCTTAAACGAATGGCTTTTCTCCATAGCAAACATTTCGCCCTCTGCTAAGTTCACGTTCTTTAGCTTAAACACCTTGGCCGCGGTTTTGCCGTTGGCTTTCATAAAATGCAGCGCATAATCCAATACAAACTTTTGCTGAGGCTTTTGTGCCCGCAGGGCAATAGCAAAACTAAGGGTTTCGCCCATTGCCACTTCGCTATTGAGCAACGCAAACTCCTCAATATCAACCTTTGGCTCAGCGGTATAACCTAACAGCGGAAAGCTTTTTGGATGGCCCTGCTTAACTAAACTTCGAGTGGCATGTTTGATCAACCACTGTAAGTCACTACTGGCACCTTGTTGCCAAGCTAAACACATTGCCAATACCTGCTCGGGGTGGTCTTTGGCGATGTCGTTTAGGTTGTTCGCCACCGAGCGGCGCACATACAAACTGCTGTCGTTTTTCAGCGCGTCCAAAATCGGATAGATTGGCGCGGGATCTGTGATCAGCTGTTTAAGCTGCACTCCCCACGGTAGCCTAGGCCTGCAGCCTTCACTGGCTAAACGTCTAAGGTGTTCATCTTCACTGCGTGTCCAAGCCAACAATTGTTGCCAGCTTAGCTCAGGGTGCTTTTCGATAAACGGACGAATAGCAAACTCAGCACTAAACAAGGGGCTAAGTGCCGCCAAGGCTTTAAAAGCCAATTGTGGCTGGTCTATACCAGCCACCGCCACGTAATCGGTAACCGGCCAAATGGCAAAACCGCGTAAGCTATCGTCTGGGTCACCACGGTCCCAATACTGCGGCAGTGCCGTAAGTATTTCGGTAACTTTCGCAAAGTCTTCAGGCAGCGTTTGTTGCAATACCTCAATAATATGAGTCACCCGCTGTTTAAGTTCTAGCTCCTCTAAGCCCTTAAGCGCAAACTCAACAAACCGTTTAGTGTCAAACTCTGGGTAGACCGCCGCTATTCCCTGTGCAATGCGCTGCACCGCAGGTTCTGCCAGGCCATTTTTCATTAGCATTTGTTCAGCCATGTCACTCTCTTAAGGTTAAAGCCATTTAGCGCCACTGCTTCTCAGATTTATTAGATTTACCTATATTGCACTGGTCACACAGCACTTGTAGGTTATCTAATTTCAATTCAAGCTCGGGATAACGCGAGCGGGGTTTTATATGATCCACATGTAAAGTCGCGCCATTTTCAAGACCCCTACCGCAACACGCGCAGCTGTTTCCATATTGATTTAAGGCTTTGTAACGAAGCTCTAACCAAGCTTGACTCCGATAAAAATCACTCACCTTGCTTGTAACTTCTGGTAAATCGCAGGCTTGAGTATAACTAATGGGCTCTTGGTCTGGTCCATATAACATGACCAATGTATGCATACTTTCTGGATGCTGTTGAAACCACTTGCGAATAGCTCGCATTGCTCCCGATTCCGTTTTATAAGACTTTCGGTGCACTTTGTCATTCACTCTAAAGCTCACGCTATACATGCCATACCTCTGCTACGGATAGCCTTATACCACTCAATACTAAGGCACTAACCAGCGAGTGAGTGATGAGCGAGTAAGTAACCAGCTCAGCACAAATGCTAAACCTAAAGCCACCGCGCTAATTACCACTAGAGCAATACTTGAATGACCAAACCACTGATAGATGCCGTAGTCTGGGTTACGTACTGGTATCAAAAATAAAGGGTGAACCAAATAAATACCAAAACTGTATTTGGAAATAGTTTTAATTAATGGCCTAAAACCTTCGGGCACTCGCTCAGCGTAAGCTTTTATTAATACAAACAGGCTCATGGCAATCACGGCGGTATTTAAGCTTTTATACCCCATAAATACACTGCTGTATTCGCCCTGTAACCAGATATAAAAAGCACTACCAAATACATTAAACGCCAGCATAGCACTGCCTGTAGCCAGCCAAAATTTAAGATGGGCCTGTTGGTCGTTATTAAATAGATACCAACCCATCACCAAATAGCCACTATATAAAATGATGTTTTGACGTAGCGGAGTTTCTACCTTAAGCCAATGCATTAAAGTCAGCATTAACCAAGCGGCTAGCAGCAACAAAACCCGTTGTTTCTCCATTTTATATAGCAATGGCGCCAGTAGTGGGATCACAAAGTAGAGTGGAATAAAGTCATAGAAAAACCACAGATGATACCAAGTTTGTTCATTGGGCGAATGCTCTAACAAGCTTGCGGTTACATCCCAAGACCAAGCCCCCTCTTCATAACCACCAACAAAGGCATAAATTACCGTCCAAGCTAAGAAGGGCAACAAAACCTTAGCTAATCGCCGCGGTAAATAATGCGCCGCATTAAAAGGCCGCTGATCCGACATCAACAAAGCACCGCTAATCATGATAAAAATAGGCACCGCCCAGCGGCTAATGGCATTAAGAGAAATAGCCGGAAGCCACTCGTGCCAGGCCAGTTCGGGCACCATATCGCGATATGGGCCAAGCACGTGAATACCCACTACTGCTATAGCAGCGATAAAGCGTAGACACTCTATATAGAATAGCGAAGGCCGAGCCGCTTGATTATTTGCCATTACAGTATTAACCTTTTTGTTACTAACTGGCAGCCAGCGCCAGTTTGGTTGCCTAAGACTTACATTAACTTTACACTAAGATCTTGAATAAAGGCCAGTTTGCAAGGAGCGCAGGTGCCAATTTATAGCCCATGGAATGACAAACGTAAGTTTGTTTTCGGCTTATCTTTTATGCTGTTGTGTGCCTTTTGGCTCACCTCTTGGTTGAGCTACCAAGTTGCGCATACCTCGCTAAGAGACCAAATAGAATCTAATCACCTGCCTTTAACCAGCGATACCGTTTATTCGGAAATTCAACGAGACTTACTACAACCTATCTTTACCTCATCCTTAATGGCGCAAGATACCTTTGTACGTGATTGGGCAATTTCCGGTGAAAACAACGCTCAGCCAATTATTCGTTATCTCGACAATATTCAGCAGCGCTACCAAACCATTACTAGCTTTTTTGTATCCAGCCACAGCGGCCGTTACTACCACCCGTCGGGCATTATCAAAACCATTTCTAAAGACGACCCAGACGATGCCTGGTTTTATCGAGTAAGCCAATTACCGCCCTCTCAAGAGTACGAAATAAACATCGACTACGATACCGCTGATAACAGCAGAACCACGGTATTTGTGAATTACAAAGTATTTGATTTTGAAGAGAAGCTGATTGGGGTAACCGGAGTTGGGCTAAACGTAGAATTTGTAAAAGAACTCATTCAGCTCTACCAAACTCGCTATCAGCGCAGTGTTTACTTTATTGATGCCTTAGGCAATGTCACCTTAAGTGGCACCAACTACCAAGGACCGCGTAACATTAGCTTGCGCAAGGGCTTGGCTTCTCAAGCAGCCTCAGTTCTTAGCGGGGCGAAAAATAGCTACCGTTTTAGCGAAGATGGCCAACAACACTATCTAAATGCTCGCTATATTCCAGAGTTTAACTGGTACTTGATTGTTGAACAGCAAGACGTACCGGCGATTCAAGATCTCAAACATACCTTGTGGGTAAACCTTAGCATTAGCTTGTTGGTTACCGTTAGTATGCTAATAGTGGCTAACTTTACCCTAGGCCGCTATCAACGCCGCTTAGAAACACTGGCGTCTACCGACAAACTAACCGGTATTTATAATCGACAAACCTTTGAAGGCCGTTTAGAACAGGTAATTGATATACAACACCGGGCCAATAGCCCCTGCTCCATCATCATTTTCGACATCGACAACTTTAAGCAGGTTAACGATAAATATGGTCACTTGGTGGGCGATAAAGCCTTAAAGAAAGTGGCCGAAATAACCCGTCAATTTATTCGCCAGTCGGACATTTTGTGCCGTTGGGGCGGCGAAGAGTTCATTGTGTTGCTACCCAACTGCGATGCCTTAGCCGCCCTAGAAGTGGCAGAAAAAATTCGTTTAGGCGTAAATCAAAGCGAATTCGAGATTGAAGGCAACTTGATCACTATGAGCATTAGCTGCGGCATCGCTCAAATTAAAACCCACGAAATACTCGCCAGCCTATTGGTTGATCGCGCCGATAAGGCCATGTATCGCGCCAAGCAAAATGGTAGAAATAGAAGTGTTATAGCAGAATAAATCTTACCCGCTAAATAAGTTATCTAGCGGGTACTAGAATGGTTTAGTTAGCTTTTGGTGGGTAGTTTTCTAACATTAAAGTGATTTGTTTATTAATGAATTCGGCGCGACTTTCTGGTCCCATAGTTTCACGTAGTTGGCTTTGCGAAATGGAGCGCCATACCAAGGCATTAGTTGCTGGATCAAAAAACTCTACAACCAGTTTGCCATATTTACGTTCTTTATAACGATCTGGTGAGCTCACACCAATTGCCCCGTGTTTGCGGCCTACACCCACTGAGAATGAACCGCCGTAAGATTCTAACTCAGTCGCTACATCAACTCGGTAGTCAACCAACATATCGGCCTCTTCAACCGCTACCGCAGGTATGCCTTTAGCTTGTAGTTGGCTGCTTAACTCACGCTCAATGCGTTGGCCATCAATAGTTGCCACTGCATCCTCTGGCATTGGTACAAAGGCAAAGTCTTTGAACTGGGAGAAGTCCTGGTCAACATTATAATCTAGCGCCGGTTTTACCGTGCATGCGGCGGCAATAAAGGACAAACACGCAATCGCAAAAATTCGAAACATAGTTCACTCCAAGTGCTTATTGGCACAAATTTCAATACCTTAAATCTAACACAAATGCGCCGTTTTACCCCACCACTTATTACAGCCCCTAATGCTTAACCAAGCACCTCGGCTTTGCTATAATCACCGCCGTTATTTTTATCGTGGTTTATCATGTCTCAATTTGAACAACGCTTTGGCGGCATTGCACGCCTTTATGGTCGCTCGGCACTCAATACTTTCCAACAATCTCATGTTTGTGTCATCGGCATTGGCGGTGTTGGTTCGTGGGCGGCTGAAGCCTTGGCTAGAAGTGGCATTGGTAAGATTACACTGATTGATCTGGATGACATTTGTACCACCAATACCAATCGCCAGATCCACGCCACCACCAGCACCGTGGGTCAGTCAAAAACCGAGGTAATGCGCCAGCGGATTTTACAAATAAACCCAGAGTGCGAATGCCTAGAAATTGAAGACTTTGTTACCAAAGATAACCTTAGTGAATACATCACCAAAGACTTTGACTACGTGATTGATGCCATTGATAGCGTAAAAGCTAAATCAGCCTTAATTGCTTACTGTAAACGCAACAAAATCAAACTCATTACGGTAGGTGGCGCCGGTGGTCAAATTGATCCAACCCAAATTCAGATCACCGATTTAGCCAAAACCATTCAAGACCCTCTGGCAGCCAAAGTCCGCAACGAGCTGCGTAGGTTCTACAACTTCAGTAAAAACCCAAAACGCAAGTTTGGCGTAGATTGCGTATATTCTACCGAGCAGCTTATCTACCCAAGTAGTGATGGCGAAACCTGTATGGCGAAGCCCGATGCAGGCGGCAGCATGCGCATGGATTGCAGCAGCGGTTTTGGCGCAGTGACTCACCTAACCGCAAGCTTTGCTTTTGCGGCAGTATCACGCGTGCTTAAGAAGTTAGCTGCAAAAAGCCCGTAATCTTTGCATAAACTAAATAACTCAAAGACTTAACTTCATCAGAATGTCTTTCCGGTAGTTTATCTCAAATCTCTCAAGTTTTAATAATTGCTAGCTAAGCCCCAAAAAAATAAAGGTTTTCTCTGCTCTTTTAAGAGTGCTGTTCTATGCTTTATTTAATAGCAAAGGAGAGCAAATAATGTCTTGGGATAAAACCAGTTTACGCTTCAAAATACTGTCGGTACTTGTTGCTTCATTGGTATTGTTAATGGCTGTAGCCATATACACAGCAATGCATCTGCGTGAAACAGCTAACAACTTTGATAAACTCACTCACAATGAAGTGCATCTCGAGGAAGTAGCCCTACTGTCCCACATCGCCTTTAAAACCCAAATTCAAGAATGGAAAAATGTCTTGCTACGCGGCCATGACCCAGAGCAAAACAAAAAATATTGGGATCGCTTCCAAGATAAGCAAAAAGAAGTTCAGCAACAAGTTGGCAAACTGGTTACAGAGCTAAAACAAGCCAACTACCCAGAACTAGCAAAACTTGCAGAAGAGTTTTTAGCCTCGCATAAAACACTCGGTACCGCTTATGCTAAAGGGAAAGCGGAGTACGAGGCAGCGGGTTTTGATTTTAAAGCCGGCGACAAAGCAGTAAAAGGCATTGATAGAGCTCCCTCTAAGTCGATGTCGCAGCTTAGCGACCAACTAAAAGCTATAACCGCCCAGCAAGTTGAACTAAATACTGCGCGCGCTCATCAAGTCAGCCAGATTAGCTTCATTATCATTGGTATTAGCGGCTTGTTGGTGATTTTTGTTAGCTTCTTATTTATGGAGCGCCAATGCATTAAGCCAATTAACTCCTTGGTAGAAGACATAGACGTACTCGCTAATGGAAAACTCAATGTTACCGTGCACTTAGAGCGCGGTGACGAGCTTGGTAAGCTAGCCAATGCCACCCGCAAGTTGCAGCAGTTTTTGCTCAGTACCGTGTCTGATTTAAGCCAATCTGGCGAGCAGCTACATAACTCATCCAATATGCTAAATAACATGTCAGAAGATTTAGCCAAAGGTACCCATCAGCAACGTGAAAGCTCTGATTTAGTGGCCACAGCCATTCAAGAGATGTCGCACTCGGCCAACGAGGTATCGCAAAATGCCGCCAATACTGCCGATACTACCCACAATACCGATTTAACCGCGCACAATGGTGCCGAAGCTATGAAACAGGTAATCACCAGTATTAATACTCAGGTAGCTGATATTAGCCACGCTGGAGAAGTGGTTAAAGATTTAGCCGCAGATACCAATAATGTGGGAGCGGTGCTCGATGTAATTAAAGGCATTGCCGAGCAAACTAACTTGCTGGCACTTAATGCGGCCATTGAGGCAGCGCGTGCCGGTGAACAAGGCCGAGGCTTTGCAGTGGTAGCCGACGAAGTAAGAACCTTGGCGCAAAAAACCCAACAAAGCACCAGCGAAATTCAAAACATCCTCGAGAAAATTCAAGGTGGTGCCAACAACGCTGTAACGGCCATGGAGCAAAGCCAAAGCCGCACCGACGAGGTGGTAGAGCAAGTAGAAACCGCCGAAAGCTTGTTATCGGAAATTGTCACCTCTATTGGCAGCATCAATGAAATGAACTTACACATTGCCTCAGCGGCAAAAGAACAAACCACCGTGGCTGGCGAGATTGCTTCACTGATCGAGCGCATCGCCGATGTCGCCACGCAAAACTCTCAACAAGTGGATGAATCAAACCAAATTAGTGGCCAGCTTAACCAATTAGCTGATGACTTCAATGTGCAGCTTAAGCGCTTTGAGTATTAAGTACTTTTGAATAGCGAGCATAAAAAAGCCCAAGCAAATGCTTGGGCTTTTTAGTCTCGTTCAGGTTGGCTTAATCAGCGACGGTGTCGCCCACTAAGTGGTCAACACTTGGCACTGGTTTGTGATTGGCTCCCAAGTAGGAGTAAATCACTGGCAATACAAACAATGTAAATACCGTACCAATAGATAAACCAGCACAAATCACCATACCAATGTCGAAGCGCGCTGCCGCACCCGGACCAACCGCTAATAGCAATGGCACCAAGCCAGCTACCATAGAAATGGTTGTCATCAAGATTGCCCGTAAACGAATACGCGCCGCATGGCGAATTGCAGTGATTTTATCTTCGCCTTTTAAGATTTGACGCTCTTTAGCTACTTCACACATCAAAATACCGTGTTTGGTAATCAAACCCACTAAGGTAATCATACCAATCTGGGTATAGATGTTTAGCGATGCTAAGCCCCAGCCCATCATCAACAGTGCGCCACAAATCGCTAACGGTACCGACACCATAATCACAATTGGGTCGCGAATACTTTCGAACTGCGCTGCCAATACCAAGAAGATAATCGCTAGTGCTAAGCCAAAGGTGGCATACAAGGCCGAGCCTTCTTGCACAAACTGGCGAGACTCGCCTTTGTACTCAAAACCGTAACCCTTAGGTAAAATCTCAGCTGACTTTTGCTCTAAGAACTTAAGCGCATCGCCCATGGTCTGACCTGGCATTAAAGCGCCGTTTAGGGTTACCGAGTTGGTTTGGTTCATTTGCAATAAAGAGCTTGGTTGACCGGTTAAATCCCATTCGATTAAGTTAACCAAAGGTACTGGGCTACCATCCACGGTTTTCACGTAGAACTGACCAATGGCCTCAGGGCTTAAACGGTCTTCACGCTTAACCTGAGGGATCACCTCGTAAGAGCGACCGTCGTAGTTAATGTGATTAATGTAACCATCGCCCATTAAAGTGCCCAAGGTGCTGGCAATATCGGCCATTTTCACCCCATAAGCACCGGCTTTATCGCGGTTAACCTTTATGTCTAAGGTGGCCGTTTGGAACTTGGTATCTAAGTCGGTAAATACAAAGTAACCACTTTGCATCGCCGCTTGTTGTAGCTCCTGGGCTAGACTCACCAAAGTGCGGTAATCACCAGTACCTTGCAATACAAACTGCACTGGGAAGCCGCCACTGGCACCCGGTAGAACCGGCAATGGGAACGACGCAACGGATACACCGGCAATGTCGGCGGTTTCGGCTTGAATCGCTTTCACCAGCTCATCTTGACTCATGGTGCGGTCTTCCCACAGGGTGGTGTTCAAAAAGCCTAAACCTTGAGTCGCGCTAGGTATACCCGCTAAAGTAAAGGCACTGGCAATATCATCTAAGCCCATGCCTCGTCGGCCAACTTCGGTGGTGTATTGATCCATGTAATCAATGTTTGCCCCGGCCGGACCATTGGCCATAATCATCGCCGCACCTTTATCTTCTGCAGGTGCAAGTTCTGTAGGAATAATCTTCAGCAGTGGGTACAAAGAGCCCATCACTATAATGGCGAAAATCACCACCACTGGGCGGTACTTTAATACTCCACCAACAAGTTTGTCGTAGCCGCTGTCTAAGCTATCTAAAAACTTGTGAACGCCTACTTCAAAGCGACCCGGATTTGGATTGTGTTTCAGCAATACCGAACACATCACCGGAGACAAGGTTAAGGCGACAAAACCCGATACAACTACCGCGCCCGCTAAGGTAAGAGCAAACTCAGCAAACAATACGCCGGTTAAGCCTTCTACCATGGCAATTGGCGAGTATACCGCCGCTAAGGTAATGGTCATTGAAATCACCGGTAAGGCAATTTCTCGGGTTCCCACAATGGCAGCATCAAAGGGCTTCATACCTTGGCGAATATGCCGGTCCACGTTCTCCACCACCACAATGGCGTCATCTACCACCAAGCCAATGGCCAGTACCATCGCTAGCAAGGTGAGTAAGTTTAACGAGAAGCCCAAAGCTTGCATGGCTAAACACACACCAATCAATGATAGAGGAATCGCAATAACCGGAATTAAAACTGCTCGCAAGTTACCCATGAACAAGAAGATAACTACCACCACAATAATGGTTGCCTCGACGATGGTGGTCAGAACTTCATTAATCGACGATTCAATGTATTCCGTTGAATCATAAAGTACCTGCATGCCCATGCTATCGGGAAGGTTGGCTTCCAAGTCAGGTAACATTTCGGTAATTAACTTGGCAACGGTTAACGGGTTAGCTGTTGGAGTTGGATCAATCGCTACTACAACTGCCGTTTGCGCATCGGCCTTAGCTCGCACGGTTTCACGCGCCGCATCCAGCTCTAGCTCAGCCACATCGTTTAAGCGAACAATACCGCTTTCGCTGCGCGCCACAATCAACTGTTCAAACTCGGCACGGGTTTTAAGATCAGTATCGGCTTCTACGTTGTAAAGAAAGAAGCGGCTCTTCGCCTGACCGGGTGCTGAACGAAAGTTGTTGTTTTGCAGTGCATTAACCACTTCTGCGGCGGTGAGCTTATGGTTAGCTAGTTTTACTGGGTCTAGCCACACTCGCATAGACAACTGCGGCCCATACACATTGGCCTTAGCCACACCACTTACTGTTACCATTTGCGGCTGCACATTACGATTTACGTAATCCACAATTTGCGCCGCTTTTAGCTCATCACTACTAAAGGCGATGTACATAATGGAGGTGCTAGAACCGGTAGAACGCGAGATGTTGGGATCTAAGGCTTCACTAGGCAAACGGGCACGTACCGCATTAACCTTAGCCATAATCTCCGACAAAGCGGCATCTGGGTCTGCTCCAGTTTTCATGTAAGCAGTAATGGTACTGCTACCCATGGAAGAATTAGATTCTAAGAAATCGAGGTTATCCGCCTCAGCAATCGACTGCTGCAGTGGCTGGGTAATAAAACCCTGAATAACTTCCGCAGGCGCGCCGTAATAAGCGGTGCTCACGGTAATAACCGTATTGGTTAGCTCTGGATACTCGCGAATTTGCAGCTTAAAGACTGATTGAATACCAATAATCAGTAACAGCAAACTTAAAGACAGCGCTAATATCGGTCGCCGAATAAAAATATCGGTAAATCTCATGACCTAAGCTCCTAATCTTTTGGCAAGTTTTGGTCGCGTTGCACGAAGTCATCTTCCACAATACGCACCACCGCCCCATTACGTAAGCGCACTTGACCAGAGACGACTACTTGCTCACCCGCGTTTACGCCTTTATCTATCACCGCTACGTCTCCACGACGTTCGCCAACAGTAATCGAGCGCTGCTTAGCCACTAAGGTTTCACTACCATCTTCGGCGGTGTCATTTTCTAATACGTAGATAGATTCACCGTATAGAGAGAACGAAATAGCCTGCTGCGGCACCACAATTTGATTAGGCTTAACCGCTTGCCAAATACGTACACTGGCATACATGCCAGAACGTAAAAGCCCTTCTGCGTTAGGAATGGTAGCCTGAACTTGAATCACACCACTTTGCGGGTCAACCGTAGGTTCAATGGTAGTAATTGTGCCTTTAAACCACTGAGCAGGGTAAGCGTCAGAGTTAAGCTCAATTTCGGTACCCACATTGATTAGCGATATGTCTTTTTGCGGCACAATAAAGCGCAACAACATATGGTCTAGATTCTCTAAACGGGCAATGTCGTCACCGGCTTGTAAATACTGGCCTAGGTTGATTTGGCGAATACCCATTACACCGTTGAATGGTGCACGAATATCTCGGCGCTCAATGGTGGCTTTAAGTGCTTCAATATCACTCACTAAGGCTAAGTAGTTGGCTTCTGAATCATCAAATTGGGTTTGTGATACCGAGCCACGATCAAGCAAGGTTTTGTTACGCTCCATTTGGCGTTTAACCGCCGGAAGCTTAGCCTTAGCGCTGGCAAGGTTGGCTTTTTCAACATCAGCCTCAAGACTAACTAATAGCTCACCCGCTTTTACTGTATCGCCCGATGAAAAGTGAATTTTGCTTACCAAACCGGCTACCGAGCTACTAAGGTTCACGCCCTGGTAAGGTTCAATAAATCCAATTGACTCAATCGCTGGCTGCCAGTCTTCTGCATTTGCTGTAGCGACTTCTACTGGCATTTCTGGCACCGGTCGATTAGCCATAAATTCGGCAATCATCTTTTGCTTGAACAGGTAAAAACCAAACACACTACCAAACAGAATCACTGCTATGGCTAGCATGATTGCCATCCATTTTTTCATTTCCCACTCCAATCACTAAGGGTGTACGGTGATAGCATCCCAGCTAGCTAAAAGCGCGGCGTCCATGTCTTGCTTTGTAAATTCCACTTCTCGCAAATAAGAAAAGCGACAAATTTCGAGTATTTGGCCAAAGGCCAAGGCATACAACATTTCACTCGGTAAAGGTTTAAAGCAGCCTTGTTCGACACCACTGCGAAAAAATAGTTTTACCGGTTCAAATAATTCCTGAATAAGTGCTTTATGGTGAGCATTTTTAGGTAAGGTTTCTAAATGCACCCACAAGCGTTGCACATTCACATTCTCTTGATGGTAGTGTAGTGCATTCAGCCATAAACGACGGTGGCGTTCTTGTAGGCTTTGCGCGTTTTCCACACCTGATAAAAAAGCCTCGGCAAACAAACGTAGATTGCGATCGTGCAGCTCTGCCATCAGTTCATCTTTGTCTTTAAAATACAAATAGATGGTGCCAGTAGCCACTTTGGCTTGTTTAGCCACACGATGAATAGACACAGCCTCAAGCCCCGATTGATTTATCAGGGTTTCGGCAGCTATCAATATACGTATGCGTTTATCAGTGATCACTAAAATGAACATTTGTTCAGTATTTTCGGCGATTATATTCCTCATCAAAAAACAATCAATGAATAATTGTTCATTTTACAAAATCTTACTTTTGTTAAAGAGTATCAAAACGGTAATGCGGCGTAGATCAGCCCTGCCTGATCAGCTAAAATGCACGCCCCGTATAGAAGGAAAGCTCCGTGAAGTTAAACCCCGCTCAAGATAAAGCCGTTAGTTATGTGTCTGGCCCTTGCTTAGTACTAGCTGGCGCAGGCAGTGGTAAAACACGGGTAATTACCAATAAAATCGCGCATTTAGTGCAAAATTGCGGCTATAAAGCGAAAAACATTGCGGCGGTAACCTTCACCAATAAAGCGGCCCGCGAAATGAAAGAGCGGGTGGGTCAAACCATGGGGCGCAAAGAAGCGCGAGGCCTACGGGTATGTACTTTCCATACCTTGGGTTTAGACATTATTCGTCGTGAGTACCGCAGCCTTAAGCTAAAACCTAACTTCTCACTGTTTGACGATCAAGACCAAATGGCCTTGCTCAAAGAGCTCACCGAAAAAGAGTTAGAGGGCGATAAAGACTTACTCAAGCAACTGCTTAGCTGCATTTCTAACTGGAAAAATGATTTGGTATTACCGGCGCAAGCGGTAGCCAAAGCAACCGGACAAAGCCAACAAGATCAATTGTTTGCTCAAATGTATCAAGCCTATCAGCGTCAACTTACCGCTTATAACGCGCTAGATTTTGATGACTTAATTCTAATGCCTACCCTACTGCTCACCCACGATGCAGCGGTACGCAAACGTTGGCAAGATACCATTCAATACCTATTGGTGGATGAGTATCAAGATACCAATACCAGCCAATATCAATTGGTTAAGTTAATTACCCAAGAGCGAGCCTGTTTTACTGTAGTTGGCGACGATGACCAGAGCATTTACTCTTGGCGCGGTGCTCAGCCTAAAAACTTGATGCAGCTGCAAACAGACTTCCCAGCTTTAGAAGTTATCATGCTGGAGCAAAACTATCGTTCCACCCAGCGAATCCTCAAGTGCGCCAACATTCTTATCGAAAACAACGAGCATATATTCGAGAAGTCACTGTTCTCAGAGCTCGCCTATGGCGAACCACTGAAAATTCTATTTGCTAAAACTGAAGAGCAAGAATCAGAGCGGGTAGTCGCCGAACTGATTGGCCACCGCTTTATGAACAATGCCAATTATCAAGATTACGCCATTTTGTACCGCGGAAATCACCAGTCTCGCTTGCTCGAAAAAACCCTAATGAACAACCGTGTGCCCTACAAAATTAGTGGTGGAACCTCGTTTTTTGCCCGTACCGAAATCAAAGACATCATGGCCTATTTGCGAGCGCTGGTGAATCAAGATGATGATAACGCCCTGCTGCGTATCATCAATACACCACGTCGCGAAATTGGCCCTACTACCCTAGAAAAAGTAGGCACCTATGCCAACGAGCAACAAATTAGTTTATTTGCTGCAACTACTCATATTGCGATGACCAGCATTCTGCCTACCCGCGCGCTTAATGCAGTGAATGAATTCAGCCAGTGGCTACTGGCTTTAGCCGAGCGAGTAGAACGGGGCGATGCCCAGCAAGCTGTACGTGACATGATCCGCGATATTCACTACGAAGATTTTCTTTACGAAACTAGCCCCAGCCCAAAAGCTGCCGAGATGCGCATGAAGAATGTCTCGGAGCTGTTTCGCTGGGTCAGTGGCATGTTGGAAGGTGATAACGACAACGAGCCAATGACCCTGCCCCAAGTGGTTAATCGACTGATTTTGCGTGACATGATGGAGCGAGGCGAAGAAGACGAAGAAAGCGATCAAGTTCAGCTAATGACTTTGCACGCTTCAAAGGGTTTGGAATTCCCTTATGTCTATCTCATCGGCATGGAAGAAGGTCTATTGCCTCACCAAAGCAGTATTGATGAAGACAATGTGGAAGAAGAACGCCGATTGGCTTATGTGGGCATTACCCGTGCTCAACGCGAACTCACCTTCACCTTAACCAAAGAACGCCGTCAGTTTGGCGAACTAATCAAACCAGAACCAAGCCGCTTTTTATACGAGCTACCCCAAAACGATTTAGTGTGGGAGCAACGCCGCAAAAAAGAAACCGCCGAAGAGCGCCAAGAAAAAGGCAATAAAGGCGTTGCTGCACTGCGGGCCGCTCTTAACAAAAATAACAGTTAGAATTCCTACAATCCTGCTAATCAACATTTCTGGGTAACATTTAAGATCAAGGATCTTAAATGTGATCCTGCGCCAATTACCTTCCAAAGGCGCAAGATATTTGTGACCGAAACGGTTTTCATCCCATAAAAGCGCCTTACTCCACGGTTTTATGAGAATAAACTCACAAAAAAGTAATCAAGGATGGAGAGTACTGATGAATGCATTGGTTGAACAACGTCAACAAGCTCAACTGCATTTTCAACAAGGTGAGCAGAATATTATAGTGGGTGATGCCACTGCCTGCCCCTTGCCGCCAGAGCAACTGCTGGCTTTAGAAGCAGACTCTCCCTATGTAGTGGAAGTATTTGAAGGTGGTCTCACCGCTATCGTTTACCACCTATGCATTAATGGTAGACACTACAACTTTAAAAAGCGTCGCCCGCAAGCCTTAGTACACAATGTTGATGGCGAAACCTCCTTCCTCAACGAAGTGCAGCGTCGTCGCGACATTCAAGCACTTAAAGACCAACCAAGTACCGCCAAAGCTTATCAACATATTGTTACTACCCTTTACGCCAACTATCGCCTTGGTTTTATTTTGTCACCGTGGATTGAAGGCAAACCACTATGTAGCTTTAGCCGTGAGATTTTTAGACAAATTTTCGATACTCAATTCGCTTTAGAGCAAGCTGGCTTAATGGAATGGGATTTGTCTCCTGGCAATATTATTTATGACGGCCGACAAATCCATCTGTTCGATTTTGGCTACATGTACCCTTACGATCCCTTAGAGCACTTTAATAGTGATGGTTTAGCGGCGCCCGATTTTCATGCGGTAGAACGTTTAGAAACCCGCAATGTATTTGGCTACTTGCTGCGCTATCAAGATGTAATGACAGCTGCCGATCAGCTGGCGATTTATCGAGAGTTAAAAGAAGCGGCGCTGGATGTTTATACCCAAAAGCTGATTTGGCTAAAACAAAACTATGCGCAGCCAACCATCATTCAGTGGCAAACAGCGATCATTGAACGCTGGGAATATGCACTAGACAACGAACGTTCACTGAAAAACCTATTTATTGCCGAAAGCTTCCGCTCACACTGTTTGGATATTGCCGATGATATTAGCGGTAAAAGCTGTACACCAATGACCTTAAAGCGCATCGACAAAGTCATCACCATGGCTGCCACGGTTTACTTGCAACTACAAAACAACGGTGCGCTATTGTTTGATAACGCAGAACTGGAACAAGTAGACCTAATCAAGAAGTACCAAAGCTACCGCCAACTAGCTGCTGAATACCAACAGAAATAAATCATACAATTCAAACTGTTAAGCTTTATTTACAAAGGCATCAAGTTATCTTGATGCCTTTGTGATGAGAGGCTCACACTTCTGTACATTTTTTATCCTTTCTTTATGTTTTTTCCCTAACATTGTTATGGCCATGGCCAGCACAAAGATCTGCGCTGTGGCCAAACAACTATAACAATGATTAAAAATCACCAACGTTGAGCGAATTTACAAAATTTTCGCCATAACCGGGTGGTTAAAAATACAGCAAGAAAAACAGTATAAGGAAAGGATCCATGAACAAGTTAACAATCGCTCTCGCAGGGGCGACGTTGCTGTCTGCGCCTGTGGCAGCCGAATGGAACTTTAGGGGTACGCCAAACCAATGGCAATCCACGCCCCTTGCAGTAGTTTCAGGAACCGAATACACCACTTGCCAAACTTTTGGTAGCAACGACCCACGCTTTAAAATCGATCGCTTTGGCGACTGGAACGAAGCCTATCCAAGTACCGATGTACGGGTTGATGCTAACAAAAGCTATAACATCAGTTTTTTTAGCGACAGCAAAAACATAAGCACTACAGAAGTGGCTAGCTGTGGCGAGGTAGTACCACCAGAGGATAGCTGGTTTTATCGCGGCACTTCAAATGGCTGGGCTGCAACCGCTATGGCCAGCAGCGACAATATAAACTTCTGTACTACCCAGAGCTTTGCTAACGAAAATCCGCGTTTCAAAATCGACCACTATGGCGATTGGAACGAAGCCTACCCAACGGCGGACTTTATCGTAAGCGGCAATGCTAGCTACCAAATTTGTTTTAACGCCGATTCAAAACAAATTACCGCTACTCCAACCACAACAGAAGATACTCAAGCACCAACGGTTAGCGCCAATCCAGCTGCGGGTTCTTACACTCAAACTCAGCAAATTAGCTTGAACGTAAGCGATAACCAAGACAGCGACCCCATCATCTACTGCACTACCGATGGCTCTATACCCACTCAAGCTTCACCGCAATGCAACAGCGCAAGCTTTACCGCTAGTGATGTGGTAGCTGACGGTGTTGATTTAAGCCTAAAAGTACTCGCTGTAGATGCATCGGGTAACTCTGCGGTCAGCAGCTTTGATTACACCATTAGCGATGCTCCTGCCGATACTTGGTATTTCCGCGGTACGCCTAATGACTGGCAAACCACCCAAATGACCACCAGCGATGGTGAGAACTACTGCACCACTCAAAGCTTTGGTAGCAATGATCCACGCTTTAAAGTGGACCACTTTGGCGATTGGACTGAGAACTACCCGAGCGCCGACGTGACGGTTAATCCAGATACCACTTATGAGATCTGTTTTAATGCCACCAGCAAGCAAGTGACCACTAGCGAAATTGAAGGTGAAGATACTAAGGCCCCAGTAGTCAGTGCTTCTCCATCGGGTGGCAGCTACACCACTGCCCAGCAAATTAGTTTAAGTGTGACTGATAACCAAGACCCAGCACCTAAACTTTATTGCACCACCGACGGCAGCCTGCCAACCACTGCACTTAGCCCATGTAATCAGCAAAGCTTTACTGCAAATGATGTAGTCAGCACAGGCATAGATTTAGTGCTTAAAGTGCTAGCAGTTGATGCCGATGGCAACCAAGGTATTAGCACCTTTAACTACACCATTGACCCTACCATCATTACCAGCGGCGACTTCCGTGAAGAGAATGTTTACTTCATTATGACCGACCGCTTCGCCGACGGTGATACCAGTAATAACAACATCTGGGGTGACGAGTACTTACCCAATGGTGAGGCTGATAAGTACAATACCAACACCAGCAAAACCGGTCCTTTGTCTTACTACCACGGTGGTGATTTCCAAGGCATTATCGACAACCTCGATTACATCCAAGACATGGGCTTTACCGCCATTTGGATCACTCCGGTTGTGAAACAGCCTGAAGGCCGCCGTTTTAACGCCAGTGACGACTATGAAGCTTCAGCCTTCCATGGTTACTGGGGTTACGACTTCGACAAAATTGACCCACACCTACACTCTTTAGGTAAAGACAACGACGGTTGGGCCGGCTTTGATGCCCTAGTGGATGCACTGCATTCCCGTGGCATGAAAATCATGCTCGACATTGTGGTAAACCACGGTCAACCCGGTCAATCGGTAGTTGGCTCTAAGAGTAAGTGGGCCGACCGCGCGCTTGAAATCAAAATGGATGGGCAAACCTGGAATTGGGAAACCAATGACCCTTACATGGATGGTGCAAAAAATGGCTTCTTTAGTTATGCCAGCACCGGAAATACTTGGTTAATCGACCTGCTTGATTTTAACGAACATGGCGACGATGACCAAAACGCAACCAAGCACTTAATTAACGTGTATAAACGCTTTATCGACCACGGTGTAGACGCCTTCCGTATTGATACTGTGTCGTACATGACGGCAGATTTCTGGGAACGATTCACCCTAGAAATGGACGCTCATGCACGCAGCTTGGGTAACGATAACTTCTACATGGCGGGTGAAGCCTGGACCGGCGATCGTAAGTCGGCGGTAGATCTTATCTACAACGGCCAAGGCAAAAAATTCCACATGTTGGACTTACATGGTTCATCCATGGACTTCCCAGGGTGGATGGGCAAAGCCTTTAGAGGCGAAGCCGGCTTTGACGATGGCAATGGCTATGCGCGTATTGCTGGTGCCGATGGTGATGCCTCAGGTATTTACGACCCAACTTATCTGGCTACCTTTGTAGATAACCACGACGTTACTCGCGCCAACGGCGTGCTTAACGAAACGCAATACCTCAACAACCTGAACTTTATCTACTTGTTCCGCGGTTTACCGGTGGTGTTTTATGGTACCGAGGTATTGTATTCAAGCTGGCCTCACTACATCACCACTACTGAGAAAGATGACGTAGTGGCACGCTGGATGTTGGGTTCTGAGGGGATTAACTACGCTAAAACCAATCAGCCAACCCTCTACAAGCACTTAAAAATGCTTAACAGCCTACGCAGCTCATCTGAAGCGATTCAAAAAGGTCAGCAAATCGACCTATTGCTAGATGGCGATCATGCTGCATTTGCTCGTGATAACGGTGCAGCCGTGGCTTATGTCGCACTCACTAAAGGCAGTGGTTTTAGTTATACCTTCAGCAATATTGCTAATGGTAGCTATCGCTTAATTACCCCAAATACCGATGCAGCCAGCTATAACGAGGAAATCGTTATAGTGAGTGGCAGCAGCTACTCGGTGGATGTGCCAGCCAACAGCTTTGTGATTTTAGATAAACAATAAATCTCAATTATTCCACCTAGCCATAGTGCCCAAATGCCGTGGCTAGGTGCATTAACTATGGAACAGTTAATATCATGAAAAAGACAGCATTAGTCATCGGCTTACTGGCAGCAAGCTCTGCCGCTCAAGCCGATTGGTTTTATCGAGGCACCAGCAACGGCTGGACCACTAGCGCCTTAGAACTGGTCGCGGGTAGTGAATATCGCACCTGCCAAAGCTTTGCAGATAACGACCCACGCTTTAAAATTGACCGCTTTGGCGATTGGAACGAAGCCTACCCAAGCGCCGATGTTCGTGTAGACGCCAACAAAAACTATGAAATCCGCTTCTTTAGCGACAGCAAAAACATCACTACAACTGAAGTCGCCACCTGTGGCGATATAGAGCCGCCAGAAGACCGTTGGTTCTATCGCGGTACCTCTAATGGCTGGGCTGCC
The DNA here is from genome assembly GCF_900537085.1 of Agarivorans sp. Alg241-V36. NCBI lineage: Bacteria > Pseudomonadati > Pseudomonadota > Gammaproteobacteria > Alteromonadales > Alteromonadaceae > Agarivorans > Agarivorans sp. Alg241-V36. Next base: position 142,380 of record NZ_UNRE01000005.1, on the reverse strand, counting down.
ACAGCAATGACAAGTACAGATAACGTTAATTTCTGTACCAGCCAAAGCTTTGCCAACGATGAACCTCGCTTCAAAATCGACCATTACGGTGACTGGAACGAAGCCTATCCAACGGCTGATTACACCGTAACCGGCAATGCCAGCTACCAAATTTGCTTTAACGCTAGCTCAAAGGCCATCACAGTAACACCAGACAATGTGCCAGATACTCAAGCGCCAGTAGTTGTAGCCACCCCAGCAGCCGGCTCTTACACCGAGGCTCAGCAAATCAGCTTGAGCGTGAGTGATAATCAAGACAGCTCACCGTTGATTTACTGCACCACCGACGGCTCCACGCCAACAGCGGCATCAAGCCCATGTAACGACGTAAGTTTTACGGCCTCTGATGTTGTTAGCGATGGCGTAGATTTAAGCTTGAAGGTATTTGCCATCGACGCCAGTGGTAACTCTGCGGTAAGCAGTTTCGATTACACCATTAGCGATGCGCCAGCAGATACTTGGTATTTCCGTGGTACGCCCAATGATTGGCAAACCACCCTAATGACCAGCAGTGACGGTAATAACTACTGCACAACCCAAAGCTTTGGCAGCATCAATCCACGCTTTAAAATCGACCATTTTGGCGATTGGACTGAAAACTACCCTGGCGCAGACGTATTAGTAGACGCTAACTCTACTTATCAAATCTGTTTTGACGCCACCACCAAAACAGTAAACACAGTTAAACAAGGCTGCGAACCCAATTGTGCAACAGAAACTGAAACCCTTGGTGCAGTTTACTCACCACAAAGCACCACCTTCTCGATTTGGTCACCAGATCATAGCAATGTGAAAGTGCTAGTTGATGGTGTAGAGCATAGCTTGCAAGCCGTGCCAGACTTCGCCGGTTACAGCCAAGTCTACCAAGTGACCGTAGATGGTGATTTACACCTAAAACCTTACACCTTTCTAATCAACGGTGTTCAAGTACGCGACCCCTACGGGAAAATGGCGCAGCCAGGCACTGGCGATTATGAAGCCATTAACATTGTAATGGATATGTCACGTACCGAACCAGTAGGTGGCTGGGCTGCTCGTCCTGCCTTAATTGAACGTGAAGATGCAGTGATTTATGAAGTGCACGTACGCGACTTTACTATCGACTCAAGTTCAGGCGTGAGTGCGGGTCACAACGGTAAATACTTGGGCATGGTTGAAACAGGTACCAATATTAACGGTGTTAAAACCGGTATTGACCACCTAAAAGAGCTAGGCGTTACCCACGTTCAGTTATTGCCGGTATACGACTTTGCCACCTGTGATGGCCTGCCAGACAGCGACCCTTGCTACAACTGGGGCTACGATCCGCGTAACTTTAACATTCCCGAAGATCGCTACTCAGCCGTTCCAACCAACTATGAAGAGCGCGCTCGTGAATTTAAAACCATGGTTAATGAATTCCACAAAGCTGGCATTCGAGTAATTATGGACGTGGTCTACAACCATACCTACGATGACGAAATGTTTGAGAACATCTCTGGCCAATACTATACCGCCACCGACTTATCAGGCACTGGCAATTCAATTAATGCCGACGTGCCAATGGTAAGCCGAATGATCCAAGATTCTTTAGCCTACTGGGTAGACGAATATGGAATTGATGGCTTCCGTTTCGATTTAATCGGTATCTTCTCTTATCAAGAAGTTGAGAAATGGGGACGCCACTTAAACGACAACTTTGCTGACCGCAAGTTATTGATTTACGGCGAACCGTGGAACGGCTATGCCACCGATCCGCTGGAAGGCCAACGCGTGCGCTACGGCACCACCCACCATATGGCCGACGAACATATCGGTGTATTTAATGGCGCCTACCGCGAATCATTAAAAGGCTCTAACGATGATACTCGCACCGGTTACATGTTTAACAATGTAGATGCTGCTGAGTCTGGCTGGGCAATTTACGATGGCTTCCAAGGCTCTCCGTATAATCCCAACGACGGCCGCAACAGCACGTGGTTCCGCAATTATGCGGCTGACCCAGAGCAAAGCATTAACTACATTTCGGCCCACGATAACTTTGGCCTGTGGGACAAAGTCTACTTAAGCACCTCAAGTAATGTGCAGCAAAACAGCTCACATCAGGTGATTAGCTTTAATCCTCCTAGCGATTTAACTTACCCTAAACGGGTGGTTAACTTTGGTATGGGCATGATACTTACCAGCCAAGGCATCCCTTTTGTGCACGCTGGTGATGAGTTCCTTCGAACCAAAACCAATAATCAGCAAATTAGTAATCCTTCGGCTTGGAACTACGGCGCCCATGGCGGTACTCACAATACCTACAATGCCCCCGATAGCTTCAATGCCATTCGCTGGTCGAACAAAGCGGATAACTTGGCCACCTTCAATTACTTCCAACAGTTAATTGAGCTGCGTCGTAAGCATGCAGGCTTGCGCATGAATACCAGCCAAGAAATCAGCCAATACCTTAATGTGAGTCGCCCTGATCAGTTTGCTGGTCAAGTGATAACCGGACACATCACCGATCCAAGCGATAGTCACAACCTGTTTATTGTGTATAACAGTGGCAATAACCAAACAGTAAGTTTGCCTGCAGGTAACTGGACCAAAGTGGCTGATGCCAATGGCGCAGTTAACAGCGGTAACGTGTCTGGAAGCACAGTGGTAGAAGGCACTGCGGTAACGCTATTTACTCAAGCTAAATAAGCGCTACGCTAAACCTTAAAACAAAGCCCAAGCAATTAGCTTGGGCTTTTTAGGTTGGTTAACAAGGCTACTTACACACGGCTAATGCAGCATTAAATCGAGGTAAAAAATCAGGGTGCTTGTCTAGCCAACTGGGTGAGAAATACCCCGATAAATTAGCTTGGCTAAGGTGGCGTGTTTCAATCTTGCGGGTAACGTGGCCGTGATCTTTTTCGTTTTCGTAGATCTCAAAAGGCGCAACAATTGCGTCAATGCGCTCTAACTGCATTAATTCAAATAAGATGTGGTAATCGTAGCGGGTAAGTACATTGGGATAACCATGCTTGGTGAGCCAGCTGTGCATCGCCGAACCATGCAATACGCCTATTTGTAGTTCTTTCATTGCAGGGCTGTGAAGTTCGGCATCAATAGTTTTCACACTAAAAAGGCTGCGATAAGTCACAATCAGTGGCTCGCTAGCAGTAGCGAAACTATCTCGTTCCGCAGTGCGGTTTAACACAAAAACACCATCAAATTTGCCAGCCTGCAGCTCTTTAATTGCTCGGTTAATCGGCCTTACTTCAACCTGATAAGCTTGCCCCATCTCAATCAAGCTGCATTGCATTAGGTCGATCATTGAGCCACTTAAAGCATCGCCATTCACCACTTGATAAGGTGGTAAGTGGTGAGTAGCCAAGCGCAGGGTATCTGCTTGGCTCAAGCTAGAACCAAGCAGTAACAGACCTAAGCAACACCATCGCTTGCACTTCACCAGTTAATGTCCCTTAACAATTCAAATAGTTGCTCTTAAATATTAGTAGTTTAGTGGGCCCTTATAGCTTTTTTTTGAGCTCAAGGGTGTTTTTTCAGAACGTGACCGCAGGCACGCTTAAAAAATCTGTTAATAGAACAACCAAGTTTCATAATTTCTTATAACAAATTTAACGCATAAGCTTTAAGCATCTTGAACATTTTTTCAGCAAATGTGAGCAGTAGGGCTGATATGTTTAAGTGCGAAGTGAACGCCGTTCTCTTCAGGCCTAGTAACGTATCAATGCGTTACTAGTAGCATTTTCCTTTCCTTTCTGGATGAATTACCAAGACCCGCCTTTTATGGCGGGATTTTTTTGCTTGATGCCCAAGTTTAATTACAATATTGTCACTATCAGCTTTGAGACGCTTAACCCAGCCTTTGACAAGGAATTTAGATAAGCGTGACAGAAATAACAAATCACCAAGAAAGAGATTCTTATTCCCTTTAAAACGCGTATTTTTGACATGGAAGTAGTTACTTAGCCAATTTAGTATGAAAAAAATTACCGATACCGAGTTAATTAGAAGTGCCAACCGCCGAGATATTATTCAAACTCTGCGTCTCCATGGTGAATTGGCACGTGTAGAAATTGGCGACCACACCAAATTAAGCCCTGCGACCATAACGTCTATCACCTCAGAATTGGTTCAGCAGGGAATAATTATTGAACAGAGTGTGGTGCTAGATCCCAGTGGCGGCCGTGGTCGTCCCAAAGTAAAACTACAGCTGAATAAACAAGCCGCCTTTTACCTAGCCATAAAGCTGTCGATTAACGAAGTTCGCTTTATGCTTGGCGATACCTCTGGCACCATCGTTGCGCAAGCTACCCAAGCAATGTTAACGGTCACGCTAAACCAAGAACAGCTGGTAGACGCCTTAGCTAAAGCCATTGAAGAATTTATTCAGCAACATGAGGTTAAACGCAGTAAATTGCGTGGACTTGGATTAGCAGTGCAAGGAGTAATAGAAACACAAGGCAAAGGCATATTGTGGAGCCCTGCGATAAAAGGCAAACAACTCGATTTAGTTGAACAATTGCAGCTTAAATGCCAGCTACCGGTATTTATTGCCAACGACGCCAACTGCCTCGCCGTTGCTTTAACTCAACTACCAAAATACAGCAAACTGGATAACTTAGTGGCCATTCAACTAGGTTATGGTGTTGGCATGGGGCTGATTGTTAATGGCGAGCTCTATCAAGACGCCAGCGCCGCCACTACCGAATTTGGCCATACCAAATTTAGTTTAAACGGTCCGCAGTGTCGTTGTGGCGGTCGAGGCTGCATTGAAGCCTATGTAGGTGACTACGCCATTTACCGAGACGCGAGTGCCATTTACAACTTGCCGCCAACCGACATGCTGCACCCTTCAGAAAAACAGATGCTCGATCTGAATAAACTAACCGAGCAAGACAATCCTGCAATGGCGCAAATTTTCTCCCAAGCAGGTACTGTATTAGGCATGGGTTTGGCCAATATTATGGCACTGTTTAACCCGCAAAAAATTGTTATATCCGGTCCTGGGATCCGCGCATACGAACACATGAAAGAATCGATGCAGCGTACCTTAAACGACAACCTACTGCCCTACCACAAAGGTGAGAACGTAGTGGAAAAACATAACTGGGATGAAGACATGGCCGGCCTTGGCATGATAACTATCATGCAGCAACATACCGACTAAACAAGCATTCAACAAAAAGGGAGCTTTAAGCTCCCTTTTTTAGTTGTTAACGCTCTTAGCTTAAGCCCGCGAGAATATACGCTTACTTAAGTAATGCCCCAACAACATGCTCAATAAGAACCAATAAATAGCCGCCTCACCACGCAATAAACTGGCCACTGCCGGCCCAGGACAAATGCCCACCATACCCCAGCCAATGCCAAAGATAATCGAGCCAATGATCAGTTTAGGGCTAATGGTTTTAAGCGTAGAGCATTGAATCGCCTCGCCATTTACTGCATGGCTTCTCGGTTTAATCAGCAAATGATAAAAAGGTACAAATACCAGTAAGGCGCCGCCTATAACAAAAGCTAAGCTAGGATCCCAATTACCGCTTACATCTAAAAAGTTAAGCACTTTATAAGGGTTAACCATTTGCGACACATTCATGCCCAAACCAAACAATAAACCGGTGATTAAGCCAACCACTACTTTAAACATAAGCACCTCCTGCTAACCAAACCACAGCCGCAGCACTAAGCATAAATACCATCGTGGCAACGATAGAGCGCAGCGAAAAACGGCCAATGCCGCAAATGCCGTGGCCACTGGTACAGCCATTAGCTAGCTGGGTACCAACGCCAACCGCAAAACCACCAGCCAGCAGCCAAGTTAATGAATAGTTGGGTAAAGCGGCTTCGCTTAAACCCAGTAAGGGGTTAAACAATAGACTCGCAGCCATCGCAGCAATAAACGCTACTCGCCATGGCCATTCACTCTTTGATGCACCAAAAATCCCGCCTAATATGCCGCTAATACCACCTGTACGGCCACTAAGCAGCATTAGTAACGATACCGACAGGCCTAACAACATTCCGCCAACTAAGGCGCTCCCAGGGCTAAATTCGGTCATTAATCTCTCCACTATTTAATCAATTACAAAATTGCTGCTGCAAACTAGCTAACAAGCTTTTCACTCTAGTGTCAGCCAAGGAATAAAACACCGTTTGCGCCTGTTTACGCACCGCTACCAAGCCTTGTTCTCGCAGCACTTTTAAGTGCTGAGAAAAAGCAGATTGACTCTTGTTACTGTGAGCCAATAGCTCCCCTACACTCATTTCCCCATCACACAATAAACACAACACAACTAAACGATCTGGATGAGCAATGGTTTTGAGATAGTCGCTAACCACACTAGCTTGCTCATGCAACACTTCATGACTTTGCATACACACCTCCTCGATAGGTTGAATTATACGAGCACCATTAAATTAGTCAAATCTAATTTAAATAAAACTTAATTAGATTCTTGCAATTTAGATTTATCTAATATAAATTAATAGCCAATGACTAATGAGCAAATCAGTCACTAACGATCCACATCAATTGTTGAGTGACAGAACTTGATTAAGCTTTTGCTCATTCTCTAACAGAAAAGAGTTTTTAATACTGGAGACAAGCATGACAAAGATTTTGATCATAGGCGGAGTAGCAGGCGGTGCCTCGGCTGCAGCACGCGCAAGACGTTTAAGTGAAGACGCAGAAATCATTATGTTTGAAAGAGGTCCCTACATCTCGTTTGCTAACTGCGGTTTGCCCTACCATATTGGCGGCGACATTGAGCAACGTGATGCTTTGTTACTGCAAACTCCAGAGAGCTTTAAAGCGCGATTTAATGTAGATGTTCGAGTAATGAATGAAGTGGTTAGCATTAACCGCCAAGATAAAACGCTGACTATTCGTAACTTAGAGACTCAAGAAAACTACCAAGAAAGTTATGACAAACTGGTACTTAGCCCAGGCGCTTCGCCGATCGTACCGCCGATTCCTGGCATCCAGAATTCGCGTACTTTCTCGCTGCGTAACATACCCGATATGGATAAGATCATTGCCAGCATAGAGCATAATCAGCCAAAACATGCCACGGTGGTTGGCGGCGGATTCATTGGTATAGAAATGGCCGAAGCACTGATTCAACGCGGTATTAATACCAGCTTAATTGAACTATCTGAGCAAGTAATGGCACCGGTTGATCGCGAAATGGCCACACCGCTACATCAAGAGATGCAGCATCATGGAGTAGACCTACGCCTAGGTGTAGCTCTAGAAGCAGTATTCCCAAGCCAACAAGAAATAGCCGATGAACTAGCCAGTGTAGACGAACAAGGCTTAGAGCTGCGCTTAAGCAACGGCGACTTACTGGAAACCGAATTGCTAATAATGGCGATTGGAGTAAAACCTGAAACCAGCTTAGCGCGTCAAGCCAACTTAAGCATCGGTGAACTAGGTGGTATAAAAGTAAACAGCCAATTACAAACTTCTGATCCCGATATCTACGCGGTGGGTGATGCCATTGAAGACCCAGAGTTTGTCACCGGCGATGCGGCACTTATTCCATTAGCAGGGCCAGCCAATCGCCAAGGCCGTATGGTAGCCAACAACATCTTTGGCGCAGGTGAGCATTACAAACGCAGCCAAGGCACCGCAATTTGTAAAATCTTTGATATCGCCGTGGCATCCACCGGTCTTAACGAAAAAACCTTGCAGCGCAAAGGCATCAACTACCAAAAAGTTTATGTACATGCTGCTAGCCACGCTGGTTACTACCCAGGTGCTCATCCTATAAATCTTAAGTTATTGTTTAATCCAGACAGCGGCGCAATTTTGGGCGCACAAGCAGTGGGTAAAGATGGCGTTGATAAACGCATCGACGTAATCGCAGTGGCTCAGCGCGCCGGTCTAACAGTATTTGACTTGCAAGATTTAGAGCTCACTTATGCTCCACCTTTTGGCAGCGCTAAAGACGTTGTGAACCAAGCTGGTTTTGTTGCGACAAACAGCATCAAGGGTGATACACGCTTGTGCCACAGTGAGGAAATCAATAATCCCAGTGAGCAGCAAATCATTTTGGATGTGAGAAACCCAGCTGAATTAGAAAAACTCGGTGCAATACCAGGCGCTATTAATATTCCGGTCGACCAACTGCGCGAGCGGATTAACGAGCTGCCTAAAGACAAGGAAATTTTGGTCTACTGCATGGTGGGTTTACGTGGCAATGTAGCCTATCGCCAATTGCTCAATCATGGCTTTAAAGCTAAAAACTTAACCGGTGGTTACAAGACCTGGTTAGCTAATCAGTAGCCATAAAAAAGCCCGGTGAAAACCGGGCAAAAGCTGAGACGCATAAAAACAAATTATTGCGCGTTCACCGTAATGTCTTTGGTCGCGCTATTAAAGTTGATGCGATAGGTAGTGTTATCAGACACTTGGTAATCCGCATTTGGATACGCTTCTGTCCAGTTACCACTATCTATCTTAAAGCGAGCCGGCGCTTCTTCACCATTAAAACTTTGAATGGTGTAGTACAAACCTGTGGCACTATCGTAATCAAGCTGGGCTTTACCCCATCCATTAGCTGTACCTCGGAAATACCATAGCTCATCACCACCATCGTCAGGGTTACCACCAACACAGTTTGTTGCCGCTACCCAACTACCTTGTGCATAACACAATACATCACCGGTGGTGTTTAGATCCGCGGTTTGATTAGCGCCACTATCGTTAAAGATAATGTTTAAGCTGCTTAACTTAGTACCAAAGTCATGGCAGTAGTACGCACCTTTTTGCACCATTGCCACACCTGGCCATTGCGCATTAGCAACTGATGTTTCAGCTGAAACCGACCAGTAGTAAAGGGTTGGATTATTAAAGCCAGCTTGGTTGTCGTAACAAACTTCGGTGCCACCAACAGGACCCGGATTAGTACCACTAATCTCAAAGCCACAAGCCTCTAAACTGCTCCAGCTACCATCTTTATAACAACCAGCACCTGCAGCACTTAAGTCAGCAGTTTTGTTTGCGCCGTTATTGCTGAAAATAGCGTTGATGCTAGTGAGTTCTACCGCTAGATCATGACAATAGAAATCACCATTTTTTTGCATGGCAACACCAGGCCAAGCTGCATCTGCCAAGCTACCTGCTGGCTGTGCGCCCCAGTAATACAATGTGGGTAGGTTTTCTGATGTACAAATAGAAGTAGCAGCTACTGGCGTAGCGGGTACTGGGTCAGTGCCACAGTTAGACGTACATGGACAATCTGCACCACTACAAACATCACCAATTTTAGCCCCTACATGAATAGCAGCTGCGCTGTCTCCACCTACGCTAAAGTTAGCTTGACCGCCACTTACGGTAATTACTGCTTGGCCACTTGAATCTGAGGCTTGATTACATTGGCCAGTGCTTTCATCAAAGTCTGCTTCGATAATATTACAGTACTGCCCATCTGGCATGCCGGTATCAAAGCTTTGGTTAATTGAGCTACCAAAACGTTTGTTGATAACCACAAACCCTAAGCCGCCACGACCAAAGGCGATTTGATCATTTCCACCTTGCCACCAGTTGGTGATACTCCATTCACCGGCAGTATGGTTACGGAAGGCCACCATGTTAGCTATACCACGCCACTTGTGCTCACACACCCAGTTTCCGCCGTTAAAACCACAAGCATTACCGGTATGCACACCGCTGCTTGGAGGGCCTGCATCAAAGTCACCGTTGAAGTAGTAACCCGACATGATTTTTGGGTAACCGTAAGGATAGGCCAGCGCAAAAATATTCGCTAAGAAGTAACCGTCACCTTGTACCCCATGCCAAATTGGACCACCAGGGTTATGACGTTCTTCATCGTGGTTGGTCACAAAGGTTACCGCATCGGCGCTAGATAGCTCCATTTGGTTTGCTAAATCACCTAACCACGCAATATTGCTATCGCGAAAAGCCGGACCTAACTTACGGGCAAACTCAAATTCGGTTACATCACCAATGTAGGTGTATTCGGTTGGACGTACAGGCTCGCCTGGCGCGCCAATCACTTCTTGGAAGATATATGGGTTGCCGTTTAGCTTGCCTTTAATTGCAGCAATGTCACCCGCAGGGATGTGCTTGGCTGCATCAATACGAAAACCTGCTACACCCATACTTATCGCATCGTTCATGTAATCTGCAATTTTTTGGCGAACATACTCTGAGCTAGTTTTAAGATCGTTTAATCCTACTAAATCACAGTTTTGCACTTGCCAGCGATTGCCATAATCGATGTCGCCAGTACACGAGTTGAAGTCATTTGGCCCGTAAGGCACTTCAGGGAAGTTTCTATCGTAGGCCGCCATGTGATTGATCACTGCGTCCACATAGATATCTACCCCAACGTTTTTACAGCGCTGCACCATATCTTGGAATTGACCACGGCTGCCACTGCGTCCTTCGAAAGAATAGCTAACCGGTTGATAACGACTCCACCACGCACCTGCGTTGTGGGATTTAGTTGGAGGTGAGACTTGCACGGCGGCAAATCCTTTAGGGCCAAGGAAGGTTTCACACTCTTGTGCAATATCTTCCCATTTCCATTCGAAGAGGTGTACAAAGGCGGTTCTTGGTGCCGCCGTGACGCTGGAAGCAAAGCCCAACGCCGCGCCCGCTAGCAGAGCGCTAGTGGCGAGTTTGTTAAGTTTTCTCATTGTTACTTTCCCATGTAATCTTAGAGCGTCTCTTAAAGACTTAACCCACCGCCACTCTGTGGTGTTTTGCGATGAGGAGGCAGACTAACCATTGGAAAGAACCACAAGTAAAACCTAATCTTAACTATCCATAGTTAACTTACCGCCTTTTTAATCTACGCCTATTTTTTGTTCAACAAACACTGCTGCTCATTTATTGAGCATTAGCTCACAAAGAATCTTCCACTTGGTGGATGATGTTTGACATTGATCAAACTTCAAACAAAAATCCTTTTATCAAAGATCCAACACAGCATTGGCAAACTAATCATCTGTAAACAAAGCACTCCAAATACAGTTACTAACAGCCCTACAGACTGCATAAACACAGAGTTTTATAGTTACGAGGATGAAAAAACAGCTAACTACTCGAATCGAATAAGAGGGTTTACAATGCAGGTAATTGGCAGCAGTAAAAGAATTTAATTATGAACAAACAATGGTGGCACTCAGCAGTTGTTTATCAGGTTTACCCGCGCAGTTTTTGTGATAGTAGTGGTGACGGCAACGGCGATTTACCAGGCATTATTAGCAAGCTAGATTATTTAGAAAAGCTCGGTGTAGACCTAATTTGGCTATCGCCTGTTTACCTCTCTCCGATGAAAGATAATGGCTACGACATAGCCGATTATCAGGCCATTGATCCACGCTTTGGCAACATGGATGATATGCGCCAATTAATCGCCCAAGCCAAGCAGCGTAATATCGGTATTATGATGGACTTGGTGCTTAATCATACCTCCGACCAACACCGCTGGTTTGAGCAAGCTAAACAAAGCCGTGATAATCCTTATCGGGATTACTATATTTGGCGCGACCAAAGAAACTCCATTGGTTCTATATTTGGTGGCCCAGCCTGGCAGTATGATTCAAATACCCAGCAGCATTATTTTCATTTATTTGCCGATGCCCAGCCCGATCTCAACTGGGAAAACCCGGCGGTAGCAGAAGAAATCCAACAAATGATAAGTTGGTGGGTAGACCAAGGAGTGGCGGGCTTTCGTTTAGATGTAATTGATTTAATCGGCAAGCAAATCGATCAAGGCATTACCGAAAATGGCCCACGTTTACACCCACTATTACAAGAGATGCACCAAGCTTGTTTCAAGGGTAAAAAGTTGGTTACAGTAGGCGAAACTTGGGGAGCAACTCCAGAGATTGCCAAGCTATATTCCGATCCTCGCCGCGAAGAGCTGTCGATGGTTTTTCAGTTTGAACATGCTGCCTTAGACTGGCACCCTGAGCACGGCAAATGGCAGGTTCAAGGCTTTGATTTAATTGCGCTTAAACACGTGCTTAGTAAGTGGCAAACCGCCTTTGATGGCGATGGATGGAATGCCTTGTTTTGGAATAACCATGATTTACCGCGCATTGTTAGCCGCTGGGGAGATGATGGCCAATACCGTGAAGCCAGCGCCAAACTATTCGCCACCTTACTGCATGGAATGCAAGGCACGCCTTACATCTATCAAGGTGAAGAAATTGCCATGACCAATGTGCAATTTGATCAACTCGATGACTACCACGACATCGAAATCAAAAACAGCTACCAAGAAAAAGTGCTTGAGCAAAAAAGCTTAAGCCACCAGCAATTTATGCAAGGTGTGTATAAAAGCGCTCGAGATAATGCTCGCACGCCGATGCAGTGGGATGACTCGGAAAATGCTGGCTTTAGTTGTGGGCAGCCTTGGCTCAAACTTAATCCTAATTATGCTCAGATTAATGTTGCCGCCGCGCTGGATAATCCAAACTCGGTGTACTATCACTACCAGCGTTTGATTGCTCTGCGAAAATCTAAAGAGTATGGCGATACTTTGGTTTATGGCAGCTACCAGCTACTGCTCCCGGAGCATAAACAGGTGTTTGCTTACCTTCGTCAATATCAGGGTCAGCGTTTATTGGTCCTGGCCAATGTATCTGCGCAGCAACAAAGGCTTAGTTTAGATTACCAAGTGGATAAAGTGCTGCTGGATAACCTTCAGCCAGAAGATGAATCGAAGATTGATTTAACTCAGCTCAATTTAGCGCCTTACCAAGCGCTTATATGCACGCTAGCGGATTAAATGGCGATGCAGTATTGAGCGAGCCAATTGGCTCAACGATACTTAGCGCTTTACTCGGCGGTAAAGCGCTAAGTCGTTAATAATTTACTCGCTAAGGGTGTATTGCTCTGATAAACGATGGCACAACCACTTATACAAATTAAATGCTTTTGGGCTGTTGCTAGTGGGTAATAAGTCATCGTCTAGAAAAGCTTCCCCCTTAAAGGTAAGCACGTCTCGCTGCTGTGACACTTCACGAACTTCTATCCCTGGAATGAAATCTTCGTGCTCACGCAGTAGCTGATTGGCCAGATCAATCAAGTCTTGTTGGCTTATTGCTTGTTTAGTCATCACACCATGAGTATTTGGGTAAATATGAATTTTAGCATACACAGAAGTGCCTACTTACCCTAGTGCTAAGATCAAAACTTGTGGCGCTTTTCTCAGCTTAAAAAACTGAGAAAAAACGCAATAAGCCAAGTAGCTAAACCGCTTGTTTTTTACCGCGCCATTGTTGTATCAATAAGCCACTAATAATTAACACTAAACCTAAATAGGTGGCGGGTTCTATCACTTCGTTCAGAAAATAACTGATAAAAAACAGTGATAAAAATGGCGATATAAAAATCAGGTTACTAATGCGAGCGGTGTTGTTAGTAAATTTTAATGCCAATACCCAACAAACAAAGGCAATGCCCATTTCAAATAGGCCTACATAAGCAGCGCCCAGCCAAGCCTTTGCATTAAAGCTAGGTAAACCATCACTCCACCAGCAATAGGCCAATACCATGGGTAGACTAAAGCAAAATGCCACCAATAAACTGGCTACAGGATCACCAGAGTTACGGGTATTAATGATCCAGTAACCGGCCCACAACAAGGTGCTAAACAATGCCAATACTACGCCAAGCACACTATCAAACTGCATGCTGAGCAAGTCACCCCGGGTAGCAATCACCAGCACTCCAAAATAGCCAAATGCCATGGCAATAAGATCTTGCTTACGCAGTTGCTGCTTTAGAAAGGGCACCGCCAACAAGGCCAAGGTAATCGCCCAAGTGTAATTAAGTGACTGAGCCTGCTGAGCAGGCAAGAGTTCATAGGCTTTGAATAACACCAAATAGTAAAGAAAGGGATTAATCGCGCCCACCAGCAAAAAGAAGCCCGGCCGCTGCTTGGCATAGCTGAGTGCCAAGGGCAGTTTGCGTTGCCACAACAACACACCACTTAGCAGCAAAATGGAAGTCACTGACGCCAGTAGTACCAATTGAATAGGGCTTAGCCACTGCAGTGCCAGTTTAAAAGCAGTGGCTACCGTAGACCACATTAACACTGCACTTATGCCAAATACATAGGCTTTCGTTTGTGAATTCATTATTACTTTACTATTTCCTACTAAGGTGCTCAGTGTATTCGGCATAACTGGCTAGAACAAGCCTTTAACAAACGAATCTATCGCCTAACTCAAAAACCTTAGTTAAGGAAATTAATGCCTTAAACATTGCGCAAGAATGGAAAAGAAAATTGTTCATAAACTGGCTAAACTGATTTCAAGTCAGGTATTTGAGTCCAACATGACAAGCCAACAGCAACGCATCAATGCAGTTAAAATACACTTAGAGCAAAGGCTTGATAGCCCACTGGATATCGCTCAATTGGCTTCTTTAGCTTGCGTTTCACACTTTCATTTTTGTCGGCTATTTCATGCCTATGTGGGTGAAAGCATTTATGCTTATCGCAAGCGTTTGTTGCTAGAGCGCTCACTAAATCACCTGAGGTTTAGTCAACTAACCTTAATCGATATCGCCAGCCAGAGCGGCTATCAAAACCAAGCATCCTTTAACAAGGCGTTTAAACAACAGTTTGAGCAAACGCCACTACAGATAAGAAACCAAGCTTGGCTTAAGCCTGAGCAGCATTCGGTAAAAGCCAACAAGCTCCTCGCTCGAGCGGCCCGCCAAATTGAGGTAATAGAGCTCGCACCACAATCGGTATTAAGTAAGCGAGAGCAAGGCCCTTATTTACAAGCCGCACCCAAAGCATGGCGCCAGCTGTTTAGCGCTTGCAATGACATGGGTTTAGATACTCAGCAGAGCACCATGATTGGCATCTCCTACGATGACCCCAGCGTCACCCATCCAGAGCAAGTGCGTTTTGATGCTTGCTTAAGTTTGCCGATTGAGCCAACAAGTCCAGAAGCCTTGCCCAGCACTTCACAACTGGCCGAACTGGGCATACAACAGCTCACCTTAGCGGGTGGATTATTCGCCAAGCTGCGCCACCACGGAGGCTACGCCAATATACCTAGTAGCTACCAAGTGGTGTTGCGCGACTGGCTGCCGCAGTCAAACTATCAGCTTCGAGACGCCAATTGCTTAGAGATCTACCACAATAAAACTGCCGATGGCGTCCCGGAAAAAACCTTAATAACAGACCTTCTACTGCCCATTCAATAAGCGAAGATAAATGCCATGACTAACTCGATTAACTACGCCAGTTTTAGTGAGTTTAGCGACCCGCAACACTATTTAGCGCAACTGCCAGATTACCAAGCGGTTATTGCAAAATTAGTTAAGTGCGTGCAAAACAACCTAGTTCACCCTTATTGGCTACAACACTACCAACTCGATCCAGATTTCACCCAGCGCTTAAACGAGATGCAAACTCGCAGTGTGCAGCAAAAGCTTAGTTGGTTAGATAATGTCGAGCAGCCGCTGCTTGCGGACAAGCCTGCCAGCCAAAGAATGCTCGGAAACTGCCGTGATTTTGCCTTGTTACTGTGCACATTATTACGCGCTCAAGGTATTGCTGCGCGCTTGCGTTGCGGCTTTGCTACCTACCTTGGCATGCACAACTATGAAGACCACTGGATATGTGAATATTGGCACAAGCTGCAACAGCGCTGGGTAAAGGTAGACGCCCAACTTGATGCCAAGCAACAAACCCTATTAAACATTACGTTTGATCCGCTAGACCTGCCAGACGGAGAGTTTGTATACGCCGGTACAGCTTGGCAGCTAAGCCGCAATACACCAGAACTCGCCGAACAATTTGGTATCCTCAGTATTACTGGCTGGCCTCTACTGCAAGGCAACTTACTGCGAGACATATTCGCCCTAAGTAAGGTCGAGTTACTGGCTTGGGACAGCGGCTGGGGGCTCAATCAGCACTATTTTGAGTACAGCCAATCTAAGCAAGATTTACAGCTACTAGATCAACTGGCAGAGCTAAGTGCTAATTCCTTAGCCGAACAAGCCTTTACACAAACTAAAAGCCAAAGGCTGGCTTTTCCAACAAACTGGCAATGGCAGCTAGCCCCAAGCATTGAAGCGCTGTTACAACAGCATAACAGCGCAGCCGAGCTCGACTAAACGTTCATTGACAAATTACACTATTGAGCTATATTCGCGCTATTAACAGAACACAAAGTAAGTGCGATAATGCTCCCCCTCCACAAGCCTCTTGGCCTAGCGCTGCTGTTTAGCTTAAACGCCTGCAACAGCGATAAACCTCTTACTGACGAAGACTACACTCTCTATAGCCGCTATACCCTAGACAACCAAAGCAACTACTCTCTCACCTTTAGCAGCGAGCTAAGGCCGCAAATAGAAACGCTAGACAAGCAACTATTTCAAGGTCAAATAGCCTCTGGTGAGCGCAAACAAATACTGGCTTACTTCGACCTTAGCCAAGCCACCAATCCCCCTTCAAGTAGTTTCAAGCAACTGCAGCTGTATGCCGATTCTGGCCAAGGCGAACAGCTTGTTTATCAGCTGATTGATGACCAGCACTGGCAATTACAGCGTAACGACAGTAATCAAGAAACCTATCTACTCACCATTGTTGATGCCGATTTAAACTGGTAAATCCCCTAGGCTGACTTGCTGAAACGCTATACTCAAGACCTTAATTTTGCTACTCTGCGCGACCTTTTTTGCAGGTATGAGGCCTAAGTTATGAGTCGTTCGATTGCAGGTTTTGATTTTGGAACCTCTAACTGTGCAGTGGGTATTATGCAGGGCAAGCACGCGCAATTAGTGAAGCTTCCCGAGCACGGCAACTACATGCCTTCTACCTTATTTGCCCCGCAATCTGAGATGATTTGCGGCTGGTTATATCAGCAGCTAGACGCTCAGGATAAAGCACAAGCCTTTCAACAAGCACGCGGTCAGCAACTTAGCGCCAGCTTACGTGCCTTAAAAGAGCTCAAGCTAGATGGATATGACGAGCACCTAAGCTTTGGTCAACAAGCGCTAAAAGAATACTTAGTCGACCCCGCCGATTGTTACTACGTGCGCTCACCTAAATCATTTTTAGGTGCAAGCGGCATTCGTGAACGCCAACAGCAACAGTTCGAAGATATCGCCGCTGCCATGATGTGGCACATTAGCCAGCAAGTGAAGCAAAGTGGTCAAGCCGAATTGGCCAAAGTGGTGATTGGTCGCCCGGTTAACTTCCAAGGTTTAAATAGCGAAGTGAGCAACCAGCAAGCCATTAGCATTCTGAGCAATGCCGCCCGTTTTGTTGGTTTTGAGCAAGTTGAGTTTTTATACGAGCCAATGGCAGCAGGTTTAAGCTACCAACAACAATTGCAGCAAGAGCAGCGAGTATTGGTGATCGATATTGGCGGTGGTACCAGCGATGTGTCGATGTTGATTATGGGGCCCGATTACCTGGCTACGCGCGATCATCAAGACTTAGTGCTGGGTTACAACGGTGAACGGATTGGCGGGAACGACTTCGATATTGCGCTAAATTTTGAGACTCTAATGCCAAGCCTTGGTGCCAAACTCAAGCTCGCGAGTGGCCAGCCAATGCCAATTAAGCCTTTTTGGGATGCAGCGGCAATTAACGATTTCCCCGCTCAAACCCGCTTCTATGAAAAAGACACCCGATTATTGCTACAGCGCTTACTTAAAGAGCCGCAATTAAGTCCGCTAAAGGGCTTACTACGCTTAAGTGATGAACGACAAACATACCAGTTAAGCGCCTGCGCCGAGCAAGCTAAAATTGCCTTGAGTGAAGCTCAAACTTCCACTGTGGATTTGTCTTACTTGATTGAGCAATTGCAGGTTGAAGTTAGCCAAGAAGCTTATCAGCAAGCTGCCGAACGACTGCTTAACAGCATCGCTACGCTTAGTGACGATGTTATCGCACAAGCGGGTTGCCAGCCCGAGGCGATCTTTTTAACCGGCGGTAGCGCTAACTCACCGATGATTAAAAACTTTTTGGCTAAGCGCTATCAAGCACCTTTAATCAGCGGCGATAACTTTGGTAGCGTAACCAGCGGCTTAACCTTGTGGGCAGATAATATCTTTGAGTAAGCCGTTATAACTCATACACTTGTGGAGCCAGTTCGACTCTATTCTTGCCACGCTCCTTGGCCATATACAAAGCGCTATCGGCACGGGCAACTAGCGCTTCGGGGCTAGCGTCATAAGAGCTAAGCATCGCTAAACCCAAACTAACAGTGGTGCTAAAACTATGCTCGTCTTGAGTTACTTCTAGCTCTGCTAAATGCTGACGCAATCGATTAGCAACATGCAGGGCCTGCTCTTGAATCGCGTTAGGCAACAATAGTAAAAACTCCTCTCCACCCCAGCGGCATAAATAGTCACCATTGCGCAGCACCTTTAAGCTTTCAATAGCAAATACCCGTAAGGCTTCGTCGCCAGCAGGGTGACCAAATCGGTCATTGATCTGTTTAAAGTTATCTATGTCTAACAAGATGCAGCACAAGGGTTGCAGAGAGCGTTTGCTAATCGCAAATTCTTCGGTGAGGGTCTCACTCATCGAGCGGCGATTCATTAAACCTGTAAGAGGATCGTGATTAGCTTGAAACTCCAAACGTCGCTGATCGTGATGCTGTTGTGTCACATCCATCATCACCGATTGCACCGCGGGTTTACCATTCCAACTCACCAAGGCTTCACTAATATGCAACCACGCCGAAGTGCCGTCGCGGCGCACGTTTTCGGTCACCACACTATTGCTCTCCACCTCGCCTTGAATCAATTGTTCGTGAAGTTGAATGGCTTTTTGCTGGTTTTCCTTAGGAATGAGTGACAGCAAGCTGTCTAAACTCAGCACTGCTTCTGGGCTGTCGTAACCCAGAATATTGGCCATTGCTTGGTTACAATAAAGCGGCTCAAAAAAACGGTGAACAACAATGCCCTGCATGGAAGATTCAAGCAATGAGCGGTAACGCTGCTCACTCTGCTGTAAACGCTTTTCTGCGGCCACCTGCTGAGAGAAATCAACTAAGGTAATTTGCAGGGCTGGCTTACCTTGCCATTCGGTTAAGTGGTCGATAGTGAGCACAGAAATCGCGTCACCATCGCGATTAGTATTTTCGTAAACCCGCACCTTAGGCCTAGCTTTACCGCTCATCACGGCTTCGTAAGCACTAATGGCCTCATCTCGATCATCTTCTGCAATCAGAACCAACAGGGATGGCAGGGCCATAATTTCTTCAGCACTGTTATAGCCAAACATCTGGGCATAGCGCTCGTCGGCAAACAGCGGCACAAAGTCACGATGAATCACCATTCCATAATAAGCACTAATATCAGAAACTTTGCCCATACTTAACCAAGTTTAACTAAGGTTATTTAAGCGTAGTCAGGCAAGCTGGTGAACTCAACTGTCGGCAGCTAACTACCACTTAATTAATAGTACTGTTACATTGCTACTAGCTTTGCGAAAAACCTAAGGAAAACCAATGCGATCCCTGTTAACAGCCTGCTTGTTAATACTCGGCTTAAGTAGCCTTTCCCTCGCTCATGCCAGTGAGCCCTTAGCCGAGCCTGAGTCAGATTCACCGCAACTGAATATGCAATTACACGTAGAGGTAGTAGGCATAGATAAAGCCGCTGCTCAGGCGTCACAAGCTTTGCGAGACATTGCCGATAGCGTTAATCATCTGGCTAGCAATCCTGAACTCAGCCCCGAGCAGCAACAGCACTTTAAGCAAACCCTTAACGCTGTAGAACAATTAAGCCAACAACTGGATAGCAGCTTAAAGCAGCTGCCCGATACCGTAGCGCAAAGCACCAAACCCATTGTGAATTTAGCCGATAAGCTGTCTAGCGAAGTACAGTTTTGGGTGATGATCATCTTAGTCAGTTTGGTGATAATCATAATTGTGGCCTTGTTGGCCATTTACTTTAGTGTACTGGCACCCACTAGCCGTGCGGTACTTAGCGCCACCGGGCAGCTTAACCAACTGGCCTCTAGCTTAAAAACAACCGCAGAGCTGGTAGAGAAAACTTCCGCTCAAAATCAACATTTACTGGAGCGCTTAACGCCAGCACCGCAGCGATTTAGTCAACGCCAGCGCTCTAAAATCACTAATAAATAACTAGGCTCTGCAAAATAAAAAGCCAGCATCTCTGCTGGCTTTTTTAACACTAACTAGCAAGGATTATTCACCCAAGAAGCCACCAGTTTGATGCGCCCATAGCTGACTATAGATGCCCTCACCTTTGATTAATTCAGCATGAGTGCCCTGCTCAACAATGTCGCCTTGGTCCAATACAATTAAGCGGTCCATGGCGGCAATGGTGGATAAGCGGTGAGCAATAGCAATGACCGTTTTACCTTCCATTAATTGATTTAAACTGGTTTGAATTGCCGCTTCTACCTCAGAATCTAGGGCAGAGGTTGCTTCATCCAACACCAAAATAGGCGCATCTTTTAGCAATACTCGAGTAATCGCTATTCGCTGACGCTGACCACCAGAAAGCTTAACCCCGCGTTCGCCAACATGCGCGTCATAACCGGTTCGGCCATCTTGGTCGCTCAAGTTCAAAATAAACTCATGAGCTTTAGCTTGCTTGGCCGCAGCAATCATTTGCTCTTCGCTAGCATCGGGGCGGCCATACAAAATATTGTCGCGCACCGAGCGATGCAGCAAGGATGTATCTTGCGTTACCATGCCAATTTGCGCTCGCAGGCTATCTTGGGTCACTTGGCTAATGTCTTGATCATCAATCAAAATAGCGCCGCCCTCTACATCGTGAAAACGCAGCAATAAATTAACCAAAGTGGTTTTACCGGCACCAGAGCGCCCCACTAAACCAATCTTCTCACCGGCCTTTATTTGCAAATTCAACTTATCAATTACGCCGCTTTTTTCACCATAGTGGAAACGAATGTCGCGGTAGTGAATGCGACTCTCAGTTACTTTTATTGGCTTGGCATCCTTTTTATCGGTAATGGTTTGCTCAGTGGTTAAGGTAGTCATACCGTCTGCCACCGTACCGATATTTTCAAACAGCGCACCCACTTCCCACATAATCCATTGCGCCATACCGTTAAGACGCAGCACTAAAGCTATCGCTACGGCAATCGCCCCTACCGATACATCGCCCAAGGTCCATAGGTAAATAGACAGGGCAGAAATACCAAAAGTAAGCAGATAATTAGATAGCTGAACCGAGAAATTAAGCCCGGTAACCAAACGCATTTGCTGGTGCACCGTGACCAAAAAGGCATCCATACCTTCTTGGGCATAATCGGCTTCTCGTTGACTGTGAGAGAACAGTTTTACGGTGGCGATATTAGTGTAGCTATCGACAATTCGGCCACTCATTAGCGAGCGGGCATTGGCTTGCTCGGTAGAAATACGTTTTAAGCGAGGCACAAAGTAAAGCTGCACCCCAATATAGGCAGCCAACCACAGCAACATTGGCCAAATAAGTCGAATATCGGCCTGTGCCACCAATACCACCATGGCTGCAAAGTAGACCAATATATAAACCATCAAGTCGAGCAGCTTCATCACGGTTTCGCGCACCGCTAAAGAAGTTTGCATAACTTTAGTGGCAACTCGACCGGCAAAATCGTTGGCAAAAAACGACACGCTTTGGCGCAACAAATAGCGGTGAGCCGACCAACGGATCGCCATCGGAAAGTTGCCCAATAAGGCTTGATGAATCAACAAAGAATCCAGCAAAATCAGCAGCGGCATTACCACCAGTAGGGTGATGCCCATGAACCACAGGGTTGAGGCTTCTTCGCTAAAAAAAGTAGCGGGATCTTTATTCCCCAGCCAATCAACCAATTGGCCCATAAAACCAAATAAAGCCACTTCGCAAATCGCGATCAGTGCCGATACCACCGACATAAATAACAAAGGTTTACCCATGCCTGCACAATAGTGACGACAGAACTGGTATAAGCCTTTTGGTGGTTGGGTAGGCTCTTGTTTTGGAAATGGAACGGTGAGCCCTTCAAAAAAACTAAACATCTAGACATTCCTTGTAATAAATCTTGGTGTTACAACGAATTAACTCGCATTTGTACTGTAGCGTACTTTATCAAATATGCGCAGCTATGCTGACCAATAAACGACAAATCGTTACGCTGTCTGGCTTACACCAAATATTCATGCAGTGCAGGTCCGCACAAACCCAATAAAAAGCTAAGCACGACCTTAACTGTTGCATATAATGGAACAACCATCGAGCAGAGGAAGCGTCAATGAATTTAGAAGACATGGAGTTGTTTGTTAACTTGGCCAAACAAGGTAGCTTTACCAAAGCCGCTGACTTTACCGGTATTCCCAAGTCCACCATTAGTCGCCGTATCACCAACCTCGAAAAGCAGCTAGGAGTGCAACTACTAGCAAGAACTACCCGCAGCTTAAGTCTAACTGAAGTAGGCACTAACTACCTGCAAGGCTGTGAAGATCTGATCGATCAAGCCAAACAACTAGAGCAAAATACCCAGCAACAAAATGACCAACCCAGCGGCACCCTAAGTATTTTTATACCTAATACTTTATTGCGCGTTTTTTGGCCGGTAGTTACCGAGATGATCAACCAATATCCTGAACTTAAGTTTGAAGCCTATAGCAGCGAAGGCCGCCAAGAAGAGCAAACCAGCAATCGCTACGACATTATGTTTCACGTAGATGAACCGAAAGACTCATCATTGATCGCTCGGCGCATTGCAGAAGTAAAATACGATTATTACGCTAGCCCAACTTATATCGCTAAAAATGGCTTATTACAAAAGCCTAGCGATGTGCAAAATCATCACATTATCTTTAACTCGGCCTCACAAGCACCTTCTCACTCTTGGTGCTTTGAATATCAAGGCGAGCTAATTAGCCAGCCGATATCACCGTTTTTTAGCGTGCAAAATCCAGAGTTGGGTTTAGATTTATGCCTACAAGATAAAGGCATAGCTCTGGTGCCACACATGTTATCTAAAAAGCATTATCAACAAGGTCGCTTGGTTAAAGCTTATGCTCACCCACAGCAACTGAGCGGTAATATTTACGCCATTTATCACTCGCGTAAATTTTTGCCGGCAAAGGTATCGGTATTTATCGAGAAAATTCAGCAGTTTTGGGAAAAGAACAATAATTAACCTGAACTCGGAATAAACAAGTGACGATAACTCTGCAAACCGGTGCTTAATCTAGCTTCCTGTTTCTGGCGAGATAATTTTGCTTAGTTCAAGGCGAAGCTGCGCGCCTATTGCAAGTAGCTTCAACACCGAAATAAGTAGAAGTAGCCGTAAGAAACCCGTTTATTATCCCGAGCTCAGCTTAATTCGTCCATTATGTGAAACAATCGGTTTCAGTTTAGGGGATTTTTCCAAGCACTAAGCTTTCCTACAATGCTCACAACTTAAGCAGTCCATTGCAGGAAACACTCGATGAAAATTAAAGCTTCTCTTTACGCACTTATCTTCGCTGGCCTTATTTCAAGCTCAGCCCATGCCGCCACTGTAGAGCTAAAAGATGGCCGCTCAATCCAAGGCGCGATTATTTCGCAAAACGCTGAAGAGCTGGTCATAGACATGCACGGCATTGAGGTAAAACTGCCTACCGAGCAAGTCCAAAATATTAGTTTTGGTGATTCGCCCAACGATGACACAACCATTAGCAGCTATACCGAAACTAACCAAACAGAAGATGCTCTTACCAATACCACCAGCACAGAGAAAGCCGAACTACCTGCGGGTACTCAACTCACCGTGCGTATGAGTGAAAGTGTTAATACTCGACACCACGAAACAGGCCAACGTTTTACTGCAGTATTGGAAGCCGACCTAATGGCAGGAGACACGCTGGTAGCCCCACGTGGCAGCACCGTTTACGGTCAACTTAGCGAGGTGAAAAAAGCCGGTAGAGTGGCGGGCTCGGCAAGCATGAGCATTACCCTTACCAACATTCGTATTAACGACCAAATGCACGATATTCAAACCGATGTACTTAGCTCAAGCGGCAGCAATACTGCCGGAGACACCGTGGGTAAAACCGCACGCGCAGCCGCTATTGGTGGCTTGATTAACGGCAGCAGCGGAGCTAAAAACGGCGCTAAAGTTGGCGTAGGTGCTTCGGTCATCACTCAAGGTAATGATATCGAGCTGCCCAAAGACAGCTTAATCGACTTTACCTTAGCAGCGCCCATGAGCAGCTAAGCTACTCGGCGGGAGGCATTTCTCCTGCTTGCTGCAATACAAATGGACTGGTGGGCTCACTGTTATCTAGCAGTGTTTCCACCTGCTTAATTTGCTCAAGCGCGGCAGAGTCTTTGCGATAGCTTAAATACACCGGTCTTATCCAAGGCTCGGCGTCTTCTAGCAAATACAACTGTTGGCTATCGATAAACGGTGCCACCATCGACTCAGGTAAGTAACAAGCGCCACCTTTTTCTAAAATAAAATCTAAGGCAATACGGCCGGTAGAGGTGCGTAAGAACGGCGGTGGTGTATTGCAATGGCGCAGCGCGTGTTCAGAAGCAAAGCGGCTGCCCCAATCTACATAAACATAATCACTCTCTAAAGCTTGTTGTTGCAACTGCGCCTTAGTCGATACCAACAATAGCGATAACTGAGCCACTTGGCTGCTAGCCAGTTCATCAGATTTCAAGGCATCAAAGCCTACTCCAATGTCTAAGGTACGCTCCAGCAAGGCACGGTGCATTTGCTCACGCCCCATGGTTTCTGCGCTAAAGGCATAACCCGAGAAGACCTCGGTAATCACACTCAAGCCATGTTGCAAAAAGGCATCCCAGCTATTAGGTGTGCCCGCTAAAGCCAGCTGAATTGCCTGAGCTTTACTAAGCAATAATTCCGCTTTTGATTGCTCCAAGGTTCGCACCATATTTTCAGCATAAGCAATTAAGCGCTCACCCGAGCTTGTAAGTTTAATGGCGTTTCTATCGCGAATAAAAAGCTGCGTATCAAAGAAGCTTTCAAGCTGTTTAATGCGCGCACTAACCGCCGCCTGGGTGATATATAAATTCTCTGAAGCCCGACCAAAATGCTTTTCTTTGGCCACTTCTAAAAACGTGCGGAATACTTTTACATCCATTTATATTTACCTCTCCAGCTAAGCTGAGGTTAACAAACAAAATTTGTTCTTACGATAAAAACAATTCGTTTTCTTATTCGACCAATAATCACTACCTTGCAGCCAACTTACCCCGCTGCTTAAGCAGCGCAATTTCTGAGTTGGAGTGACCCAATGATCATTGATTTTCGCTTTGGCAACAAACGTTTTTACGACGATAAACGCTTTAAACACGGCTTTCGTAAATCGGGTGATTTCACCCTCTTAGAATCTGAGCTACTCAGCTTATATGGCGAAACCATGCGGGCACTCGACGCTGGCGAAATGATGCCAGAAGGCAACCAAGAGCAGCGCTTCTTATTAGTTTGCAGCCAACAACTTGAGCCAGAAACCAAACTAGAAAGAATATGGGTGAAGTACAAAACCTTGGCGCACTCAAGACGCCGTTTTCATACTTTGCATAGTCGCTGTAAATCAGTCACTGACAATTTTGAAAATGAAGATGAAACATTCGTCGTCGAAGATGACTAAAACAACCGAACAGAATTTAAACAATAGGAACTCAAGATGCGTGTAGCCATATTATCCCGAGGAGAAAACCTCTACTCCACTCGCCGCTTAAAAGAAGCAGGCGAAGCACTTGGCCACCAAGTAGACATTATCGACACCTTGCATTGCTACATGGACATAACCAGTAGCAAGCCCACGGTACGTTACCAAGGCGAAGTGCTGCCAAAGTATGATGCGGTAATCCCACGCATTGGCTCATCGATTACCTTTTATGGCACAGCGGTTGTGCGCCAATTTGAAATGATGGGCACCTTTTGTGTAAACGAGTCGGTAGCGATTAGCCGTTCTCGCGACAAATTGCGCTCGCTGCAACTGCTATCACGCAAAGGTATTGGTTTACCGCGTACCGGCTTTGCCAGTAAACCTGACAAAATTCAGGATTTGATCAAAAACGTTGGTGGAGCGCCACTGGTGATTAAGCTCTTAGAGGGCACTCAAGGCATTGGCGTGGTGTTGGCCGAAACCAATAAAGCTGCCGAAAGCGTGATTGAGGCTTTCATGGGTTTAAAAGCCAACATACTGGTGCAGGAATTTATTAAAGAAGCCGGTGGTGCCGATATTCGCTGTTTAGTTGTAGGTGGCAAAGTGGTAGCAGCCATGAAGCGCCAAGCTGCCGAAGGCGAGTTTCGCTCAAACCTGCACCGTGGCGGCGCGGCGCAATTAGTGCGTTTGACCAAAGAAGAACGCGCCACTGCGGTAAATGCCGCTAAAGCCATGGGCTTAAACCTATGTGGCGTAGACATTTTGCAATCAAACAATGGGCCAGTGGTGATGGAAGTTAACTCTTCACCGGGCTTAGAAGGAATAGAAACTGCCACCGGCAAAGACGTAGCCACCATGGTATTTGAGTTTATTGAGAAAAACGCCAAGCCTTTTGCCACCAAAACCCGTGGCAAAGGCTGAGTTAAGCTCTAGATAAGAGGCAAGAAATGATTATTGCTGGAATAGAAATAAAACCGGGAGAGCAAAAACAAATAGAGATCCCGGTGGCTAAGCTATATACCGACACCGAGATTTCAATTCCAGTGCATATTACTTGTGCCAAGCGAGCTGGCCCCACGGTGTTTATCAGTGCGGCAGTGCACGGCGACGAGTTAAACGGTATTGAGATTATTCGCCGTTTAACCCGTTCACCCAGTTTTAAGATCACCAAGGGCTGTTTAATTGCAGTGCCGATGGTAAACATTTATGGGGTACTAAACCAAAGCCGTTATATGCCGGATAGACGCGATTTAAATCGCTGTTTTCCTGGCTCAGAAAAAGGCTCTTTGGCTGGGCGTTTAGCACACATATTTTTGAACGAAATTGTCGCTCACTGTGATTACGGCATTGATTTACACACCGGCGCTATTCATCGCTCTAACCTGCCGCAGATTAGGGCAAATTTGAAAGACCCAGAAACCAAGCAACTGGCCGAAGCTTTTGGTGTACCGGTACTGCTTAATGCCGATTTACGCGATGGCTCGCTGCGTGAAGCTGCGGTGGACAACAATACCAAGATCTTGCTTTACGAAGCCGGTGAAGCGCTGCGCTTTGATGAACTTTCGATTCAAAGCGGCGTAAAAGGCATAGTAAAAGTGCTCTCGCATTTAGGCATGATTAAAAAGCGCCGCAGCAGTAAAAAAGCGTCGCCGTATGTGGCTTATAGTAGTTCTTGGCTGCGCGCCTCGGCCAGCGGCATTGTTAGCGAGTACGCGAAACTGGGCGATTTGGTGGAAGCGGGCGACATATTGGCCGAAATAAATAGCCCCTTTGGCGAGCTAATCAACAAAGTAACAGCTAAGCGCTCCGGCATTGTAATAGGCAAACAAAACATTCCCTTAGTACAAGAAGGTGATGCCATGTACCACTTAGCCTATTTTGGCGCCGAGCAAGATGAAGTGGCAGAGCAAATAGAAAACTGGCAAGAGTCAGTTAGTCCGTAAACAAAAGAAGATAAACCTATGACCATCAATACATTGTTATTTGTCGCGCTGGCCCTAATCGTTTTTTATTTAGGCCAAAACAAACTGAATAAATTAGTTCTTAGCTATGGCGAAGCGCGCAATATTGCTAAAGCCCGTATTCACTACGTAAGTTGGGTATTACGCAGCGCTTTGGTACTACTGCTAGTTATGGTGGTGAGTATCATCAGCGATCTGGGCTTTAATGATTTTGGGGTATTTTTCTCTTCGATATTTGCGGTGATTGGTGTCGCCTTGTTTGCTCAGTGGTCCATTTTGAGCAATGTAACGGCCAGTATTATTGTGTTTTTCTTCTTCCCATATCGAGTCGGCCATCAAGTTAAAATCTTAGATGGTGATAATTCGGTTGAAGGACGACTAGAAGAAATCACCTTATTTCATGTGATTTTAGTAGCAGATAATGGTTCAACGCTTACTTACCCTAATGCCATGGTCTTTCAAAAAGCAGTAGTAATTGGTGATCACTTACCAACTCGCGCAGCCGATCCAAAAATCAAAGAACCGCTTATCGAGGAGCAAACTAAACGTGACTAAATTTATAATAGGCAACTTAGAAACCTGTAATTTGCCCGACCTTGGTATTCAAGATTTACCGGTAAGGATAGATACTGGAGCAAAAACTTCGGCCTTACATGTTGATAACCTTGAACAAATAAAAGTGAATGGCAAGCCGCACATTACTTTTGATTTGCACCCAGACATCTATAACCTAGAGCAGGTTTGCCGCTGCAGTGCGCCTATTTACGATACCAGAAAGATCAAGTCATCCAATGGTGACGTTGAACAACGTTATGTTATCCAAACCCGTTTTCAGCTTGGCGAACATATTTGGCCAATTGAGATAACCTTAAGTAATCGCCAAGATATGACCTACTTAATGCTATTAGGCCGCCAAGGCATGGGTGATAAAGTTTTGGTCGATCCAGCGCAAAGCTTTCTGATGAACAGTTAAAAGCGGGTTTAACAAAGGCAAACAGGGACGTAAGCACTCAGTAATCAGCATCGACAAGGATCTTGCCAATGACCAGCGAAACCATAAAAAGCGCCAACCAACAAACCTTCGATGGTCACCACGACGCCGCACTAAGCCGAGTGCTGGATATTCTGGAACAAGAACGTCCAGCATCGGAGCTCAGCTTTGTAAGCCAATACGACAATCCAGTATTGGCTAACCTGCTCGAATCTCTACCCGACGATTACCGCCAACAAATTTGGCCGCAGTTAGCCAGCGAGCGCTACTGGGACATATTGCATCTAGTGCAATATGAAACCGTTAAACACCTATTCGAGCTGTTTGACGCATCCCAACTACAAAGCTTACAAGAGACAATTAGCGATACCGAAATTGTTGAGTTTGCCGATTTTCTCCCCGAGTCGATGGTGGAACTTTATCTTGAGCAACAAGATGAACTTAGCGCTTCACAACTGCAAGATGCCCTAAGTTATGAAGATGAACAAATCGGCCGCTATCTCGAAACGCACATTCTTCGGGCTCGACCTAACTCAACGGTAATGCGTATCAAACAACGCTTGAGCGCCCAAACGGAAAAGCATGTGGCAGTGTACCTGGTTGATGCCCAAGGGCAGTTTCAAGGCGCTTGCAGCATGACCGACATAGCAAACGCCGGCGACAATATTCGACTTAGTGAACTAAGCCAACACATCGAAGTATTTGACCACCAGCAAATGCTGGCTGATGTTTCTCTATCGCTAAACACTGTGCCTGGTCACGCTTGGCACCCAGTGCAAAAAGACGGCAAAATAATTGGCGGCATTGCCTTATCTAACATTGTGCAATGGTTACAAGAGCGCAGCTTAGATGTAGCCATTAGCGATGCGCCTTCGGATGAGGAAGACCTGTTTACCCCAGTTCCAACCGCAGCCAAAATGCGAGCAATTTGGCTTACCACCAATTTAGCCACCGCTTTTTTAGCCTCTTGGGTGATAGGTTTATTTGAAGGCGCACTACAACAATTGGTTGCTTTAGCTATTTTGATGCCAGTGGTTGCAAGCATGGGTGGCATTGCAGGCAGCCAAACCTTAGCGGTGGCTTTACGCGGTATAGCCCTTAACCACTTACAACAAAGTAACCTTAAGTTATTGTTAAACAAAGAACTTAAAATTGCAGCTTTCAACGGTTTAATGCTTGGTTTGGTTATCGCGCTAGTGGTGAGTTTATGGTTTAAATCTGCTGCTTTAGGCGCAGTGATTTTTGTGGCGATTTTAGTCAATAGCCTAGCTGCAGCGGCTTCTGCCACCATGATCCCCTTTATCTTAAAGAAAATGAAAATAGACCCCGCTGTTGCGGGTTCAGTGATTCTCACCACCGTTACCGATATCGTGGGTTTTGTCGCCTTTTTAGGTTTGGCTTCACTGCTACTATTGAGCTAAACAGCAAAAATACATAACAAGGGCTTAAAATGATTAGAACTTGGTTAAGCAAGGACAATCCCTCAGTAAACCACAGCCACGAGCAAGCTGTTGCCCATTGGTTTGAACAAGCCGAAGGGAGTATTTGGATAGATATTGATTTACGTAGCTTTAGCCAAGCGAAAACGGAGCAACTACTTAAGCGATTTGGCTGTCATCCACTTGCCATTATCGATACCTTCCGCCCACGTCATCCGCCTAAAATAGAGTTGTTCGACGAGCAAGTATTTATGCTTTATCGAGGCATTGAAAACTGTCTCGGCGAGCTAAAGTTTGACCACATGCAATTAGCCATGTTTGTAGGTAAAAACTACCTTATCACCTTGCACAATGGCCCTTCGCAAGGCATCGAGAACTTACTTCAGCAGCACTTCCATAAGTATCTGCAACAGCCATTAAGTTTGGCCAGTCGAATAATGCATAGCGCCTCAAACCTATATCTAAATCAACTACTAGAGTTTGAAGACCAACTTAGCGAGCTAGAGGAGCAGTTAAGCAGCCACGGAGACGACCAATTGCTTGGCACAATTACCCGCTATAAAACCGACATTCTTCGGCTTAATCGAATTTTTAATTACCACTTAAGCTTAAGTAAGAAACTGTTGCAGCTAGAACAAGAGCAAAACATCGCAGAGATAGGCATCGACCAACCGGTGTTGCAAGATTTGCACGAACGTTTCGAGCGTTTATATAGTTTAAGCAGCATGTACTACGAGATTTGCGGGGACTTAGTCAACGGTTACCTGTCGATAAGCTCCCACAAGCTAAACAACACCATGCGAGTGCTCACTTTGATTACCGCCATTTTTGTTCCCTTGAGTTTTTTAGCTGGCATTTACGGGATGAACTTTGAAGTCATGCCTGAGCTAAACCACCCTAATGGCTATTTCATTTTGTTAAGTTGCATGCTGTTAATAGCTGTTTCATTGATTAGCATATTCAAATGGAAGCGCTGGTTTTAGGCAGACTCAGAAGCAGTTAATTTGATTCTCACCAATACTGACAATTAAATCATTAACTTCTGACCTTAGATGTAAGATAATAGAGAGATTATTAAGCCCCTGAGAGATCGAAATGGATTTGATCGCACTATTAGCAGCACTAACCATTATTGCCACCTTTATTTTGATTATTTGTTTGAGCAATAAGTTAAACAGAAAATGGCTTCGCTACACTCTTAGAACTATTGCAGCGCCGATAGCTTTAATGACCATTGTCTTTTACTCGCTTACATTAGACATCTCCCCTCAATCTTCAGAAACAGCGGGAAAGTATTTGTTCTATTTGAGTTTAGTCTTGGCAGCTTGCTACCTATTGATCCGTAATTATAGAAAATCCAAGAAGATTAATGCTTAAGTTAGCTGACTAAGAGCAAATAAAGAAACCGCAATGCTGCGGTTTTTTTTATTTAGTTGAGCGAAGTATTAAGCCGCTTATTACGCTGAACCGAGGCTAAAACGGCACTTATCATCACCAGCAAAACTACCGCTAGAGACACTGCTGTTGGGATCGCCCAAGCGCTACCAACCAAGGCCATCTTCACGCCAATAAACATCATGATTACAGCCAATGCCGGGCGTAAATATACAAACTTGTCGATCATGCCTTGCAACACAAAGAACAAAGAGCGCAAGCCCAGCAAAGCAAAAACATTAGCTGCTAACACCAAAAAGGGCTCTTGAGTTACCGCAAAAATAGCCGGTATAGAATCAAGCGCGAACAATAAGTCCATCATCGCTATGGCACAAATTACGCTAGCCATTGGGGTAAACCACCACTGCTTATCCAACTTAACCCAAAGCGCATGCGCATAATATTGCTCAGTTATCGGCAATACTTTTGCCAGAAGTTGGCTGCTGCTAGCTTGGTTGTTAGGGTGCTTTTCTGGCAAGGCTAGCTTTACGCCTGTCCACACTAAAAAAGCGGCAAATACATATAACACCCAGTGAAAACTTTCTAACAATTGACCACCCACGGCAATCATTACGCTGCGCAGCAGCAAAGCGCCAAGCACTCCCCATAACAATGCTCGCGGGCGAAGCTCAGCAGGGACCTTAAACTGGGCAAAAATAACCGTAAATACAAACAAGTTATCTACACTTAGGGACTTTTCTAATAGGTAACCGGTAGTAAAAGCCACCGCGGCCTGCTGCGGTGAATAGTGGCTATGGGGAGCATACCATTGCCAACACCACACAATAGACAGGGCAAACAGCAATGCTAAAGCGAACCAGAACACACTCCATACAGCGGCTTTTTTGATGCTTATATTGCCATTTCTCGTTTGCCAAACATCAATGAGAACTAAGGCTAGAGTGCCAAGTGCGAATATAAAATAAGTAATCGAGTTCATTGCTGATCCTCTGGGGTAAAGGATCTAGTCTTCTTTATGGGATAGCGCCTAGACCTTCACAAACAAATACATTTAACCTTTAGGCTAAACACCTTTGTGTTGGTCTCGTCGAGATACCTCGCGGTACCTTTGCATGCCGGATAGGTTGGGACACCTAACGGGATGACGACATGCAAATTTTCATCAACTACTCCCCAAGACGGCGCGATAATACGCCCAAAATATAAGTCGCGCCAGTTTTATTTTGGCTAAAAATAAGGCGCAAACTTAGCACTTATTTTTCATTGGATTAGCGGAAAATATAGCGGCTCATTTTCGCTTATCTACGAGCCGCTATACTTAACTATCCCACATCACATCACACTGCTTTTTAGCCGCTGAACTGAGTAGTTCAATTAAAGGCTGAGCACGAGTGCTTAAGCTAATAGCAGGCTCCAAGTCAGCTTCGTCATCAGCTTGAGTTTGTTCTGCTTGGGCTTTAGCGGCTAACTCAAGAGCCGCCTT
The DNA here is from genome assembly GCF_900537085.1 of Agarivorans sp. Alg241-V36. Classification (NCBI taxonomy): domain Bacteria; kingdom Pseudomonadati; phylum Pseudomonadota; class Gammaproteobacteria; order Alteromonadales; family Alteromonadaceae; genus Agarivorans; species Agarivorans sp. Alg241-V36. Next base: position 109,485 of record NZ_UNRE01000005.1, on the reverse strand, counting down.
TAATTGCGCTAATGCCTCGGGTACATCTTCGGCTCGAATCGCCCCAGGAACACTGCCGCTATGGCCCATCATCTTTAATAGTTCGACACCAATATCGCCAAACATGGTGATATTGGCATAAGCCTTACAGTTGAATGTAATTAACATGCTGCCTTACCTATTCCACTTCTAAAGTGATTTTGTCCATTAAAGACATGGCTAAGTCGTTATCGTAATAAGCCGCTTCGTTAATAAACGCCGGGTATACGGTTTTATCGCCTTGATAACAAATATCTTCGCCCATAAAGGTTCTAAAGATAGGGTCACCAGGCTTAATTGGCTGGTAGTCATGGTCTTGCACATTGCTGTGCACCATGGCTAGTCGTTCACCTTTTTCATTAAGCGGCAGTTTAATGCTATCAAGATACAAAAAGGCTTCTACCTGTTTGGGTAGCTCGGGTAAATCTTGTTGATTGTGCAGCTCTAGAAAATCTAGGATATGCCCGGTCATTTGTTCCATTTGCTCTAATACGTCTTGGCGCAAAACCGATTGCGGTTGAGGGCCCACTTCGATTAATACACCGTACTTGCCACAACTGGCGAGGAAGCGATGATTGCTCATATCCTCTTCCGGTTCATCGAGAAATACCACGGCTTCTGGCATCCGCATGCTTACGTAAGCAGCCAGTTGCTTATAGAAAGGCGTTTGTTCTAACAAGATAAGGGTTGGTCCCATGTTAGAGGTGGTATTGTGCAGGTCGATAACTAGATCCATGTTCGGTTTCGATTTAGGACCCAATTGCTGATGCAAGGCTTTGGCGCGCGATTGCTCATAATTCGCCAAATCAAAATCAGCTAAATTGCTGGCACTGAACTGGCGATTTAAGTCGGCATCAATGTAGCGTTTGTTTTCACCGTGCGCTTTGGGGTTAGCTATTACGGTGGTTACTTCTAGGCTAGAACGGGCAATTAACTGAGGATGCTGTTGCCATTTATTAATTAAATAAACGCCACTAAATTCGTTTCCGTGAGTACCGCCAACAATGGCAACCTTATTTATCTCTGACAAGTGCAACTCTCCTTTTAAACGGCTCAACAATCAGCCTTGAGCTTAAAAGGAAACGCGCTTTGACTCAAGCCAAAGCGCGTTATAGTAAAGTGTCTAAAAGCTAGCCCAGCAACTAGGTGCTGCTGACTACTCTTCTTGTTCTTGCTTACTAATTCGGTAAGCCTTGGGGGTAAGCTCCAAATCTTTCTTAAATACCGCATACATGTATTGCAGCGATGGATAACCACATAGCTCGGCGATATCTGAGGTAGAAAGCTCGGTATTACGCAGTAAGCTCATGGCCTGTTCTAACTTAGCGCAGTGGATCTCTTGGTGAACCGAGTGACCAATGTCATCTTTAAAACGCTTTTCTAAGTTTGAACGCGAAACTTTTACATAATCCAACACTTGCTCAACCTTAATGCCTTTACAGGCGTTATGGCGAATAAAGTGCATGGCTTGAATCACGTAAGGGTCTTTTAGCGCTTTGTAATCGGTAGATTGGCGCTCAATCACTTGCTCTGGGCCAACTAGCTCACGCACTTTGCGCAGCTCTTGCCCCTGTAATTGGCGGTGCAATAATTTGGCCGCTTGGAAGCCCATTTTGCGGCAACCTTGGGCTACCGAACTTAAGGATACTCGGCTTAAGTGGCGGGTTAAATCTTCATCATCAATACCAATAATTGATACCTTGTCTGGCACGATGATTCCAAGGTGATCACACACTTGCAGCAAATGGCGGGCTCGCGCATCCGACACTGCAACAATACCTACCGGCTTAGGCATAGATTGAATCCAATCCGCTAAACGGTTCATTGCGTACTGCCAAGATTCTGGGGTAGTTTCCATGCCGCGATAAACCGCGCACTCATAACCATCACCAGCCACCAGTTGCTGGAAAATTGCCTCTCGTTCCATTGCCCAGCGGTTGCCCTCATTAGGTGGCATGCCGTAGTAAGCAAAGTATTCCAAGCCCTTGGCTTTTAGGTGCTCATAAGCCGAATTAACCAAGGCGCGGTTATCGGTAGCCACATAAGGAAAATCCGGATACTGCTCGGGATTTTCGTAAGAGCTACCCACGGCCACTACTGGTACTCGCAGGCCAGTTAAGGCTTTCTCTATTTCTGGGTCGTCGAAGTCGGCAATAATACCGTCGCCTACCCAATGTTGTAGTTTGCTGATCCGACAGCGAAAATCTTCCTCTAGAAATATATCCCAATCACATTGCGAAGCCTGTAGGTAATCGCCAATACCTTTAATGATCTGGCGGTCATAAACCTTATTTGCATTAAATAACAATGTAATTTTGAAACGCTTATCAAACATGTGGGGCTCCTAAAAGCACGGTGCCAATCAAGATTTAATTTAATATCTAAAAAAAAGGGGCCGAACGCCACTGTGAAAAATCGTAATGTGATTATGATCATGCACATTTCAGACGAAACTGTGAACTCAGGCACGCCATGGAAAAACGCTATTCCTCTGGTAATTTTCGTAATTGAGCCAAGTTTCCAATCCACGGCAGGATGAAGCCATATTCAAAACACTTTTGCTGCCGCTTAATTACAGTGTAGTTTCGCCGAGCAGCTCGCGTCCAATAAGGAACTTCTATGTATATCGGTATTGATTTAGGCACTTCTGGAGTAAAAGTTGTGCTGCAGGCTGAAAACGGTGACATTGTAAGCCAAGCCACCGAAAGCTTAACAGTATCTCGCCCTGCACCGCTGTGGTCAGAGCAAGCGCCTCAAGATTGGTGGCAAGCCACTCAAGATGCACTTAGCGCATTAAGCAAACAGCACTCGCTAGCAGAAGTTAAAGCAATTGGCCTAAGTGGCCAAATGCATGGCGCTACCTTACTGGACGCCCAAGGCGAAATTTTACGCCCAGCCATTTTATGGAACGACGGCCGCAGCGCGGCTCAGTGTGAAGAAATTGAACGCTCCGTGCCAAACTCGCGTGAGGTGGTAGGTAACCTGATGATGCCAGGATTTACCGCACCAAAATTACTTTGGGTTAAGCAGCATGAGCCTGAGATTTTTGCCAAGGTAGACAAAGTACTGCTACCTAAAGATTACTTGCGTTACTTACTCTCGGGCAACTTCGCCTCAGACATGTCAGATTCAGCCGGCACCATGTGGCTAGACGTAGCCAAACGCGATTGGAGTGATGAAATCCTCGCGGCAACGGGCTTAACGCGTGACCACATGCCAGCACTGTTTGAAGGCAGTGAAGTAACTGGAAACCTTAAAGCGGAACTGGCCGAGCGCTGGGGCATGCCAGCGGTACCTTTAGTAGCCGGTGGTGGCGATAACGCCGCAGGCGCGGTAGGTGTAGGTATAACTAAACCAGGCCAAGCCATGTTGTCTTTAGGCACCTCGGGAGTTTATTTTGCGGTAAGCGACGGCTACCTAAGCAACCCAGAATCGGCCTTGCATAGCTTCTGTCACGCCTTGCCTGGTGCTTGGCATCAAATGTCAGTAATTCTTAGCGCAGCGTCATGTTTAGACTGGGTAGTTAACTTAACCGGTCAAGCCGATGTACCAAGCATGTTAGCCGCAGTAGAAGCCGCACCAGAAAGTGACAACCCTGTGTACTTTTTGCCTTACTTATCGGGCGAGCGCACGCCGCACAATAATCCAGAAGCCAAGGGCGTATTCTTCGGCATGACCCACTCTACTGGCCCCTTAGATTTATGCCGCGCAGTATTGGAAGGTGTGGCTTATGCCTTTGCCGACGGTTTAGACGCCCTGCATGCAACTGGCTTAAAACCAGAAGAAATCACCTTAATTGGTGGCGGCGCACGCAGCCAGTTTTGGCGCCAAATGCTGGCCGATGTCTTTGGCCAAGCAGTGAGCTACCGACTAGGCGGCGAAGTAGGCCCAGCACTTGGTGCAGCACGTTTAGCCCAACTTGGAGTGACAGAAAATCCAGACTTAGCGGCCATTTGCCCAGTACCTGAGTTGGTAGAAGTTCACCAAGTAAATGCCGAGCGCCATGCTGTTTATGCTAAACACCGCGAAACTTACCAAGCACTTTATCCAAAACTAGCACCACTTTTTTAAAGCATTAAACCCAGCAAACAGCCATAGCCTTGCTATGGCTGTTCTGCCAGCAGAGTGAACACATCTGATAAATCAGCATTTATCATATGTGCTCACCCCAGCCCATTGAACGTAGTAATACGGAAGACAAATACTATGGCAAAGAACTATCGCGTAGCGCTACTTTTGAACGCTAACATGGCTTACGACCGGGGCATTATTACCGGCATATCTTCATTTGTGAAAAACGGCGCGCCCTGGAGTTTGTTCATTGGAGAACAAAACCTATTCTCGGTGGACGATTTTAACAAATGGCAGGGTGATGGCGTAATTGCCGACTTCGATCATCCTGAAATTCGCGATGCCATTAAATCTCGTAACATTCCAGTGGTGGGGATTGCCAGTAGCGAAACCGTAGCCAATACCATGCATGACTACCCAGTGGTGATGTCTGACAACAAACAGATCATCAACATGGCCGCGCGCTTTTTAAAAATGCGCCGTTATACCCACTTAGCATTTTGTGGTTACCCCAACCGCCCCTTTAATGACTGGTCGGCCAGCCGTGAGCAATTACTGCGCGACTGGTGTGAACGAAATCAATGCGCCTATAGCCAATTTAGCGCTAAAGACAACATTGATACTTGGGACAGCGACTTACAGTGTTTAGTTGATTGGCTTAGCCGTTTACCTAAGCCTGTTGGCATTATTGCCGCTAACGATGTACGCGCTCGCCAACTGAGTTACGCCTGCCAGCAGGCTAAAATAAACATCCCCGAAGAAGTCTCAATCATGGGGATTGACGATGACGAACTAAACTGCACCTTAAGTTTGCCAACCTTAACCTCGGTGCGCCAAGGCACTCGCGCCATGGGCTATTTAACTGCCTCACTACTGCAACCCTTAATGGATGGGAAAAGCTTGGTTAAACGCCATCACTTTGTGCAACCAGAACGGGTGATTGGCCGAGATTCAACCGACTTCTTCCACTTTAAAGACAACTTAGTACGCGGCGCATTAAGCCTTATTCGAATTAACCAAGGCAATATTAAGGTTAAGCAAATTTTGGCTGAACTAGGCTGCTCACGTGGCGCTATCGACAATAAATTTCATGAAGAATTAGGCATGTCCTTACATGCTTACTTGCTCGATACTCAACTTAATTTGGCACTAGAGCTACTAGTAGATACCGAGCAAACCTTAAGTGAAATAGCCAAAGTAGTGGGTTTTAGTAGCCCGCAGTATTTGTCTTGTGCGATTAAGAAACGCTGGAATATGACACCGGGTATGTTGCGCGAACAAAAGGGTGTAACAAACCGAGAGCTAGCTCCACTTATTGAAGAGCCTGAAGAGTTAATTGAACAAGCCTAGTTTCATCAAGCTGGCATATTTTTTTGCGAACATAGGCGAGCAAGCTCAGTGATTGCTTGCCTTGTTGAGTTATTACGCTATGCCAGTGCACAACAAATAGTTGCAGGTTTAGCAGAAATTAAACCCAACAAATCCGGTGAAGATCAAAAAAACATCATCACTGTTATTAAAACTCTGCGGTGGTGATGCGTTTCTTTTTTCAACAAATCAGCGCACCATGCAAGGGAGTGTGACAGCAACATGAAGCTTGCGCGGCCCAGTTCAACAAAATGCTTAATAAAGCGTGATCTGGATCAGGGCTGCGAAAATTCAACATTAGCGCTAAAAAAAGCGTAATTGCGCTTAACTGCCAGTCTGGCACTTTAATACGGACATGAAGCTTAGCTTTGGTCAATGACCTTCAACCAATAATGAAGGCTCGCCAAACAAGCCGCACATTTAGTTTTCATTACAAGGGTCTATACATCTTATGAGTTCTCTACTTACACAGCTAAAACAATACACCACGGTTGTTGCCGATACTGGCGACTTAGACACGATGCGCAAATTCTCTCCAGAAGATGCCACCACTAACCCATCGTTAATTGTTAAGGCTTTAGCATTACCGGAGTACTCAAGCCTACTTAAAGACGTAGCCGACTGGGCCAAAACGCAATCAAGCGACCAAGCCGAACAAATTGAAATGGCCGCCGACAAACTGGTAGTAACTATTGGTTGTAAAGTACTTGAGTTAGTACCTGGCCGCATTTCTACTGAAGTAGACGCACGTTTGTCATTTGATACCGAAGGCAGCATTGCTAAGGCTCGTCGCTTAATCGAGCTATACGAAGCCGCTGGCATTAACAAAGAACGGGTTCTAATTAAGTTAGCTTCAACTTGGCAAGGTATTCGCGCCGCCGAGCAGCTAGAGAAAGAAGGCATTAACTGTAACCTAACTCTGTTGTTCTCGTTTGCCCAAGCACGCGCCTGTGCCGAAGCGGGTGTTTTCCTTATCTCGCCATTTGTTGGCCGTATTTTAGACTGGTACAAAGCTAAAGATGCCAACGCAGACTTTGCCGGTGCTAAAGACCCAGGTGTTATTTCGGTATCTGAAATCTACAGCTACTACAAAGACCATGGCTACAACACCGTAGTAATGGGCGCAAGCTTCCGTAACATCGGCGAGATTGTTGAGCTAGCCGGTTGTGATCGCCTAACTATTGGCCCAGCTTTACTTGAAGAATTAGACCAAACCGAAGCCGAACTTGAAGTTCGCTTACAAGATAAAGGCGCTAGCCAAAACCGCCCAGCTCCAATGACCGAAGCCGAGTTCTACTGGGCGCATAACGAAGATGCCATGGCCACAGAAAAACTTGCCGAAGGTATTCGCGCCTTTGCGGTTGACCAAGTGAAGCTAGACAAAATGCTAATTGAAGCGCTGCAAGCTTAAAATTTAATAATTATTAGGAAATAGAAGATGACTCACCCTCGTCAACAATACGCAAATGCTATTCGTGCGCTAAGCATGGACGGTGTACAACAAGCTAAGTCGGGCCACCCTGGCGCACCAATGGGCATGGCAGACATTGCAGAAGTGCTATGGCGCGACCATTTAGCGCATAACCCTAGCAACCCAAGCTGGAGCAACCGCGACCGCTTTATTTTGTCTAACGGCCATGGCTCTATGTTGTTGTACTCGCTGCTTCACCTAAGTGGCTACGCATTGCCAATTGAAGAGCTTAAAAACTTCCGTCAGCTGCACTCTAAAACGCCGGGCCACCCAGAATATGGTTACGCTCCTGGTGTAGAAACCACTACCGGCCCACTAGGCCAAGGTATTGCCAACGCAGTAGGTATGGCACTAGCCGAGAAAATGCTAGCGGCACAGTTCAACCGTGACGGTCACGATATTGTTGACCACTTCACTTACGCCTTTATGGGCGACGGTTGTTTAATGGAAGGTATTTCTCACGAAGTATGTTCATTAGCCGGCACGCTAGGTTTAGGCAAGCTAATTGCGTTTTGGGATGACAATGGCATCTCAATTGACGGCCACGTTGAAGGCTGGTTTAGCGACGATACACCAGCGCGCTTTGAAGCCTACGGATGGAACGTTGTACGTGATGTTGATGGTCACGATCCTGAGCAAATTAACGCAGCAATTGAAGCCGCTAAAGCCGACATCACTAAACCTACGCTTATTTGTACTAAAACCATTATTGGTTTTGGTTCACCAAACAAGTCTGGCTCGCATGATTGTCACGGCGCGCCATTAGGTGATGAAGAAATTAAAGCAGCTCGCGAATTCTTAAACTGGCCACATGCCGCTTTTGAGATTCCTGCAGATGTTTACCAAGCCTGGGATAACAAAGCCAAAGGCAGTGAGCAAGAAAGCGCTTGGAACGACAAGTTTGCCGCTTACAAAAAAGCTTACCCAGAGCTAGCCGCTGAATACGCTCGTCGCGTAGAAGGTGAACTTCCAGAAAACTGGAAAGCTGAAACTCAAGCGCTATTACAACGCCTGCAAAATGAACCAGCAAACATTGCTAGCCGCATGGCATCTAAAAACACCCTAGACGTAATTGGTAAAATTTTACCTGAATTACTGGGTGGTTCTGCTGACTTAGCGCCATCAAACCTAACCTTCCACGCTAGCTCTAAATCAGTTAGCGCCGAAGATGCTTCAGGTAACTACTTACACTACGGTGTGCGCGAATTTGGTATGTCGGCGATGCAAAATGGTATTGCCCTGCATGGCGGTTTTGTACCTTATTCAGCCACCTTCTTAATGTTTATGGAATACGCCCGCAACGCGGTACGTATGGCCGCATTAATGAAGCAACGCTCAATCTTTGTTTACACTCACGATTCAATTGGCTTAGGCGAAGACGGTCCGACTCACCAACCGGTAGAGCAGGTAGCCAGCTTACGTTTAACCCCAAATATGGAAACTTGGCGCCCATGTGACCAAGTGGAGTCAGCAGCAGCTTGGATTAACGCCGTAGAACGCAACGATGGTCCAAGTTCGTTAATTTTCTCTCGCCAAAACCTTGCCCAGCAAAAACGTAGCGGTGAGCAACTTGAGTTAATTAACCGCGGCGCTTACGTACTTAAAGACTGTACCGGCACGCCAGAACTTATTCTTATAGCCACTGGCTCTGAAGTTGAGCTAGCCGTTGAAGCCGCAGCTAAGTTAAGTGAGCAAGGCAAGCAAGTGCGCGTTGTATCCATGCCTTGTACCGAACGTTTCGACAAACAAGATGCTACTTATCGTGAAGCTGTGCTGCCAAAAGCGGTACGTGCTCGCGTAGCAGTTGAAGCACTACAAGCAGACTTCTGGGGCAAGTATGTTGGCCTAGACGGCGTAACAGTAGGTATGACTAGCTTTGGTGAGTCGGCACCTGCCGGTGAACTGTTCAAGCTATTTGGCTTTACTGTAGATAACGTAGTCGACCAAAGCTTAAGCTTGCTCAGTAGCTAAGACTTTTACCTATAGAGCTAAAGGCGCTGATAATTCAGCGCCTTTTTTTCACCTTTTAGTGACAAGAATTGACAAGTAAAGCCGAAAAAGTAAGACTCAACTCACCAAATAGAGGTATTTTCTCTAGCTAAGCGTCTGATCTTAAACAGCTGCCTATACTTAAGGTTAACGCTAACAAAGATTAAAAAGGACTGTTTTTGCCGCTACTAAGGTTAATAACTACGCTTGTAGTAAGCTTGCTTTTTACGCAAGCTCAAGCTGATCCATTACGCCTAGTTTATCCAGATTTTCCTCCCTATACCTACGCCAGCGATGAGCAGCCAGCAGCAGGCAACTTTCTGGTTGATAAGATCATGCAAGCCCTCGAGCAGCCTTATGAAGCAGTGCCCGTACCAAACTACAAACGGGCGCTTAGCGATGTGCAATATGGCGTGGCAGATGGTTTTTTCTTTGCTTCACAAAACAGCCAACGCGACGCCATTGCCGAGTTTTCCAAACCCATTGTTTACAATAATTGGAGCTGGTTTTTCCGCTATGACAGCTATTTAGATCCCGATGCCAGCGACTTTAAGACCGATGTAAAAGTCGCCTCAATTGAGGGTACCAATACCTTACGCTGGCTTAATACTCATCACTTCAAGGTTGTTGGTAAGCAAAAAAATGTCGCTAAACTTGCGCAACTGCTGTTTGATTTAAAGCGCATAGACGCCGCATTTTTGTCAGCCGATGTATTTAAAAGCAGCCATGTACACCCTAATCTAGTCAGTGGCGAATACATTGAAGTGGTTCAACGCTCGGCTCCTTTTGGCATTTACATTTCTAAAGCTTACTTAGAACAGCATCCCGGTTTTATGCAGCGCCTCAACCTAGCCATTGGACAGGTTCAAAACCAATATTTAGACAATACCTACTCGCTGTCGGGGCTAAAGCGCAAAGCAGATTAATCTCAATAAGGCTGGCTTTCGTCGCTAACAAATCAATAGAACCTTTCCAGCATTAACCGCTAGCTAAATGCCACTTTCATGTCAGACAAGTGCGGATGAATAGCTTTTCAGCCAGTGTTTACCGCTTAAAACACCACTAAATGGCATTACGAAATTTCACACTCCCGCAATGTTATTGCTGATTTTTGAAAAATTCCTAAAAAAGCGCGGTTTAAAACGCGAGTTAGCGCACGAAAAGTAAATAGCTGAAAAAAGTCTGCATTTTTCATAATTGAGAGAAAGCTAAGCAAGGCTAACAATAAGCCTACAGAAGGAGATTGGTTCTCCGATGATAACGCATTCTTTTTTAGGAGTAGTTCCATGGCTCAATATTTTGACCAGTTTGAAAAAATCGCATACGAAGGACCAGAGTCCACTAACCCACTAGCATTTCGCCACTACGATGCTAAAAAAGTAATCATGGGTAAAACCATGGAAGAGCACCTACGTTTTGGTGCTTGTTACTGGCATAACTTCTGCTGGGATGGCTTTGATATCTTCGGTGCTGGCACATTTGACCGCCCTTGGCAGAAGCCTGGCAACGCGCTTGAAATGGCTAAGATGAAAGCTGACGTAGCCTTCGATTTCTTCTCTAAAGTGGGCACACCTTACTATTCTTTCCACGACGTAGACGTAGCGCCAGCGGGTAACTCTATTAAAGAGTACTCAGAAAACATGAAGGTAATGATGGACGTGCTTGCTCAGAAGCAAGACGAAACCGGCATGAAGCTTCTTTGGGGTACAGCAAACGCATTCTCAAATGCTCGTTACATGTCTGGCGCAGGCTCTAACCCTAACCCAGAAGTATTTGCTTACGCTGCTAGCCAAATCTTCACAGCAATGAACGCAACTAAAATGCTAGGTGGTGAAAACTACGTATTATGGGGTGGTCGTGAAGGTTACGAAACACTACTAAATACCGACCTACGCCAAGAACGCGAGCAGCTAGGCCGCTTGTTCCAAATGGTTGTAGAGCACAAACACAAAATTGGCTTTACCGGCACTATCTTAATTGAGCCAAAACCAGCCGAGCCTACTAAGCACCAATACGATTACGACACTGCAACTGTTTACGGCTTCTTGAAGCAGTTCGGTCTAGAAGACGAAGTGAAAGTAAACATTGAAGTTAACCACGCGACGCTAGCGGGTCACTCGTTCCATCACGAAATTGCGACGGCTATTTCACTAGGCTTATTTGGTTCTATTGATGCTAACCGTGGTGATGCGCAGCTAGGTTGGGATACAGACCAATTCCCGAACAGTGTTGAAGAGTGGACGCCAGTAATGTACGACATCTTGCGCAACGGCGGCTTTAAAACTGGTGGTTTAATGTTTGATACTAAACTACGCCGTCAAAGTATTGATCCAGCTGACTTCTTCCACGGCCACATTGGCGGCATGGACACTTGTGCCCTGGCACTAGAAAAAGCAGCTAGCCTGATTGAAAGCCAAGAAATCAGCAGCATCGTTGCAGACCGTTACGCTGGTTGGAGCGGTGACCTAGGTAAAGCCATCATGACTGGTGACTACAGCTTAGAGTCTTTAGCAACTCAAGCGATTGGCGACAACATTGATCCTAAACACGTATCGGGTCGTCAAGAAGAACTAGAAAACATTGTTAACAAACATATTTTCAGCAAGTAGACACTAAGCCTATTCCTTATGTGTACTAGATTTGCCGGCGCTATGCGTCGGCTTTTTTTGTCCTTTCGCCTTAATCAATTCACTCTATTTAGCCTCAGCCTTAAGAATCAAGAGCGATGGCTAATAGGCAAGTGGGGCATACTCGCTAAGTCCAAGATAAGGGCATCTATCCACAAAGTATCTTTAATAAGACATTTAAACCGCAGATAAAGCCGAAAGCCCCTAGCGAGCAACCTTGTTTTGCACTACCATTAATAACAATTAACTCATTACAGGTAGAACATGGATCGTTCGATTAGCACCAAGCTTAGCCTATGCATGCTACTTTTTAGCTCGCAAGCACTACATGCTCAAAGTCCACAGCCGCCAGCGCTAGTATTAGCCAGCGACTATCAGCAAGGTTTAGACCTGCAAAACTATTGGGTATGTGAAAAGTACGATGGCGTAAGAGCCTACTGGGACGGTAAACAATTACTTAGCCGCGCAGGCCATGTTATTGAAATTCCTCAGTCCATTAGCCAACAACTGCCCGAAGTGCCGGTAGACGGCGAGCTGTGGCTAGGTAGAGGTAGGTTTAGTGAGCTTGTTAGCCTGATAAAGCAACAATCACCCAACTTGAACAAGTGGCAAGAGGTTGAGTTTGTGGTATTTGATTTACCTCATTACCCCGGCCCTTATCAACAGCGTTACCGCCATTTGCAAACCCTTAGCAGTACTAGCGAATTTATGCGGGTTCCGGTTTACCGCGCCTACCCAGGCCGGCCAACACTAGAACAACAGCTAGCTAAAATTAGTGCCGAAGGTGGTGAAGGTTTAATGCTACGCGACCCTCAATCCATGTATCTACCAACCCGTAGCAATGCCTTAATCAAATACAAAAGTTACCAAGACGCCGAGGCTAAAGTGGTCGCCTATAGTGATGGTAAAGGAAAATATCGTGGCATGCTTGGCGCCTTAGTAGTGCAAGACCAACAAGGCCGCCAGTTTAAAATAGGCAGTGGTTTAAGTGATCAGTTACGTGCTGACCCACCGCCCATTGGCAGCTTGGTAGAGTATCGCTACAACGGACTCACCGAGCATGGTAAACCCCGCTTTGCGCGTTTTGTTAGGGTTCACCAAACCTTGTAGTGAAGGGCTATTTGAGGTTTTTGTTGCGCTCTACGTCAACCAAGTAATCACCTTCTAGCCAGTTACGGCCTATCAGCAATTTATAATGCATTTTGCTGCGATCGCGCAGATTCACATCTACAGTTTTAGCCGTCCCTTGCCAAGCAATTGCTAAGGCCACCTTGTAACGAATTTCCAAACCTTGTGAGTTTCGCACCGCGGCTACATCCGTGATGAAGGCTTTACCTTGGTGTTTGTCGCCATGCTCGTTTTCGGTGGTAAATTGTAAATATTTACCTACATTTTTACGCATAAGCGGGCGCACCACGGATTTCTGCTCAGCCTCGCTATAATCGGCAGGGTTGATGTTTTCGCCATCAATCACCCGCATGTTTTCCGCATGCAAAGAGGTGCTGGCTGCCCCGGTATCAATCCGAGTTAAAAAGTTTAAGTCAGCTTCTACTACTTTAACGTGCTCTGCTGCACCCACAGTAAGTTTCTCGGCCAGTGCGCCACTTACCACGGTAAGTACTAGCGTTACGGCTACTAGTAATTTCTTTAACACATTCCACCTCTTCGCTTGTTAATAATCTTAAGCGACAACTTAATTAGCTAGTCACTGCGGCTTAAGGTCGCATACCTTAGCATGATTCTCTATAATTTGCGGTAAGCTCAAGGATCAGGACTCAAATGAAGCGACTCGCAGTTTTCTTGTTAATCATTAGCTCTGGTTTTTGCCAAGCTAAAACCATCGAAATTCAAAGCTTTATTTTTCCTCCTTACATCATGCTTAGCGAGCAAGGTAAACCCGAGGGGATCATTGTTGAGCTCATTCAGCAAAGCTTCGAAAAGTTGGATGTTGAAGCCGACTTTGAAATAAGCAATTGGGCCCGCGCTTTTGCCAAAGTAAAAAGTCACCAAAGCCAGGGCTTAATTCCTACCATGCGAACTGCTGACCGTGAAGCGTATTTCTACTACCCTGACACGCCTTTTTTACTGCTAGACCAGCACCTAATCGCGCAAGGTTCATGGCAGGGAAACCGCTTTTCCGGCGACTACGCAGAACTAAATGATTACCGCATTGGTAAGGTGCGAAACGCACGTATTTCACCAGACTTTGATAAGGCTCTGAGTGAACAGGTATTCGAGGTAGAAAAACACAACAGCGTGGAAGGTTTGGTGAAGTCGTTACTACGTGGGCGACTAGACATGATAGCAACCGACAGCCGCCAAGCTCAGCTGGTTGCTACTCAAGAAGACCAGGAAGAAAGCATTAAGCTAATCAAGCCAGCCTTAGGGCAAGTGCCAGTGTATCTAGCCTTTAGTAAACAACAAGTAGAACCAGAATTTGTGGAGCGCTTTAATCAGCAACTTAAGCTATTGCTAGAGCAAGGGGCTTTAGACAAGCTAGAAGCAAAGTACCTATACTAACCTAAAGCGCGATCCCAGTCTTTCCACACCACTTGATAGCCGGCTTGTTTAACAGCTTCGGCAACCACTTCTGGGCGGCGCTCGTCACTAATTTCAAACTGTTCTAAGGCTTTCTCGCTACCGTCGGCATAACCACCCGGTTGAGTGCTAGAAAACGCACTCATGCTAGTGATGCCAAGTGGAATAGCATGATTGCGGAAATGTTCAGACTCACGGGTAGATAGCGACAACTCAACGTCGGGATTAAACAAACGATAAGCACAAATAAGCTGCACCAGCTGTTTGTCGCTCATTACCGATTTGGGCTGAAAACCACCTTCGCAAGGGCGAAGTCGTGGGAAAGAAATAGAGAACTTGCTCTGCCAGTACTTGCGCTCTAAATACTGCAAATGCGCCGCCACATAAAAACAGTCACTGCGCCATTCATCTAAGCCAATTAGCGCGCCAATGCCCATTTTGCGAATACCAGCTTTACCCAAACGTTCTGGCGTCGCTAAGCGAAAATCAAAATCGCGCTTTTTCCCTTTGGGGTGCACTTCGGCATAACGGTGGCGATTGTAGGTTTCTTGATAGACCATCACGGCATCAAGGCCTAGGCTAATCAGTTCTTCATATTCATCTTGTTCAAGCGGCTGCACTTCCATAGATACGTGAGAGAAGCGCGCCTTAATTTTGGGCAGTACTTGTCGAAAGTATTCCATGCCCACTTTGCGTTCTGATTCGCCCGTCACCAGCAAGATATGGTCAAAACCCAGTTGCTTAATGGCGTCCAGTTCGGCATCTAACTCCTGCATATCTAGAGTAACGCGGCGAATTTTGTTACCCATAGAAAAGCCGCAATAATCACAGACATTGCTGCACATATTGCTGAGATACAAAGGAATATAAAATTGTTGAGTTTTGCCAAAGCGCTGCTGGGTTAAACGCATACTGCGCTGGGCCATAGTCTCAATATAGGCTTCTGCGGCAGGCGAGATAAGCGCCTGAAAATCATCAAGATTCAGCTTATCTTTGGCCAAAGCTCGCTCCACATCGGCAGCGGTTTTACTGTTTATGGCCAGGTGAACAGCGGCATTATCGTAGTGGGCTAGTTGCTCAGCAAAACTCATGGGCTTCTCTAATTACAAAGTATCTAAAAATGCGGTGAGAGGGCTAGATGCCTCGGCGTGACGTAATTCTGCGCCTAAACCTGCGAGGTAGGCACTACGGCCGGCTTCTACTGCTTGAGCAAACGCTTTTGCCATAGCTACCGGGTCTTTCGCTACCGCCATCGCCGTGTTCACTAATACCGCATCGGCGCCGAGCTCCATCGCCAGCGCCGCGTCTGAAGGCGCGCCAATACCAGCATCAACTACCACTGGCACATTAGCTTGCTCAATAATGATTTCTAAGAAATCACGACTACGTAAGCCTTTGTTGGTTCCGATTGGCGCACCCAGTGGCATCACTGCAGCACAGCCCACATCTTCAAGGCGCTTACACAAAACCGGGTCGGCGTGCACATAAGGCAATACCACAAAGCCCTGCTCCACCAGCTTTTCTGCCGCAGCTAGGGTTTCGATAGGGTCTGGCATTAAATATTTAGGATCGGGGTGGATTTCAAGCTTAAGCCAATTGGTACCCAGTGCTTCGCGCGCTAACTGCGCCGCAAAAATAGCTTCTTCGGCATTACGGGCACCGGAGGTATTTGGCAGTAAATTAACCCCAGCTTTAATCAGTGGAGCAAGGATGTCGTCTTGCTGATCTTGCGCATCAACACGCTTCATAGCCATGGTAACTAACTGACTACCACTGGCTTGAATGCTTTGGCTCATTAACTGAGGGGTCGCAAATTTGCCAGTACCGGTAAACAAACGGCTGGTAAAACTTTTATCTGCAATCTTTAACACAAGGCTTCCTCTTATCCGCCAGCAATGGCACGAAATACTCTTACTTTAGCTTGGTCGGCAAGTTGGGTAGTGGCCCACTCGCTACGCGTTACAATGCTGCCATTTAGCACTACCGCTATGCCTTCCGGCGCTTGCTGTTGTAATGCCAATAATTGCTCTATGTTGAGCCCAGCATCAAGCGACTGCGCTTGACCATTAAATTCAATATTAATCATTATCTTGATTTGCTCCACATACCGGACAACTGGCATCGGCGTTCACTTTAAGGTGAAACCATTCCAAACTATGCGCATCAAAACTGGAAAAACGTCCACGCTGAGCAGAAGGAATTCCGGCAATCAGTTTAATGGTTTCTAAAGCCTGTAAACTGCCGATGGTGCCAACCACCGGGCCAAGAATGCCGGCATTGCTACAATTAAGCTCTTGCTCGCTAGCATTAGGAAATAAGCAGTGATAACAGCCCTGACCAGCCTTACTAAAATCAAACACCATAAGCTGGCCATCAAAAGCCACGGCAGCTCCACTCACCAAGGGAACCTTGGCCTTAACACAGGCTTGGTTTACCGCATAACGCGTGGCGATGTTATCGCTACAATCCAGCACAACATCGGCTTGAGCAACTTCCATCGCCAACAGCATAGCGTCCATTTTTCGATTAACGCTACGGATCTGAATGTTGGAATTTAGCGCTTCCAAATGCTGCTTAGCCGCCTGAACTTTAGGCTGTTTAATATCGTCTTCGCGATACAAAACTTGGCGCTGCAAGTTTGAGCTATCAACTTCATCGAAGTCTGCTAACACCAACTTACCCACGCCAGCAGCTGCGAGATATAAACCCGCAGGCGCGCCTAAGCCACCCATGCCAACCAGCAATACTTGAGCATTTTTTAGCTTCAGTTGTCCTGCTTCACCAACATCTTTAAGTAATAGATGACGGCTGTAGCGAAGGCATTCTTGATCGCTTAAGCGGGATTCACTGCTGGTTTGGCTCATATTGCTTCCTAATACTGGTATGCTTGTTTATTGGCTCACAATGGCTTCTAACTTGGCGACTGCCGCCGCTGGGTCAGCTGCTTCGGTAATTGCGCGAACCACCGCCACACTGCCTACACCACATTCCCAAACTTGCTTAGCGCGCGCTAAATCTATGCCGCCAATGGCCACCAAAGGGTAATCTTGCATTAACTCAGCGTAACAACTGAGCTTTGCCAAACCTTGTGGTTTAGAGGGCATATCCTTGGTTGTGGTAGGGAAGATGTGTCCAAGAGCAATATAACTTGGTTGCAGCTGGCTAGCACGTAGCAATTCGAAATAACCGTGAGTACTAATGCCCAAACGCAAACCTGCAGCAGCGATTTGTTGCAGGTCGGCTACCTCTAAGTCTTCTTGACCAAGGTGCACACCATAGGCGCCGTGTTTCACCGCCAATTGCCAATAGTCATTAATAAACAAACGTGCCTGATGCTGATGACCCAGTTCAATGGCGCGCTTCACATCGGCTTCCACCTCGGCATCAGCTTTGTCTTTAATCCGTAGCTGAATGGTTTTAATTCCCATATTGAGCAAGCGTTCAATCCACTCAACACTATCCACCACCGGATAAACACCCAGCTGATTAGTATCGCAACGGGCGAATGGCACCGCTTCAGGCCAAGATTCGCTTAAGCTAAAAAGTTGACCAAGCTCGGTTTGCGCCGACTCAACTCTTGGAAAGTTTTCTCGAGCATCTGGCCAACCAAGATGAGCCAGATTACCGCGACCTGTCACTTGCTTTAAGCCTTGATAAACATAGGCTTTGGCCAATACAAGGGCGTCTTCCATGGCAAAGTCATGCGCTAGCGCCGCTGCTAAGGCAGAGGCTAAAGTACAACCTGTACCGTGAGTATGTGGCGCTGCTATTAGCGGGCTAGATAAAACAATCTCTCGCTGACCATCGCTGTAGTAATCAACAGCAAGATCGGGAGTCAGACTTAAATGGCCGCCTTTGGCCCATACCCCTTTTACGCCTTGGTTAAGCAAAACTGCGCAAGCCTGTTTTAGCTCAGCCACACTGTTTAACTCGATACCACTTAAACTGGCTAGCTCAGAGGCATTAGGTGTTAACACGTCAGTTTGTGCCAATAAGACAGGCAAGGCTTGCATGAGATCATCAAGCGCTAAGCTAGCACCTGAACTTGCCACGAGCACCGGATCACACACCACCAAAGGCGGCTGGGCCCAAGTAGCTTTATAGGTGGCCAGTTTATCTGCCACCACTCGCACTAATTCAGCACTGCCTAACATGCCAATCTTAATCACTTTGGCAGGGTTAGTGGCAGCAAGCGCGTCTAACTGAGCAGCCAACAATTGCGGAGATGAAGGCTCTATCGCCGTCACCCCTTCAATGTTTTGCGCAGTAATGGCGGTTACTGCTGTGGCACACTCAACCGCCAAGTCATGAGCGGTAAGCAAGTCAGCCTGCAAACCCGCACCCGCACAACTATCGCTACCAGCGATAGTCCAAATTTGCGGGCGTAAGGCCTCGGCCTTGTCTAACTTATACTTCATCGCTGGTCTCAGCGCGCAATGGCGAGTGGTAGATCTCGGCGCCTTTATCACGAAACTCAGCAGATTTTTCTTTCATGCCGTCGGCCACAAAACCTAAATCGGCCAAGGGCTCATCAATCATCTTCACTTCGAGATCGTTGGCGTAGTCACGCACTTCTTGCGAGATCTTCATTGAGCAGAACTTAGGTCCACACATTGAACAGAAGTGAGCGACTTTAGCAGACTCTTGTGGCAGTGCTTCATCGTGGTAAGCGCGCGCTGTGTCAGGGTCTAGAGCTAAGTTGAATTGATCTTCCCAGCGGAACTCAAAGCGTGCTTTACTCATTGCATTATCACGAATTTGCGCACCGGTATGGCCTTTAGCTAAATCAGCAGCGTGAGCCGCAATCTTGTAGGCAATCATGCCCTGCTTAACATCTTCTTTGTTAGGCAAGCCTAAATGCTCTTTAGGGGTTACGTAACACAACATGGCACAACCAAACCAACCGATCATCGCCGCACCAATGCCCGATGAAAAATGGTCGTAGCCAGGAGAGATATCAGTGATCAATGGACCAAGCGTATAGAACGGTGCTTCATGACACTCTTCTAATTGCTTCTCCATGTTCTCTTTAATCATTTGCATTGGCACGTGGCCAGGGCCTTCGATAATTACCTGAACATCGTATTCCCAAGCCACTTTGGTGAGCTCACCTAAGGTTTCTAACTCAGCGAACTGAGCTTCGTCGTTCGCATCAGCAATCGAACCTGGGCGCATGCCATCACCTAGAGACAGTGATACATCGTAGGCGGCACAAATTTCACAAATCTCGCGAAAACGCTCATACAAAAAGCTTTCTTTGTGGTGGGCTAAACACCACTTCGCCATGATTGAGCCACCGCGCGAAACAATGCCGGTAACACGTTTGGCAGTCATTGGTACGTAACGCAGCAATACACCCGCGTGAATAGTAAAGTAATCCACCCCTTGCTCGGCTTGCTCAATCAGCGTATCGCGGAATACTTCCCAAGTAAGGTCTTCAGCTACACCGTTCACTTTTTCTAAGGCTTGGTAGATTGGCACAGTACCAATTGGCACTGGAGAGTTACGAATAACCCATTCGCGCGTTTCATGAATGTAACGGCCAGTGGATAAATCCATTACTGTATCGGCGCCCCAACGGCTGGCCCATACTAGCTTTTCAACTTCTTCTTCAATTGAAGAGGTCACCGCTGAGTTACCAATGTTGGCGTTTACTTTAACCAAGAAGTTACGACCAATAATCATCGGTTCGGCTTCGGCGTGGTTAATGTTAGATGGGATAATGGCGCGGCCACGCGCCACTTCATCACGTACAAACTCACCGGTAATATGCTCAGGCAGTGACGCACCAAAAGAGTGGCCTTTTTGCTGCTCGGCTAATAAGTCTTCACGGATTTTATCGCGGCCCATGTTTTCACGAATAGCAATGTATTCCATCTCTGGAGTCACGATGCCTTGGCGAGCGTAGTGAAGCTGGGTGACGGTTTTACCTAATTTAGCTTTGCGTGGCGTAGGTAAGCTTTCAAAGCGGATATGGTCAAGGCCTTCATCTGCTAAACGCTGCTGTGAGAAATTAGAACTAAGGCCTGTTAACTCTTCAGTATCGCCACGCTCTTCAATCCAAGCTTTACGTAGCTGCGGCAAACCTTTGTGAACATCTAGTTCGGCACCCTCGTCGGTGTAAATACCCGAGGTATCGTAAACACGTACCGGCTCATTTGGTTCAAGCTTTGGTTCATCTTTAGTGCCACCTACTAAGCTGTCTGCCAAATTAATTTGGCGCATGGCGACTTGGATATCGTCTCGACTTCCCTGAATATAGATTTTTTCTGAATTTGGAAAAGGTTGGCCTTGCAGATTATTAATGTATTGTTCTGCTGCAGCTCGAGTTTCGCGTCTTGACATGACTGGCCTCTAAATAAAAATTTAAGTAATGAGGCTTGTCGGATGTAGGAAAAGTAGGCAAATGTTAGTTGCTAGCGTTAGTTTGAGTCGCCGAACTTAACAGAAGGCATTGCTTACTTATCTTGTTCCCTGCGCAGGCATTATCCTGATCAAGTTATACGGATCCCACTCTAGGTAGCAACGCTACGCGTGGTCTCAGCCTTTCGGCACTCCGACAAGAACGCCGAGTATAGGGCTGAAAAAAGCAAACCACAATAGTGATATTAAGAAAGCCAATGATGATATTCGCTATTTTGCTTAAAACTAGACTAACAATTAGCTAACAGGCTTGGGTGGGTTTTAGCTTTGAAGCAGTGGAAGATTTAGAAGAAACTTTGCGGAATATTGAGCACATCACCAGCGGATACGGGATCTTCAAGGCTCACTCGCTCACGCTGGTCGGGAGTGGCGCCTTCTGCTTGAACCGTAATTTTGCTTTTGCCAGCGCGCTCAGTAAAGCCACCAGCTAAAGTAATGGCTCGATTCACCGTTAAACCCGGTTGATAAGGATAAGCTCCAGGGCGGGCAACTTCACCATTAATAAAAAACGGTCGGTACTCCACCATGGTGACCTGCACCATCGGGTCAACGAGATAGTCACCCTTTAAACCATTTTGAATTTGTAGCTGCAGCTCGGTAAGGGTAAGACCTCGCACTTCAATTTCGCCCAAGAAGGGATAACGAATAAAGCCGTCGTTAGCTAAGCGAGTTTCCATATTAAGCTCAGGCTCACCATATACGCTAACTCTGAAACTGTCTCCGGCAGCCAGACGGTAACCTTCATTTTCATCCGCGGCAACAGAAAAACATAGCACGCTAGCTAGCATATAAAGCCAGTTTTGAATGCGTACTATGAATCTTTGCATGGTTTATCCTTGATTATAAACTCAGTCTCAACTTAAGACTGGTCACTTGCTTATCATAGGTAACGGCCTGAAGCGTAGAATCTTTATCTCTCCATAGCTGCCAAAGTGAAATTTCTAGCCAGCGACGAAATTGATAGCTCACACCAATTCGCCCTTCATAGATTTTATCTTGGCGTTCCACACCCACATAATCGTTGTTGTCGTAACCAAGGGTGAAGGTGGTAGCTAGGCGCTCTTGCCAGTAATGCTCCCAGTCTAGAGTGATATTGGTATTGTCGATAACATCACCGCCCTGCTCTGGAGCCTTGGCTTGTCGACCACCTTCCACACCAAAAGTAGAGTAGGTGCGCGGCGACCAATCGGCAGACAGTGACCAACTTAAATCGCTAAACTTTTCACGCTCGCCTTCTTTAAAGTCACGTTGTTGCCAACCAATTTTGGCGCGACCTTTGGTTTTACCGGTAATCGCCCAGTCTCCACCGACAAAACCTAGTAGGTCGTTAAAATCGCGGTCTGCTGCATTTGGCTCTTTGGTTTTGTAGTCACTTTTGCCGGCCTTAAGCTCTGCCAACAAACGGGTGGCCGAAGATACCCGATAGAAGAAACGCGCACTGCCATCAAAGGCATTACGATCGCGATACTGAGTAATATCACGAAAGTTTTGGTAATCCAGCTGGCGAGCATTGCCTTCTAACTCGATCTGCGCGGTAGCGCTTCTGGCACCAAAGCCATATAAACCATGCAGCCAATGCAGGTTATATTGCACTGGTTCATCGAGCAAACCGCCCACACCAGATGAAATACCTTCACCACGTTGGTCATGGTCACGACGAAAATCGTAACGTAACTTGGCACGTTGGCGGGCGCTAAATTCCCATTCACCATTTACTCGAAGGTGATGATCTAAGAAGTTATCTTCTGAGCTGTCGAAGTACTCGCCCCACACCAAGCGATATGCCGCATAGTAGGTACTTTTTTCTTGCTCAGAAATAGCCGCAATGGCTGGCGAAACAACGGTTCCCCAGGAAGAAATTTGATCAGTATTACTGTTAGTTAGGTTGCTGTCGTATAAACCCAGTATTTCAATACTAGGTACAACACCTACTCCGTCTGCACTATACCACTTGGCAGGCTGCATGTTGGCCAAACTTGGGCCTGCAATTGCTAGGGCTGGCAGCAAGATGATCCCTATCTTGCGCATTGATAATCCTCCAAAACGTCTTTAGCTACCTTAGCAAAGGCCAAGGACTAGGCTCAACGCTTTTTATCCACCTTACGTAGATTAAATGTGAATATTGTGTGTCATCTGGCGATAAGACCTAATAATGAAACTGCAAACCAAGGCTGAACAACAAGGCAATAAAGAAGCTCAATTTGGCGGTGAGCTGCAATTGCTTGTCTAATAGCTGATGATTGTGCTCCAGCATTACGGTTTTTGTTACCTTGATAAGGGCTAAAGCCGGCAACAAACATAGCCAAGCAAAACTGTCGCTACTTTGCCAAACAATAAAGCCAGCAAACAATAACAAAGCCAGCGCCACCAGTGCCAAGTGATAGCGGCGAGCATTGCGCTCACCTAAGCGCACAGCCAAGGTGAGCTTTCCGGCAGCTTTGTCAGGCGAAAAATCTCTTAGATTATTAATGTTAAGTACGGCTGTGGCGAGTAAACCATTGGCTGTTGCTATCATCATCACTGGCCAGCTTAGGCTTTGAGTATGCAAGTAATAACAGCCCATTACCCCCAACAAGCCAAAAAACAAAAATACGCTAATATCACCAAAGCCACGATAACCGTAGGGACGAGAGCCCATGGTGTAGGCCATAGCCGCAACTATCGATAACCCACCTAAAGCAATAAACCCTAACCAAGCCTGTAGATTGCCTCCCAAGCTTACCGCCAGTAGAGCAACACCACTTAACACAGCCAATAACGCAAGCACAATAATGGCTCGAAACATTTGCTGCTTAGTTAACAGGCCTGCTTGAATAGCGCGTGCCGGCCCTACTCGAGTATCGTCATCAACACCACTTACCGCATCGCCATAATCGTTGGCTAAATTGGAAAGAATTTGCAGCAATAAGGCCGTTAACAAAGCCAGCAACAATACTGGCCAAGCAAAGGTTTGCTCAGAATAGGCCAGAGCAGAGCCTAAAATTATCGACGCGCTCGCTAAAGGCAAGGTGCGTAAACGCGCCGCATGAAGCCATGATTTCAAAGTAATATTCAACATTAAGATAAGAACTTAGCGTCTATTATTGCTCAGCATCAAGGCTGAGCCAAATCTGACTATAAACTTGTAACAAAAACAGCTACATTGAAACGGTGTAATAAAGCAGGAATAGTTAAGGTGAGACTCACTGCTAGCCAGTTTCAAAATGCCATAAACCAGCTTAGGCTATTGCCGCAGCAGGGTTTTCAGCAGGTTTGTATAAAGCTGCCCAAGCTCGATCTCCTCGCCTGGCTTAACCAACAACAACACACCACCCGCGGTTACTGGAAAAACAAACGCCAGCAACAAGTTGCCTTTGTGGGGGCAGCTAAGTCGGTGCTCGACTTAGAACAGTTGCAATCGGTGTGTGACCAATTAGATCCGCAAAACAATCAGCTACGCTTTTATGGCGGCATTGCCTTTGCTCGCCAAAGTGCCCTGTGGTCAAGCTTTCCGCATCGCCGCTTTATCCTTCCACGTTTTGAGATCCGCTGTGATGGTGAATATACCCGCTTGTTCATTAATGCTAATTTTGAACATCAACCAGAGCTAGAGTATCAACGCATCGAAAAGGCATTTGCAGCTTTAAAACCAGCGCAAGCCCTACAACACACACCACTTAAAGCCCTATCTCGCCTAGATCAACCAAGTCGCGAGCAATGGCAGCGCTTGGTTAAACAAGTCACCAGCGAAGAATTTCAGCAGCACACCGCCAAAGTAGTGCTATCGCGACAAACTAACTTGCAGTTAAATGCCGAAATAAATGCGTTTTCTTTGCTACAACAATGGCAGCAAAAAGAACGTAACTGCTACAGCTTTTTATTTCAGTTTGACGGGGTGACCAGCTTTTTGGGTTGCAGCCCGGAGCGTTTATATTCACGTGAAGGCAGCCAATTAGTCAGCGAAGCTTTAGCAGGAACTGCGCCTCGCGGCGCAACTGATGAGCTAGATAGCCAGCTTGGCGAACAGCTATTAGAAGATGCCAAAAACAAGCTAGAAAACCAATTAGTGGTGGACGATTTAACCCGCCGCTTAAAAGAACTCAGCCTTCATGTGCGTGCTTTAGACCAACTTGAATTGCTCAAGCTAGACCGAGTACAACACTTAAAACGGCGGATTCAAGCTCGCATTAGCCCCGCCTTAGATGACCGCTCATTATTGCAAGCCTTGCATCCCACACCGGCAGTCGGCGGCTTGCCACGCTCTTCTGCGGTGCAATACATTCTTAAAAATGAAGGCTATGCGCGTGGCTGGTATGCTGGCGCAGTAGGCTGGTTAAGTGGCGCACAAAGTGAGTTTTCGGTGGCCATTCGCAGTGCCTTAGTCACTCCTCAGCATTTAAGCACCTTTGCCGGAGCAGGCATTGTGGCCGGCTCACAGGCTGAGCAAGAATGGCAGGAACTCAACCACAAAATCGCCACGGTATTGCAGCTGGTAGATAAGGACCTACTCCTTGAATAAAAACATTAATATTGCCTGGGCAGAATACTTGATAGAAGATTGTATTCGCCATGGTATTCGCCATTTCTGTATTGCTCCTGGCTCTCGCTCTACGCCCTTAACCTTAGCGGTAGCCAATCACCCTAAAGCCACCAGCCACTGCCATTTTGATGAACGCGGCTTAGGCTTTTTTGCTTTAGGCTTAAGCAAGGCTCGCCAGCAAACTGTGGCAATTATAACCACCTCGGGCAGCGCAGTTGCCAACCTTTACCCAGCGGTGGTCGAGGCAAAGCAATCAAGCATTCCATTGTTAGTACTGAGCGCCGACCGGCCACAGGAGCTTATTGCAGTAGGCGCTAATCAAGCCATTGAACAACAAGCAATATTTGCCCACTACCCGATTTATAGCGGCCACTTAGCCGAACCCAGTATGGATGGCTGTGCAGCCAGCATGCTCACGCAGTTAGGTCATGCCTTAGCGTTGCAGCAACAAAGGCCAGGCCCGATACATTTAAATTGCCCCTATCGCGAACCCTTTTATCCTGAGCAGGCCAAACAGAAACTAAGTGCGCTTTATAAGCAACTAGAAGCGTGGATAAACAGCGGTTTGCCCTATTACCAACAGCATTCTAATACTATGCAAGCCAGCGTTAGTCAGCACTGGCCAGAGCTAGCCGCTAAGTCCAAAGTATTAATAGTGATTGGCCAGCAAACTGCCGAGCAAAGCCAAGCGATTATTGCTTGGGCACAACAAGCAGGCTGGCCGATAGTGGTGGATAGCCAAAGCCATTGGCAAACCGCTCAAGAGGATGCAGGGCTAATCCAACAAGCGGAGTTGCTGCTGGCCAACTCGCGATTTGCCGAACAGGTACAAGCGCAACTCATCATTCAATTTGGTGGTAAGCTGGTGTCAAAACGCCTTAACCAATGGCTTGCCTCTAGCCAAGCTAGCTACTATTTGATTGATGAATCGGCGCAACGGATAAACCCTAGCCAGCGGATGCAGCAGCGCTGGCAATGCACAACTCAAGCTTGGTTACACGCTCACCCTGTTATTGCAAGCTCCTCTAAGCCCCAGTATTTGCAACGATGGACGCAAGCTCAACAGGCAATTTGTGATGATGTAAATGCAGCTTTGCTCGACTACTCTGAGCTAGCAATATGCGCGCAAATATCCGCCCAGCAAAACCCACAGTCGGCGCTGTTTATGGGTAACAGCATGGTAGTGCGCTTGTTTGAATTACTTGGCCAGCCTTGCAAAGCCAAGCATTACTTTACTAATCGCGGTGCCTCTGGCATTGATGGTTTGCTGGCCACCAGTGTCGGAATTACCGAAGGCCTACAGCAAGCTTGTACTTTGGTGATTGGCGATACCTCTTTACTGCATGATTTAAACTCCTTAAGCCTTGCCGCTAATAGCCAGCAAAACCTAGTGATAGTGCTGTTTAACAATAACGGCGGCGAGATCTTTAATCTGCTGCCTGCACTATCAACTGGCCAGCAGGATCAACGCTTAAGTAAAGACTACTACCAGCTGCCTCATCAAGCCGACTTTGCAGCCGCCGCGGCCACCTTCAATTTGGCGTACCAACAGGTGGTAAATTTCGAACAATTCAGCCATGCTTTTGAGCGTGCACAGCAACAAGCCGGAGCCAGCTTCATTGAAGTCTGCTTTACTCCGGGCGATGCCAGTGCCCGTTATCAATCTTTAATTAACCAGGTAGCAAGCCACGATGCACTTTAGCGTTTATGGACAAAGCCAACATCCCTGTTTAGTTTTTTTGCATGGTTTTCTAGGTAGCGGTAGCGACTGGCAGGCGCAAATTGCTGAGCTTAGCCAGCACTACTATTGCGTAACGGTGGATATAGCGGGTCATGGCATGAGCGGCCAGCAGCGACTCAAATCACGCAATGCCTTTAAAGACTTCAGTCATCAATTAAGCGCTTGCTTAAAGCGCCTAAAAATCACTCACTACTGCTTGATTGGCTACAGCCTTGGTGGCCGCTTAGCCTTACAACATGCTTTGCTGGCGCCAAAAGGTATAAATCAGCTGATTATTGAATCTGCCAATACCGGCTTAAGTGATGAAGATGCGCGCCAGCAACGTTTAGTGCACGACAACCGCTGGGCCGATCGCTGGTTAAAAGAGCCGCTCGACGGGCTACTCAATGAATGGTACCAACAAACAGTATTTGCCAACTTATGCCAAGCTCAGCGTCAACTGCTCATTCAACGCCGAAAGCAGCAAGACCGACAAGGCATTGCTGCCACCTTGCGGGCAACCAGCCTAGGTTTGCAGCAAGATCTTCGCAAGCAACTGGGCCAGCTAAAAATGCCGCTAGATTTTATTGGTGGAAGCCTAGACAATAAATACCAAGCACTAGCTAAACAACTACAACAAGATTCCCCCCGCCTAAACTGCCACAGCATTGAAGGCGCCGGGCACAATTGCCATTTTGAACAACCGACACTGTTTCTCGATCTACTGTCCAGTGTCCTTAATAACCATAGAGAAGAGAATGACTCAAATTGATAGCTCAGCAGTAACTTGGCAAGATGCCGACAATGGATACGAAGACATTCGCTACCATAAATCGCCCTGCGGCATCGCCAAAATCACCATTAACCGTCCGCAAGTGCGCAACGCTTTTCGCCCTTTAACCGTTCAAGAAATGATGCATGCCTTAAACGATGCGCGAATTGATCCTGAAGTGGGGGTAATTATTCTCACCGGCGAAGGCGAGCTAGCTTTTTGCTCAGGTGGCGACCAATCGGTGCGCGGTGATTACGGCGGCTACAAAGATGACCAAGGCACTCACCACTTAAACGTGCTCGATTTTCAGCGTCAGATTCGCACCTGCCCTAAACCAGTGGTCGCCATGGTGGCGGGTTATGCGGTGGGCGGTGGCCATGTATTGCATATGATGTGTGATTTAACCATTGCTGCTGACAACGCCAAGTTTGGCCAAACCGGACCCAAAGTAGGCTCATTTGATGGCGGCTGGGGCGCCAGTTACATGGCACGCATAGTTGGTCAAAAGAAAGCCCGCGAAATTTGGTTTTTATGCCGTATGTACGATGCCCAAGAAGCGCTTGATATGGGGCTAGTAAACACCGTAGTGCCTTATGCCGAACTGGAAAAAGAAACCGTACAGTGGTGTCGTGAAATGCTGCAAAACAGCCCCATGGCCTTGCGCTGCTTAAAAGCCGCGCTAAATGCGGATTGTGATGGTCAAGCAGGTTTACAAGAACTTGCCGGTAACGCCACTATGCTGTTCTATATGACAGACGAAGGCCAAGAAGGGCGCAACGCCTTCAACGAAAAACGCCCGCCAGAGTTTAGCAAGTTTAAACGTAACCCTTAGCAACAACATAAAGCAGAAAACTCGCCACCAGTTGCGGTGGGTTTTCTGCTTATGCCCGTCAGCCATATCACAACAGTTGATGCTACGTTAAACGCATTTGTAGGTGCTTAACCCAGGGACTAAAGCATAATAATAAATTGCATATTTGCTATTGCGGCTACTTAATACAAAGTGATAAATTTGTAAGCTGATGAGCGCTTCTTCATCACCCTAGTTTTTGAGAGGTTTCAGCATGCTCTGTAACTGGCAAAGTGCTACCTTAAGTCGCTATACCCAAGCCTTTATCAAACCGATACAGTTTGGCGCGCTGACACTAAGCCAGCGTCAAGGGCTCTATCTTGAAATCCGCTTTAGTGATGGTCGAATTGGCCGAGGAGAAATCGCTCCGCTACCGGGATTTAGTGAAGAAACCCTCGAGCAAGCAGAACAACAAACTAAAGACTATTTGCAAGGTCTGGTTCAGCGGAAGCTTTATCCCAGCGTTGCCTTTGGTTTTGATTGCGCCATGGCAGGCCTACCTCCAACTACTCCCATTGTGTCTGGTTACCCATTGCTTAATGGTGACTTCGCCCACTGCCAAGAGGTATTGGATGCTCAAGCTGGTAATCTCGCCAAGCTAAAAGTAGCTCGCCAATCTCCCAAGCAAGATCTAGAACTGATTCAACAGTTGCAGCAGCATTATCCCAAACTGCGTCTTCGCTTAGATGCCAACCGCGGTTGGATTTGGAACCAAGCGATTTTTGTTTTGGAGAATATCGACCTTAGCCGCATCGACTATGTCGAAGAACCGCTAATGAATAGCCAGCAATGTGAGTTGCTCGCCAAGCGCACTGGTACCGGCATTGGCTTAGACGAAACCCTGCAAGACAGTAGCTATCGCTACCACTACTTCGAAGGCCTGCGCTGCTTAGTGATAAAACCGAGCTTACTTGGCCCTTGGCGAACCTGCGCCAGCATTATCGATCGCGCGCAAGCCGACCAAGTAAGCTGTGTGCTTAGTTCAGCCTACGAAAGTGAGTTTGGTTTACAGTGGATCAATACCATGGCTAAGCAATATACGCCTGAGCAAGCTCCTGGCCTAGACACATTAAAAGCTTTTAGCGAGCAAGCAGCCGACATCGAAATACTCGGAACGTTTCACCATAAACTATAAACAAGCTGTTAACTCCACCGCCTTACTAAAACATCTTTACTAAAAACTACCCTTCACTTTAAGCACCGTCACACTTTTATGTTTACTTTCAACAAATTAAACATATAAAACGAGCAAGATCAGGCCAAAATGTTATTGTTTCAAGGGCTAAAAAACTCAATAAAACCTAAAAGTGTGACTCAACTATGATGCCAACTTTAAAGAAAATTTAACATTCCATAAAAACAGGAAAACGTTTTCTAGAGGCGTGTCACAGAGTGGTGCTGTAAGTGAATAAACATTATAGCCGTACAAAAAAGCATCATTGGTGACTTCTCGTTATGCGCCTAATCTGGTTCTCGAGGAATGAGTTTTTGGGATTACCTCTAAACCCTACAATTAGCTAAAAAATAACAACAAGCTATAAAGCAAGGAGCCAAAACATGAATAAACTGATCACTCTATTGTGCACAGTCGCGTTAGCAGTTTCCGCCCCAGTATTTGCCAAAACCGTGAAAATTGGCATGGCCATCGATGACCTTCGCCTAGAGCGTTGGCAAAAAGACCGAGACTTCTTTGTAGAGAAAGCCGAAGCGCTTGGTGCCAAAGTCTATGTTCAATCGTCCAACAGTAATGAAACCACCCAGATCTCTCAGATAGAAAACATGATTTCTCGTGGGGTTGATGTACTAGTGATTATTCCCTACAACGGCAAGGTATTGTCTAACGTGATCGCCGAAGCTAAATCCGAAGGTATTCGGGTATTGGCTTATGACCGCTTGATCAATAATGCCGATATCGATTTCTACTTGTCTTTCGACAATGAGAAAGTAGGCGAATTACAAGCTCAAGCACTGATTGAGCGCAAGGCCGACGGAAATTTCTTCCTAATGGGCGGCTCACCAGTTGATAACAATGCTAAATTGTTCCGCCAAGGACAAATGAACGTGTTACAGCCGCTAATCGACAAAGGCGATATTAAGGTAGTGGGTGATCAGTGGGTAGACGGTTGGTTAGCCGAAAACGCGCTAAAAATCATGGAAAATGCCTTAACCGCTAACGACAACAACATTGATGTGGTGGTTGCGTCTAACGACTCTACCGCTGGCGGTGCAATTCAAGCATTAGACGCACAAGGCCTAGCCGGTAAGGTGCATATTTCTGGTCAAGATGCCGATTTAGCAGCTAGTCGCCGAGTAGTAGCAGGCACCCAAACTATGACCATTTATAAGCCAATTAAATTGCTAGCAACAACCGCAGCAGAGCTAGCGGTGCAAATGGGCAATGGCCAAATGCCAGAGTCGAACTCTAGCTTAAACAACGGTACTAAAGACGTACCTTCTTACCTACTTACGCCAATTCCAGTGGATAAGTCGAACATCGACCAAACCGTTATTGCCGACGGTTTCCACAGCAAAGACGACGTATACCAATAACAATTAAGCACTATTTCACTATGTAGTAAAAAAGGGTGGGGCCAACGCCTCGCCCTTTTTATTAGGAGTTATGATGAGCCAAAGTAGCTTATTGATGATGTCTGACATCGTTAAAAAATTCTCCGGAGTGATTGCGCTTAATGGGGTAAATTTCAACTTAGAACGTGGCGAAGTTGTCTCGCTTTGCGGCGAGAACGGTTCTGGCAAGTCCACCTTAATGAAGGTGTTAACCGGCGTTCACCCCCATGGTAGTTACGAAGGACAAATAATTTATAAAGGCGAGCCACTTGTTTCGCGCAATATTCGCGATAGCGAGGCAAAAGGCATTGCCATCATTCACCAAGAACTCACTCTGGTTAAAGAGCTATCGATACTAGAAAACATTTTTCTAGGAGCCGAAATCACCAGTTATGGAGTGCTTGACCACAGTGCCATGTTTAAGCAAACCGAGAGCTTACTTAAACGGGTTAAATTGGACGTATCACCAGACACGGTTATTCGAGAGCTAGGGGTTGGCCAACAACAACTGGTCGAGATAGCTAAAGCCTTGTCTAAAAAAGCCGAGGTACTGGTGTTAGATGAACCCAGCGCCCCACTCACTGAGTCTGAAACACGGGTATTGCTAGATATTGTTAAACAGCTACGCAGTGAAGGCGTGAGTTGTGTATACATTTCCCACAAGCTCACCGAAGTGAAGGAAATCTCTGACCGCATTTGTATTATTCGTGATGGAGAACACATCGGCACCCAAGATGCCAAGCACATGAGCACCGACGACATTATTAGCATGATGGTTGGTCGCGAGCTTAAGCAATTATTTCCACGCGAAGAACACCCAATTGGCGAAGAAATTCTTAAAGTTGGTCCGGTTAACGCCCAGCAAAGTAAGGCGTCCAACCTTAAACAAGTAAACCAAGTAAGTTTTAGTCTACGTAAAGGTGAAATACTGGGCGTAGCTGGTTTGGTGGGTTCGGGCCGTACCGAGCTTATGCAGTGCTTATTTGGCTCGTATGAAGGTATTTACCAATGCCCGATTGAGTTGGATGGCAAAGCAATAAAAATTCGTCACAATCGCGATGCCCTAAACCACGGCATTGCTATGGTGCCAGAAGACCGTAAACGCCACGGCATTGTGCCTATTATGGGCGTGGGTCAAAACATTACTTTAGCCGGTTTAAACATGTTTAGTGGCCTAGGCCAAACAGTAAATGAATCTGCTGAGCAAGCCGCCATAGAACAATCTATTCAACGCCTTAAAGTCAAAACCGCCTCTGCAGAGCTGGCCATAAAAAGCCTAAGTGGGGGCAACCAACAAAAAGCCATTTTAGCCAAATTTTTATTATTACAGCCGCGTATTTTAATTCTTGATGAACCCACTAGAGGTATTGATGTGGGAGCAAAATACGAAATTTATAAGTTGATGTATCAATTGGTTAAGCAAGGGATCAGCATCATTATGGTGTCGTCAGAATTGCCCGAAGTATTAGGCATTAGTGACCGCGTATTAGTGATGCATGAAGGTAAATTAAAAGGCCTTCTAGACAATCAAGACCTGAGCCAAGAAATGGTGATGGACTGCGCGTTGGCCGAGGAGTAACAAGATGTCTAGTCAAGAAACAACTATCAATAGCACCACAAACAAGGTGAGCTTGATGAGCAATTTGAAGAAAATGAAGTTACAAGTGTTGGTGATGTTTGCAGCCATTGCGGTAATTATGCTGTTTTTCTACTTCGCCACGGAGGGGAGCTACTTAACCCCACGTAATATTTCTAACTTACTGCGCCAAACGGCGATTACCGGAATACTCGCCATTGGTATGGTGTTTGTCATCATCTCGGCAGAGATTGATTTATCGGTTGGCTCAATGATGGGGTTATTGGGCGGTGCCGCGGCCATTATGGATGTGTGGTGGCAATTGCCTTTACCACTCACCATAGTCTTAACCTTATGCGCAGGTTTTTTACTGGGTTTATGGAACGGTTGGTGGGTAGCCTACCGCAAAGTACCTTCGTTCATTGTAACCCTTGCCGGTTTACTGGCTTTTCGCGGCATACTCATTGGTATTACTGGCGGCAGCACTGTAGCCCCCACCACCGCTGACATGGGAATTATTGGCCAAAGCTATTTGCCAGATATGTTCTCGTTAATCACCACGGTTGGTGCACTAGCGGTGTTTTTTGCTTGGCAAGGTAAGCTACGTAAAACCCGTACCGAGCATAAACTAAACAATAATCCTGTCACAGGCGATATATTCAAGTTTGGCCTTATTGCGATCTTCGCTCTAGGTACGGTATTACTGTTAAACGACTACCGCGGTGTTCCCACTCCCGTGCTGTTACTGGTTGTATTGATGTTTGCCGCAGCCTTTATGGCTAAGAAAACCGCCTTTGGTCGTCGTATTTACGCCATTGGTGGCAACCTTGAAGCCAGCCGTTTATCGGGTATCAACGTAGAGCGAACTAAACTATCGGTATTTGCGATTAACGGTTTGCTAGTGGGTGTAGCCGGCTTAATCTTAGCCTCACGCTTAGGTGCCGGCTCGCCTTCTGCGGGTAACATTGCCGAGCTCGATGCCATTGCTGCCTGTGTTATTGGCGGCACCAGTTTAGCTGGCGGCGTAGGCACGGTGTTTGGTGCGGTAATGGGCGCATTTATTATGGCCAGCCTGGATAACGGCATGAGCATGATGGATGTACCAACCTACTGGCAATCCATTATTAAAGGCAGCATTTTGCTATTAGCTGTTTGGATGGATGTAGCCAGCAAGAAACGCGCTTAAACAAGGCACTCAAATTAGCCAGTCTTAGCTCACAAGGCTAAGCTGGCTTAGCCAACAATATTGGCTAAACTTAAACATTATTCCCTAGCCAAAACCTCTATGAGCACCGAACCACTTCACGGCGATTACCAACTCTATCTACTCGACAACCTGTTGATTGCCAGCGCCCAAGGCTCGTGGAATCAAGCCATCAGTGAACACTTTGCAGAGGACTTTAAACATATAGGGCAATCACTATCAGCACCTTGGGCACATTTAGTATTATTAGAACAATGGGAATTAGCAGTACCGGAAGCAGAGCTGGCGATCAGTGAACTACAGCAATGGTGTATTCAAACGGGAATGAGCCACGTGGCACAAGTATTTAGCTCTTCACCGCTCAAACAATACCAACTTCAACGAATGTTGCCAGCTGAGCAACACTATAACAAACAGGTATTCCTTGAAGTCACTAGTGCAACGCAATGGTTAAACCAGCAAGGTTTTAGTGCTGCCAAGCTGCTGTTCTTAGAAAATGACAAGCCAAGTATGATTCAGCGTCATTTTGATAAGGTGGCTTAGCCCGTTGCAGAAGGGAGTTCTAAGGCGTAATAGCTAAATTGATTGCGCCCCTTAGACTTAGCTTGATACATCGCCACATCAGCATTACGCACCAACAGTTCTGGGTCATCGCCATCAGCGGGATACATGCTAATACCTACACTGGCGTATACCGGCTGAATATGTACCCCTAAACTCACTTCCTGCGCTAAACGTCGCAGCACAGTATTCACCACTTCGTTGGCTTCTTCAGGATCGGAGATTGATTCCAAGGCCAACATAAACTCATCACCAGCAAAGCGAGCTACCGAGTCACCAGAGCGAATTGCATCACGCAATACCGTCGCCACTTGCTTTAACAGCAGGTCGCCCGCTTCGTGGCCCAAATTATCGTTAACTTGTTTAAAATTATCCAAGTCGATAAATACCACCGCTAAGCTTTGTTGTTGGGTTTGAGCACGATGAATAGAACCTCGTAACTGTTCCAAAAACAAACTGCGGTTAGGTAAACCGGTTAGGCTGTCATGGCTGGCCATATGGCGCAGATTGATCTCATTGTCTTTCAGCTCAACAATTTGCTTATTGATTTGCCGCGACATGGCTTTAAAAGTATTAGCGAGTAAGCCTATTTCATCCTTGCGTTCACTTGGTAAAAGCTGAGCGGCAGGCAGCTTCCCCTGCGAGAAAGAGTTCACCGCTGTCACCATATTACGAATAGGCTGAGACAACACTTTGGCAAAGAACAGCGAGGTTAGCAGCCCAAATAAGCTTAAGGCTAAACATACCTTAATCATCGAACCGGCTAAGGAATCCATAATATGACTTAAGCTAGGCAGTGGACTAGATAGGCCAAGCACCGCCATTTTAGGGCTAGATTTAGGCCCATAAAACAAGGGTGTAAATGATACAGCGCGTTCAAATTTATAAAGTGCTGAGGGATCCAGCACAAAGGTTCTAGGCTGCAAATCATTAAACAGCACTTCCATCTGCGGAAAGTCCCGTTGCATTAAATAACGATGGCCAAAATGAAAACCAAACTGCTTATCGGGATTAGGGTTAACTAAGTAGTCGCCTTTTTGATTGGCTAAATAAATTGCCACGCCTTCAGGCAAGTCGGCCTGCATTTGGCTAAACAGCCTTTCTAGGCCAACATTCACTACCACCAAACCCAGCGCTTTACCGTTAGCAAATACTGGGGACGCAATTTTTAAAGTAGGTTGATGCTGGCCAAGCTCAACCCCTTTTTCGTTGTGAATATCTACATCAGATAAATAGCTCTCGCCGGCTTTTAAGCGCAAGGTGCGAAAGACATAGGGATAGTGAGATTTTTCTTCCAAGCTCGCGGTGGGAATAGCAATCAAGCCATCACTTACTCTATCTACTCGAATTAGTTCGCGGCCAAAGTTTCCAGCGCCAATAAAACGCACCTGAAAATAAGACGGATTTAAACTCAGTTTTTGCTTAAAAATATCTTTTAGCTGGGCAGAAAGTACTTGTTTGTTGTCTGCTTCAAAGTAGCCTGCAGTTTGCGGTATAGAACTTAAAAACAGCACATCTTTAGTGATTTCATCAATGCTACTGCTAAACTCTCGGGTGAGGATTTGAGTGGTTGTGGCTAACTCTCGCTCGGCACTTTCGGCTAATAAACCCCGACTTTCATGGTAGCTAACTGCTGCAGTAACCACCGAAGCCAGTATACCAAAGCCAGCAAACCAAAGACCAAAACGCAGAGAAATAGAGTTGATCATGGCAGGCTCATCATCTGCAAAGTTTTGCCGCTAAGAATGTTTTCCCAAAACTCACTGCGGCGTTGATTATCTTCCACTTCTTCTAACCAAATGATTTTATCTTCCGCCAAAGAGCGAGTGTCTTGCACTATGGTATTGGCTAGGCCTTGGCGCTCGGTTAACAACTGGCTAACCCAAGGCTCTAAGGTGAAATCAATCCATTTGTGGGCTAGGTCTTTATTTTTCACTCCGCTAGACATTGCCCAGCAGTCTAACCAAGCCAAAGCCCCTTGTTGCGGAATAACATAGCCAATGTCTGCCCCGGCATCTTGCAATTGCTTGAGCTGCTGAGCGCCATAGTTAGCAAACACCAAAGCTACTGATTCTTGATTATAAAACTCTGATGCCTCTTCTGGAGAGCTATAAAAGGTTAGAACATTGCGCCTTAGGGCCAATAATTGTTCGGTACTTTGTTTAAACTCTTGATCAGTTTGCTGAAATGGATTGTCTACGCCTTGCACCATGCCAGCTAAGGAATAGTTGTGGGCACTACCGTTGTAGGCCAGAACCTTTCCTTGGTATTGAGGATCCCACAATACTTGCCAACTAGAGGGCGGCTGTTCAAAATAATTTTTGTTATAAATTAAGCCCATTTCAGAATAGGTATAAGGGATCGCAAATACCTGTTCATCGCGGGTAATACCGTGGATATCTTGTAAAGACTGAAATCGAGGTAACTGTTTGGCCTTGTTGCTAATGGCCTGAGCGTTGACCGGCATAGCTAGTTTGGCATCAATATAGCGCTGTAATTCAGCAGTATTGACCGCAAAAACATCGTAGTTTTCGCCTTGCTTATGGCCCATTCTCAGCCACATTTCATCATCACTGGTAATGTAGCTAACTTTAACTTTAACCTTATAACGCGCTTCAAAGGCCTCAACCATGTCTGCGTCGGCATAACCCGGCCAAGCTAATACCCGTAAGTCTACTTGCTCGGCAGCATTGGCGCTGTTGAGCCAAGTAAAGGCCAATAAAACGATAGATAGTCGTCGCAACATTCCCTGTTCCCTGATGTTCTAGGTGCCTTGTTAAGCTTCCAGATTAACTAATAACAAGACCAATAAGTATACGATCCCTGATGTATTTGTGAATAGAAAACTTATCCGCATCACACATAGATCAAACAAATCAAGCAGTCAGCTGAGAATCTTATTCACTGGCTTCCAATGCTCGACCTAACAACGCAAAGTATTGCAAAGTGCAATCTCCAATCTGCAGCAGATGCTGAGCGTCAGGATAACCGCCTTGTTTGGCCAGCTCAGTTTGCTTGGTGCCACTGACCAAATAACTATTTTTGATGTCTTCGCGGCTTTGAATCCAAGCCTCAAACGCCCGCGCCATCATCTCGGTAGGCAAGCTATAATAACGTTGCCCCAGCTGTTTATCCAAAGCCACCGAGCGCGCTACATAAGGGTGCAGATCTTTACCCTGTTGGCTTAAAAATGCGGTTGCGAAAAGCTGGTCAAGTCGCTGATTTAAAGGGTGGGAGTATTGCTTGTCATCAGCTAACCAACGGGTTGAGGCAAACTCTCGAGCTTGGGGAGGGCTAATAAAAAGCTTTGCAGCCATATAGTGGTCAAAAGCATGCCACCATTCATGAGCCAGCGCGCCAGCGCCAGCATTTTTGGCCAATGCCAAGGTTTGGCTGCCGGGTGCATAGTGGGCTTGCACATTGGCTTGGCCGCCAGTACCAAAGGCCAAACTTAACTTTCCCCTCAACCCTATGGCCAGCGGCGGCAAATTTAGCAAAAATGCGAGGTCTGCCAAGGCATCAAAGATTAGCTCTGCAGCGCGTTGCTTCTCTTGTTTATTGACCCAAGCACCAATGGCTAATCCAGCAAAACCAAAGGTATGCTTAATATCGGCAAAATCGACACTATCACCATGGCGATAGTCGGGACCACGCCGGTAATACTGACGATTAAGCCCTACTCCCGCCGTTATATTCGCACCGTTCAATTGGCTAATATCACTCTAAAGCGCCTGGCCTTTAGGGTTATCTCCGTAAGCATTAGCAGCGCTATCACTATCAGACAAGAAGAAAAACAACAGCACTAAAACGCCAATAATTGGCAGTAGCAGTATAAATAGCCACCAGCCACTGCGCCCCGTGTCATGCAGTCGGCGTACTGCCACCGCAATCGATGGCAACAACACAGCCAAAGCGTAAATACTGCCGAGTACACCTAAACCAGACTCTAGATTAACGGTGCCAGTTGCCTGATCAACAAAACTCAATATCACGCCGATCACACTGTTAATAAGCACAAACATCCAATACTCTTTGCGCCGTGCACGCCCGCCAAACACCAAGTATTTTTTAAGTACGGCTATATACCAATTCATTTTGTTGCTCCTCAGTCTTAGGGCTTAAGAGTTAGTTTACCTTAACGCGCAATGCTCAATGCTCAATGCTCAATGCTAAATGCTAAATGCTAAATGCTGAGTGATTTTCACTGCGCCATCGACAAAATCAATAAAGTGCTTAATGCTGGGCAAGGCATCGTCGAGATGATGAGTCACATACACTAACTGACTAAGCTTGTGTTTGGCCACCAGCTCCAAGGCTTTTAATACCGTATTGCGCTGCAAAAAGTCCAAGCCTTGGCAGGGTTCATCCAGTAACAACAACCGAGGCCCTTTCACTAGCGCCCGAGCTATAATCAATAAACGCTGCTGCCCATAAGACAAACTTTTAAAATTGTGTTTTTCTAATTCAGCCAAGCCAAACAATTTTAGCCACAAGCGGGCTTGTTCGAGCTCTAATTCACTGGGTTGTTGATAAATGCCAATGGAGTCATATAAGCCTGACAATACCACTTCAAGCGCACTGCAGTTTACCCGATATTGTAAATGCAGCCCCGCCGACACCATGCCGATATGCTGCTTAACTTGCCAAATGCTTTCACCGCTGCCGCGCTTATAACCCATCACTTCGATGTGATTACTGTAGCACTGCGGATGGTCGCCAAAAATCAAATTAAGCAAGGTGCTTTTACCGCAACCATTGGGGCCTCTAACCTGCCAATGCTCACCAGGCTGTATTTGCCAATCTAGTCCCTCAAACAAGGTTTCGCCGGCGTAACTTACCGAACCTTGAGTAATCGCAAATAAGGGTGAAACCGGCTCTACTTGCTGAAACTCACGCAAGGCCTGCACTATCGCCTGAGATTGCTGCTGAGCTTGCTGCTCCATTTGCTGGCGCTCGGGATGTTGCAGCCATTGATCAATGGTCAATTGCTGACTTAGCCCCTGTTCATCTAACACCGCAACGTGGCTAATCGACACAGGCAGTTCATCATCTCGGGAGCTAATAATCATTAGCTGACAAGTTTTAGACAAGTGCTCAAGCAGGCTTAATAATTGCTGTTGATGAGAAAGATCTAAACCGGCAAAGGGCTCGTCTAAAATCAATAACTGTGGCTGTTTAACCAGTGCTAAAGCCAACATCAAGCGACGTGTTTCGCCAGTTGATAACAAGCGAAAACCGCGCGTAAG
Organism: Agarivorans sp. Alg241-V36; assembly: GCF_900537085.1. Taxonomy (NCBI): domain Bacteria; kingdom Pseudomonadati; phylum Pseudomonadota; class Gammaproteobacteria; order Alteromonadales; family Alteromonadaceae; genus Agarivorans; species Agarivorans sp. Alg241-V36. The sequence goes on along the minus strand of NZ_UNRE01000005.1, from coordinate 69,964 downwards.
TAACTCCCTTAAATCACACTGCTGGCTCACTTGTTCAATTAAACTTGGTTCGGAACAGCTTGCTTCAAGCAACTCAAGTACCGTATGGCCGCTATCAATTTGCTCGGTAAATTCACTGTCATCATCGGCCAATTCCAGTTCAAGCAAGGCCTGTTGCTGCTCTAAAGAAACTAACGCAATTCGCGCTGGTTGTTGGCTTATCGTGGCCCGCTCAGCAGTTAAATCTCCAGCCAGCCAAGCACCTAACAAGGATTTACCACTGCCGCTATGGCCAAAAATCGCCCAGTGCTCACCCGCTTTTAACTCCCAGCGTTTTATCGCTAACTGATGCTGGCCAGCCAGCAAGTGTAGATCTTCAATAATCATTCAGCGCAACCATCCGAAAGTCTTACATTTATTGGTAACTATTCTCGCTTAGACTGAAGCTTTATAACACCGTATTGGGTTAATCAATTTGCTGAACTAGACTAAATCTAACGGAGATTGAATTATTTATCGCAATACGCAGGTCTGTTAGTACAGATAAAAAGCAAAAGGAAGTGCCGTCACTGTGACTGAACAAACAAATACCAAACCCTCTGCACCTTACGTATCTCCCGGTATGCCGGCCTTGGATATGAACGGAAAAACCACTTCTTTCTTTGAATTTTGGCCTACTTGGGCAGTCTATATTCCAGTGGTATTACAATGGATAGCCTTGGGCATTCGCCATCGCTCGTTTACTTTACCGCTGCTGGCAAACCCCAAGCTACCTTTAGCTGGCATGGTTGGTGTAGGCAAAAGCGAGCTGCTCGCTCAAGCAACAGGAGTGTGCGACGAAGCGGTGTTGGCTTGGATGAAGGTTAACCGCACTGGTGCTCCAATAGCTCGCCAAGTTGAAGATTTGCTACAGCAAATGGAGCAACGTGGCTTAACCTTTCCAGTGGTAGGTAAACCCGATATTGGCTGTAGAGGTGCTGGAGTAAAACTGCTGCACAATCGCCAAGAGTTGCAAGACTGCCTAGATAGCTACCCACTAAACGCGGCGATGTTGATTCAAAAGTTGGCCAGCTATGAAGCCGAAGCCGGCGTGTTTTTTGTTCGCCACCCCGAGCAAGCCGAAGGCGAGATTATCTCTTTAGCGCTTAAATATACGCCTTATGTTGTGGGCGACGGGCGCTCTAGCTTAAAACAATTAATTCAAGCAGACCCTCGCGCTAGCGAGCTGCAACACCTTTATTTAAGCCGTCATCACGACAAGCTAGATAGTATTATCGATGAAGGCCAACCTTATAAATTGGTGTTCTCGGCCAGCCATTGTCGCGGCGCTATCTTCCGTGATGCCAATGACCTAATTACTCCAGAATTAAACCAAGCCATTAACCAAATGATGGCTGACTTACCAGAGTTCTACTACGGTCGAATGGACATTAAGTTCGCCGACATCACCCACTTACAACAAGGCATCAAACTAGAAATAGTCGAAATAAATAGCGCCAGTTCAGAGTCCCTGCACATTTGGGATCGCAAAACACCCTTTCGCGAAGCGATGCGCTCATTGCTGTTTCAATACAAAACCTTATTTGAACTAGGTGCCGCCAATCGAAAACGTGGTTATCGCCCACCTAAATTTAAAGAGCTGCTAGTACGCTGGAAACACGAGCGAGAACTCACCGCTTGTTATCCAGAAACGGATTAAGGAGTAATCCATGCAGGAAAAAAACAATCCATTTAGGCTGAGTATGCGCCCACAGTGGTTAGCCAGAGTGGTAGAAAAGTTGTTAGGTTTAAGCAGTTTGGCCATGCACTACGACGCTGCCCCCAACTTTGTAGACGACAGCCAAACAGCGCAAAAGTTTTTACGCCATACCATGCGCTGTTTAGATTTTTCGCTACTCGCCAACAACCCTGAGGCGCTTAAACACGTGCCGCAAGAAGGGCCACTACTTATTGTAGCTAACCACCCTTTGGGTGGCTTAGAAGGCGTAGCCATGAGTGAATTATTGCTGCAAGTGCGCCCAGACTTAAAAGTGCTCACTAATGAACTGTTAGCCAATATTGAAGAGTTCAAAGATCTCTTTATTGGCGTAGACGTGCTCTCGGAGCAAGCCGCCAAGAAAAATGCCCGCGGTATTCGCATGTCTTGTCAGCACCTGTCTAAAGGCGGTGCTTTAATGATTTACCCGGCAGGTATGGTGTCGGCAATTAATACCGAAACCGGCCAAATAGAAGATCGCCAGTGGAATAACTTAGTAGGCCGTTTAGCCAAACGCTATAAGGCTCACGTGTTGCCTTGTTTTGTTAGCGGCCGTAATTCAAAGCTGTTTTACCTTGCTGGTTTATTGCATCGTCGCCTCCGCACCGCCTTGTTACCCAGAGAGCTTATCAACAAGCGTGGCCGCGAATTTACCATGCAAATTGGCCAAATTATAGCGCCCAAAGATTATCAAGATCTTAGTGATGAGCAGGCCGTAACCGATTATTTGCGGGTTGCCACCGATCTGTTGAGCCTACCCAACAACAAGAAAAATACGCCAGCGCCCAAACACCCGCCTCTTCACTTGGTTGAGTGCTTACCCAATGGCCGTCAAGAATTACGCGAACAACTGGATACCTTAGAAGACTGTATCCTGGTTAGTCATCGTAGCTTTAGTGTGTATTGCGCGCCCTATCAACGTTTGGGCCCAATTATGGACGAGATTGCTTTGGCCCGCGAAGTCACCTTTAGAGCAGCAGGGGAAGGCACCGGTAAGCACTTAGACAGCGACCAATTTGATCCTCACTATTTGCACTTATTTGTTTGGGACAACGACGCTCATTGCTTAGTGGGTGGTTACCGCCTGGGTCATGCTAACGAGATTGTTGAACAACATGGCATTAACGCCCTTTATAGCCGCTCCCTTTACGACTTTGACCAAAACTATTTAAAACGCATGGGCGACTGCTTAGAAATGGGCCGCTCCTTTGTGGTGCCCAAGTATCAGCGCCACCCTCGAGCACTGGATTTACTGTGGCAAGGCATCGGCCATTACGTGGCTAAAAACCCGCAATACCACACCTTATTTGGCTGTGTGAGCATCTCTCAAGAACATTCAGAATTGGCTCAAGCCTTTATCTCCGATTCAATGATTTCGGCTTTTCGTGCCGAGCAACGCTACTTAAACGATGTTAAGCCCATGGTGCCTTTAAAAGTGAAAGGCAAAGTATGGTCGAGTAAAGTATTGGCCTCACTCAGCAACATTGCCATTCTCAATAAGCTAGTGGGCCAATGTGAGCCAGGGAAATCCATTCCCATTTTGCTACGTCATTACTTAGCGTTAAACGGTCGATTTGTTTGTTTTTCGGTGAACAACAGCTTCAACCAATCGCTAGACGGACTCATTATTGTTGATTTAAGAAAAACCCCTGAGAAATATTTACGTCGTTACCTCGGTCAAACTGGTAGTGAACGCTTTTTGAATAAATGGAGAAACAATGAAGCAGCTGCGTGACGCTACCGTAGAAGCACTTCAGCAAGTGCAACAATTAGTAGAAGCGAGTGATGGAGCACTCTATAACCAGCCTTCGGTTCACAGTGAGTCAGGCATTGGTCGCCACGTGCGACATATACTTGATCATTTCCTCGCATTACAACATGGCTTGGATAAAGGCAGTATTGATTACAACTCACGCCATCGTGATAGCGATATTGAGAACAACCCAAGCCTAGCCTTACAACTGATTAGTCAGCTGTGTCACTGGTTCCTTCACCCTCAATCGAGCATTAATGAGCGCCCGATAAAGGTGGAGTCTGAAATATCCTTGAAACAGCAACAAAGCATGCAGTTTGATAGCAGCTTAAGTCGCGAGTTGTGCTACTTAATTAACCATACCGTACACCACGTTGCCTATGCAAAGTTAGTGGCAAAAGAGCTCGGCTTGTCGGTAGACAATAACATGGGCATTGCCCCTAGTACTGCCAGCTATCTGCGCCAGCAAGGCAACTAAATGTGTACTGTTAGTGTGCTTAAGCTTGGCCAGCAAACCGTGGTAACCATGAACCGCGACGAAGCGCGTCACCGCCATGAAGCGGGCATCAAACAACAAACCTATGGCGGCGGCACCCAATTGGTTTATCCAGTAGATGGTCAAGCCGGTGGTACATGGTTTGGATTTAACAATCATGGCTTGGTATTAGCTCTGCTAAATCGTTACCAAGATCCGCAACATAGCGGCGCGCCAAGCCGCGGAAAAATCATTCCTCAAGCCTTGGCTTTAGGCAGTTATCAAGCGGTAAAGCAACACTTAGCAGAGCAAAGTTATCAGCACTTCAACCCCTTTGACTTGTTGTTGGTATCGGCTAAGCATTGTCAGCATTTTAGCTGGAGCGGCAAACACTTAAGCCAACAACAGCTGAATGACAAGGCGATTCAGCTTAGTTCTTCGGCCTTAAATACCCAGCAAGTATTAGCTAGCCGAAAGCTACGCTTTCAACAGTGGCTAGAGCAGCAGCCTAGCTCTGCCGAGCGGGTACTTAGCGATATTCACCTACAACAATGCCAAGAAAACCGCAGCCACTCGGTACTTATGGACAGAGACGAAGCGCATAGCAAAAGCATTTGCCAAGTACGTTTAAGCTCGCAACACAGCGAGTTTGATTACTACCCCGAAGCTAGCTTGCAAGCTTGGCGACAACAACTAAGCCAACACCCAAAAACGCTTAATGCCAGCTTGTTAGATAAACAGCAGCGCCAACTCTCCATCATTCAATCTGATTTAATCAACGAGGTAACATTATGAAAAAGCTTTTACTCGCCTTACTGTTTGTATCTGGATACAGCTTTGCTGCCGATCCTATTTACACCTCTTGGTTTAACAACCTAGCGATTAAAGGTTATGACAGCGTGGCCTACTTTACTGAAAACAAACCCGTTGAAGGAAAAGAAAGCTTTGAATATGAATGGCAAGGTGCCACCTGGCGATTCAGCTCTGCCGAGAATCTAGCCATGTTTAAAGCTGAGCCAGAAAAATACGCGCCGCAATATGGTGGCTATTGCGCCTATGCCGTAGCCAAAGGGAAAACGGCCAGTATTGAACCGGAGCAATTCACCGTATTAGATGGCAAGTTATACCTAAACTACAACGCCAGCGTGCAACAAAAATGGACAGACGATCGCGATAACTTCATCGTAAGCGCAGATAAAAACTGGCCAGCAGTACTTAATGATTAACAACTACCGCAAGCTAGTTAATCAGCTTAGTCCTTGGCAAATAGCCCTGCTAGCCGCCTTGGTTTATGGCGCTTGGGCTGCCTTTGTAAATAGTGAACACGGCAACCAAGTGGCATTAAAGGCAGGCTTAGTGCAAGGCAGCTATGCCTTTGTTTCTACTTGGTTAATTAGTTTTATTGCCAAATCGATGTTGGCTTACTGGGGCTATACTCAGAAAGTGCGCTGGTCGGCGATGTCGGTATCTTGGCTAGTAATGTTAGCCATTCCGGTGTTGCTACATACTTGGCAGCAAACCCCAGATTTGCTGGAAGCTATACTGCCCGGTTTAGCCATCGGTAGCCTTTATCTGTGGAGTTATTGTCAGCAGTTGGAACAACAAGGCTAAGCCTTTAGCCCTGTTTGAAGATTCAGTAATGGCGCTCTTCGCCTACTTGTTCTGGGTGTTGCTCAGCACTGGGCGGTAGCGCAGTTAGATAGGCATAATCAATTTTATCTTGTTCTTCTTTGGCGCGACGTCGCTGCACTTGATAGCGCTGCAAACGCTTCACTTTTCTACTTTGCGGATTGGTCCATGCAACATATACCAACAAACCTAAGCTCATCATACTTGCTGCACTAAACAAAGCAGCAATAGATGACTCCACCAAACTAGTAGCAAAAATCATATTTAGAATATGCACTACCGCAATACCGGTAAGCAACAAGCGGCCATGCAAGCTGTCATGTAACAGTGAATAACTGGCTAACAAACTAAGAAAAAGTAGCACTAGGGCAAATTCAAAACGTAAAGGAAAGATCCAAACTCGCTGGATAATGTGGGCATCGGAAAATCCACCACTAAAGGCAGTGGCTAAAAATGCCAATAATGCACAGGCAATATAAGCGCTCATCGCCAGTTTAAGCATTTTGGTATGGCTCATGTTCAAGTCCTCAATCCTTGTTAGCCATGTTTATATTATAAAACATAATTACCGAATTACTGACAAATGAAAAATTAACAATGTCGCTGGCGCAAATTATCTGGCTATTCTGTGAGCTCACCAGCGAATACCGCTAGCAGCGCTGCGGGGCAAAATGGCAAAGTGCCACACCGCTTAATACAACAAAGCCTAACGACTTGGCCAATCCACTGCTTAAGGCTAATAACTAAGTAGGCATATCAAAGGTCTGACTTTTGAACTGAAACAAATTCAAACATCAATATCCAAAACCGCTCGATTACGCCCCTGGTGTTTAGCCTTGTACAGGCATGTATCGGCAAGCTCTAAGAGCTTGGTGGGTTCAATAACATCATCAGGTTCAACCAAAATACCGCCGATGCTAATAGTAAGCACCGAACTTACTTGTGAGTCAGCATGTTCAATTTGCAGTTTGGCTACTTCTTTAACCACTTGCTCTGCCATTTTGGGTAACTCCAATTTATTTGCGTCAGACACCAAAATAGCAAACTCTTCACCGCCTACCCGCGCCACACAATCTTCACTTCGCTTTACCACTTCGGTCAGCGCTTTAGCCACTAGCTTCAAGGCTTCATCGCCTTGTACGTGCCCATAGTGGTCGTTATAAGCTTTGAAATAATCAATGTCGGCCATCAGCACTGCCAACTGAGCTTTATGGCGTCGCGCACTGGTCACCGCTCGGTTCAACTCTCGTTTAAAAGGGCGACGATTAACTAAACCGGTTAACTCATCGGTTTCGGCTAATACTTGTAAACGCTCGTTCACCTGCAGTAGTTCGTTTTGCAGGCGATTCATCGCTTGGTCGTTTTTTTCATTGATCAGCAAGCCACTAATGGCAGCGGCAAATTGGCTAAGCAATATCACTTGATAGTCGTCCCAAATCGCGCAATAACTTAAGCTTACACAGTTAAGTAAACCAAAGGCCTTATTGCCATCACTTAAAGGGATCCCCACAAAAGACTTAATGCCATATTGGGTAAGCAACTGATACTCCGCGGGAGCATGCCGTTTAAGCTTGTTTACATCACTGACCACAATAGGCGCTACGCTCACCAAGCGCCGCTTTAGCTCATTAAGTTGGCTCAAATCCACCGGTTCAATCGGTGCCAGGTGACCAGGAATACTCCATACGTCTCGATATATGGCTTGCTGGCGTTCAAATTCGAGCACCACTACTCTCTCTACCGGAAATAGACTACCAATAGCTGAAGTGGCGCGCTGCAATAAGGCTTTTGAGTTACTGGAGCTTTGGTTAAGAAAAGACAAGGAAATTTCTGATAACAGCTGATTGGCTTCGGTTTGCCAGTTAAGCACTGCGGTGCGCTGCTCAACGGTTTCTTCCAGCACTTGGCGATGCTGGTGCAGTTGCTGTTCTGCTTCTAAACGCGCATCTAAGCCACGTCGCAAACGCTGCTGCAACTGCTGCATAGAACTGGCCACTAAGCCTATTTCATCATTGCGTTTAAGTAGTTTGCTGGGCAGCTGAACGACCTGCTGCTCTTCGGTAAATATCTGGTCTGCCGCCTCTGCTAAGCGGCGTAAATCACCGGTGACAATGCGCCCTACCAACAACAAAATAATCAGGCTCATTAAAAAGGTTTTTAAGCCATTGGTTAGCAATATCACCAAGGCTTGCGCTTTAATATCTTGCTTAATTAGCGATAAATCTAAGCCAACGGTAAGTTTACCCAGCGCTGTGCCTTGATGATTCAAGGTGTAAACATAAAACTTTTGGCTAAGGTCTACCTCTCCAATGCTAAGCGCCATACCTTCATCGGTAGAAAAATTCACCGAAGACACATACTGCTGCTGCACAAAACCTTGTAATAAATCATCTAACAATTGGTAGTCAATTTCCCATACTGCTCGCTCTATGGCGCTTAGGTTAGCCTGGTTATATTCATCAACCCACTGCTCGGCATTTTTCACCGCACCAGAAAAGTTAAACGCCAGTTGCACCGCAACCGATAACAGGGCGAACACCGTACTAGCACTAACAATGAGTATGACTAAACGTTTAGCTATGGGGGTGCGCAGTTTAAATGCTCCTTTCATCGGCATAAGCTACTGGGCAATTTGAAAACTAAGAGGATCACCGCCTTCAAGCAACATATTTTCAAACCTCACTTGGTCCCATTGTTTATTTTTCACTTTCTCAAAGGCTTCTGTTTCAGGTTGCAACATCAAAAACAAAGGCGCATTGACTTTACTGGGTATTGTTTGCCCTTGAAGGTGTCGATGAATCAAACTCAAGCCCCAACCTGCAGCAGTAAAGTGGCCACCAGCCAGAGCGCTAATTTCACCTTGCTCGCGCAACCATAAGGCTTGTTGTGAGGTGTTCACTGTGCCAACAATCACATCCTTACCTGGCTGTTTGCCTTGTTCTTTTATCGCCTTAATGCTGCCAAAAGCCATGTGATCATTGGCTGTCCAAAGATATTTCAAATCAGGATAACGCTTTAGCAATACCTTGGTTTGTTGATAGCTGCGTTGTTCATCCCATTGACCATAAATAACTTGTTTAAGCTCGATACCCGCTTGATGCTGGAAAAAATCCACGGCTCCAGCAGCCCGCTCTACCGAAGCTGGAGTTACCTTGTCTCCCGAGATAACTACTGCTTCTCCGCTTGTTTCCTCGGCATTTAAATACATGCTTTGAGCAGTGTGATAACCCGCCCAAAGATTATTCGGCACAATGCACGACAACAGGTATTGCTGCCAATGAGGATTATTTTGGCGCAACTGTTGTTCGGTGGGGCTTACATCGTTAAGTAAAACCAATACATAAACATCATGCCCCTCTAGTAGACTAAGCATGCGAGGTAAGGCTTGTTTCTCATTCACTAACATTAGGTAGTCGGGCAGTTGCTGATTGTTGATCATCCACTCAATGTGCTTAATCATCGAATAGTGATTGCGCTCGCCATGAAAAGTTCGGTAATCAAGGGCTAAACGCTTAGCGGCAGCGTTAGCAAATAAATCTACGTCTTGCCAAAAACTTTCCTCAGCTTTGCCTGGGTTTATAAACACTACCGAGGCCTTTCCCCAAGCTAAAGGGCAAACAAACAGAACAAGCAGTAAGATCTTCACGTAATGACTACCAGCGCGGCTTTAACTTTACTTACTTAAAACTATAAACCACCGGCCAGATTTAGCCCGCCCGCATAGCCAAAAAATCCGTTTAAGCAGAAATAAAAGCAAAAAAGCGCCAACTAGGCGCTTTTTTGCAAATACTACAGCTAATTCAAGTAGCTAATTATTAGTCTCGAGCTTTAAACCACCTTTGCAAATGGCCACGGTCATGGCAGCAAACGGCAAGGCCATTAACAGTGCGAGTTGCTCTATATTAGCTAAACCACTTACACCTAGTATCCCAACTAAACTGGCCGAGCCGGTCATTTGAACAAAACCCAATAAGGCAGAAGCGGTGCCCGCTTTATCGCCAAATGGCGCTAAGGCACTGCCGGTGCCAACCGCAATTAGCAAGCAAAAACCAATGCTAGAAACAAACACCGGAGCCATAAATGCTAGCGGATGCAAAACTTGCTGGCCAAGCACTAAAGCAATAGCCGCGCCTGCCATCAAACTTGCGCCAAGCCATAAACCTGCACCTTGCCCTATTCGCTTAATCACCTGAGGGGCCAAAAACGCTGCCACTATGTTAATCGCAGCGTTGCAGCCAAACCACAGAGCGTAGTCAGCGCTAGATAGCTGCATATCCACCATTAAACGGCTAGGAGATTGCGAAACATAGCCAATAATCATCGCCATACCCAGCATTACTAACAGCGAATAAAAACGAAAGCTAGCCACTGTAATGACCGAGTAGTAACGGCTAAAGGAATATAAGCGCCCAGTAAAAACGTTAGTTTGGGGTTTGGTTTCTTTTAAACCAAGCAACAGTGCCAAAAACACCACCAGAGCAAAAGCCACCATAAACCAAAAGTTTGCCGCCCATGACCACCAATGAGTAAGCATGCCGCCTAACAAAGGTGCTAAAGCGGGTACGATGCAAATCACCCCGTTTAAGTAGCTAAATATGTTTTTTGAGCGCTCGGCGCCAAACACATCACGCACTCCAGCAAATGCCGCCACCGACAAGCAACTCGCTGCCAGGCCTTGGGCTAAACGGGCCAACATTAACAGCTCGTAGGTACTGGCTATTGCTGCCAAGGCTGAGCTTGCCAAATATAACAGCGCTCCTACCAAAGCGACGGGTCTGCGGCCATAGCGGTCGGCCAGTGGGCCCACCAACAATTGGCCAATACCAAAAGAAAACAGAAACACCGGAATTGCCTGAGCAATCCAAGCAACTGGCACCTCAAAAGCACCGGCCATTTGCGGAATAGCGGGTAAGAAAATATCAATGGCTAAGGGTGAGAACAGCACCATTAACATAAATAGCGGTAAAGGCTTCGACATAACACGCTCCAAAAATGAGAGCGGCATTGTAAGCCCTGCACTTTATGAATCATAATGATAGTTTAGATTCGCACATAGTCCTCATAGGAATATCATGTCTCAGCAATACGATCTTAATCTACTGCGAGTTTTACTCACCTTGCTTGAAGAACGCAGTGTATCTAAAGCTGCAGAAAAACTATTCCTCACCCAATCGGCGGTGAGCAAGCAATTAGCCAAATTGCGCCAACAACTTAATGACCCTTTATTTATTCGCCATGCCAATGGCTTGAGTCCAACCCCAAGAGTGCGCAACTTAGAACCTAAATTGCGTCAGTGGCTACAAAGTGCCAACGAGATGATAGAAGCAGAAGGCTTTGAGCCAGCGCTTAGCCAACGTAGCTTTCGTTGTTGCCTTAATGAAACCTGTTTTGCCACCCTGTTGCCGCGCTTTTTTGGCAAACTCATGCAACAAGCACCCGGCTTAAAATTAGATACTCACAGGCTAGAACCCGGCAGCATGGAAGGCTTGCAAAAAGGCGAATTTGATTTAGCTATCGTCGCTCGCGATAACGACGAGCGCGCGCCTAGTCATTATCAAGTTAAGCAAGTGCCGCCTCAAATTCATAGCTTTGAGCTACTTAGAGATGACCATGTTTGTTTAGTTAGAAAAGACCACCCAGTATTAAGCCAGCAATGGGGTTTAGACTGCTACATGCAGCAAGCTCACTTAAATTGTGAATGTGAAGTGGGCGACCGTTGGTTATTGCACTCGGTACTTGCAGAGCAAGGGCTGCATATTGAAAACAGCACCCTTACTGCAGATTTTTTTGCTGCGGCCTTACTTTGCCAATCTAGCGACTTGGTGTTTACCTGCACGCGTAGTTTTGCCCAGCAAGTGGTAAAGACTCACCAACTAGAGTTGCTGCCTTTACCCATTTACATGGCGCCGTTTAGCTACTTATTGGCTTGGCCACAACACTTAGAAAACGACCCGGCACACAGTTGGCTGCGAGCGCTGATTATCGAGCATTGTCATCAGGCCAAGCCTTAAATCTAGCCAATTTTAAGCTCAGCCTAGCTAAGCTTCATCTTGATTAAGCTTAAGTTTTTTCGCCAAAGGTTCGATAGCAGCACCTTGAATAAACACTGAGTAAAGCACCACAAAAAACACCATGTGCATCATCTCTAACGCGCCTTCTACGCCAGCCGCCGCAGGAATTAAGGCAAATACAATGGGAGTAGCCCCTTTTAAGCCAATCGATGAAATGAACAAACGCTTCTTCCAAGTGGCTTGGCGAAATGGCAGATAACACAGCTGCACTGCCAGAGGCCTAGCCACCAGCATCAAAATAGCGCTTGGTACTAAGGCAACCCATAGTACATCTAGCAATTGCTGCGGGAAGATTTGCAGCCCTAGTATAATAAACATCACCGCTTGAGCTAACCACGACAGGCTATTAAAAAAGTGTTTATTCACTTCTTTACCGCGCTTCAAGCCATTGCCAATTACCACGCCGCCCACATAACAGGCTATTAGCACGTTGCCGCCCGCTAACTCACTGCCATAAGTGGCCAAGATAAAACAAGCCAATACAAACACAGGAATTAAGCCGTATTCTTGCAGGCTAATCTTACTAAGCGCCAGTACACATACTTTGCCCACAATAAAGCCAATCGCTAATCCGCCAACAACTTGAATCGCCAAGGTTTGGCTAATCTCCAAAGCCGATACGCCGCTGTCTGGTGACAAAGATAAAGCCGTAAGAATCACCACCATAATTAGCGCTACAGGGTCATTTGTAGCCGATTCAAACTCCAACACCGTATCGGTACTTTCTTTTAGTTTGAGCTTTTTTGATTCTAAAATGGAGAATACCGCAGCGGCATCGGTAGACGACACTACAGCAGCAAACAGCAAGCAATAAACAAAGTCGTAATCAAATATCAGGTAAAAAATAGCGGCAAAAATAAACGAGGTGAACACCACCCCCAGCGAAGACAAAATCCCACCTTCTTTGTAGGCCACCTTAATACTTTGCAAAGGCGTATTAATACCGCCCACAAATACAATGATGTTTAAGGCAAAAGAGCCCACCAGCGAGGTAACCGCCAGATTATCGTAAACAAAATTAAACTCGCCATTACCAATGGATAAACCCACCCCCATAAAAATAAGCAACGAAGGAATACCTAAGGTGCGCGAAGGGTGATGTAATAAGATGCCAATAGCTATAAGACTAGCAAGGCCAAGTAAAATCCACTGATAGGGCATAGCGTCTCCGAATTTTTTAGCTATTTTATCATAGCTAAGACCATCGTTTATTATTGAAAAACGTGTTTATTTTGCTATTGAGAGTGCCGCCTTGCACCGCTCTGCTATGGTTTACTTTATTGCTTACTGTTTCCGTGCGGAGCCACCATGAAAAGTTTAAAAATACTACTTTGCACCAGCTTATGTTTAGCGGCCTATAGCCACGCTCACGACTCTACAATAAAGCTCAGAATCATCGAAACCACCGATATTCACGCCAACATCATGGACTTTGACTATTACAAGGATAAACCCTCAGCCAAAATAGGTTTAGTGCGTACCGCCACTCTGGTAAAACAAGCCCAAGCTGAAGTAGAGAATAGTGTCTTAGTCGATAACGGTGACCTTATTCAAGGCAGCCCAATGGGCGACTATATTGCTGACCGAGGTTTGTCGGGGCAACAGGTTCACCCGGTTTATCAGGCGATGAATAGCCTCGATTACGATGTTGGCAACATTGGCAATCACGAGTTTAATTATGGCTTAGACTTTTTAGACAAAGCCATAGCTGGCGCCACTTTCCCTTACATCAATGCCAACGTAATTCGTAGCGACAACCAACAAAACTACTTTAGCCCCTATCTAATCAAAAACTACAGCTTTAAAGATACCGCAGGCCAAAGCCAAAACCTTAAGATTGGCTACATTGGCTTTGTTCCCCCACAAATTATGATTTGGGATAAAGCCAACTTAGAAGGCAAGGTAAGCGCACAAGACATCAAACAAAGTGCTGAGCTTTGGGTGCCAAAAATGAAGGCAGAAGGTGCCGATATTATTGTTGCCATTCCCCACTCAGGCCTCTCGACCGACCCTTACAAGGTAATGGCCGAGAACTCAGTTTACTATCTATCAGAAGTCGCTGGTATTGATGCCATCGCCTTTGGTCATGCGCATACAGTATTCCCTGGTAAAGGCTTTGATAACTTGCCTGGCATAAATAACCAAAGCGGCACCATTAATGGGGTAGCTGCGGTAATGCCAGGGCGTTGGGGCAGCCATGTAGGCATTATCGACTTAGAACTTTCACATACCGAAAACGGCTGGACGGTGAATAACAGCCAGTCCACCAACCGCCCTATCTTTGACAACGCCAATAAAAAATCTCTCGCCGAGGCTGATTCAGCCATGGTAGCCGCTGTAGTGGAAGATCACCAAGCCACCCGTGATTTTGTCAATCAACCCTTAGGTAAATCCAGTGATGTGATGTACAGCTTTTTAGCCTTGGTACAAGACGACCCCACCATTCAAATTGTTAACCTAGCGCAGGCCGACTACGTAAAAACCTTGATTCAAGGTGACCCCGACTTAGCCGAATTGCCAGTGTTATCGGCTGCCGCACCTTTTAAAGCCGGTGGGCGTAAAAACGATCCGAGCAACTATACCGAAGTGGAAGCAGGCGAACTCACCTTTAGAAACGCCGCCGATTTGTATTTATACCCCAATACGCTAGTGGTGCTAAAAGTCACCGGTGCAGAAGTGAAAGACTGGCTCGAGTGCTCGGCAGGTCAGTTCAACCGCATCGACCCAAACCAAGCCAAGCCGCAAGCCCTAATCAACTGGGAGCAATTTAGAACCTATAACTTTGATGTGATTGACGGCGTTACTTACCAAATTGACGTAAGCCAGGCCGCCCGTTTTGACGCTGACTGCAAAGCAGCAGATTTAAGTTCTGAACGGATTAAACAGCTGCAATACGCTGGCAAAGCTATCGACCCCAAGCAGCAGTTTTTAATCGCTACCAATAACTATCGCGCCTACAGTGGTGGCTTTGCTGGCACCGGCGAAGACAACGTGGTGATTCAAGCGCCCGACGAAAATCGCAGTGTATTAGCCAACTACATTAAGCGAGTGAGTAAAGAGAAAGGACAAATTAGCCCTAGTGCCGACAATAACTGGCGCTTTAGCCCGCTAGAGTCGAAAACCAAAGCGAAGCTAAACATTTTCTTTGAAACTTCGCCCAGCGATAAAGCTGCTGCATTTATTGCCGAAAAGGCGATTTATCCAATGCAAAAGCTTTCTTTAGATGATGTTGGCTTTGCCCTTTATCAAATAGATCTTCAAAGCCAACCCTAAAGATAAGCACTGCTGTTTTACTCCGCTGCAGCCTAGACAGCAGCGGAGTACCAATTTTTAAGGCCACTAGTCCCTAGCAAAATGCGATGAAAGTAAAAAATTTACTTGTTGTTCAATAATATGTGAGGAAAGTTGAGCGCCAAATTCAAAAGTATGAGATTGTAGCGGCAGACGGGTTCATGGAGGACAATAATGGCAACGCTGTCGTTTAAATTAAAACTACTTATTAGCATCACCCTATTATTTATATGCGTACTGGTTAGTATGCTGCTGTTTGGCGGTGTATCGCTAAGTGCCGAACAAGCTGCCGCTGCCAGCCAACTAAGTGCAAGCGAGCTACAAGCATTGTTTGCTCAAACCGCAGCCGATGCTAGAGGCAAAATGATCCTTAGCTCAGCAGTGGTTGCCGTGGTTGCACTATTTATTGTGTCGCAACTGGTGCAAGGCTTCTTAGAGCCTTTAAGCCAAATTACCCGCCGCATTGGTTATCTAGCTGGTAATGACGGCGACCTCACCATGAAACTGGATGTGCAAAAGCATCAAGAGCTAGTGGCAATGGCCACCCAATTTAATGCCTTTACCGAAAAACTACGGGTAATGGTCAATCAGCTGCAACAGCAATCTAATCAGCTAACCGATGGTTCAAAAACCTTAGCTAAAAATGCTGAATCGGCCGGTGAAGCTAGCCGCTTACAACGCAGCGATACCGACAACGTAGCCGCCGCGGTGAACGAGATGTCATCCACTGCCAGTGATGTTGCAGAACTTGCTAATGGCACCGCTAATAGCGCTCAACAAGCCGAGCAACAGCTCAACCAAACCCAGCAAGAATTCCAAAGCTCTGTAGAACAGATTCGTGATATTTCTGGCAATATGGAAGGCATTAGTGAGCGAATCACTAAAGTGGCCGGCCGTAGCCAAGACATTAACAGCATCCTAGAAACCATTCGTGGTATTGCCGAGCAAACCAACTTACTAGCACTTAACGCCGCGATTGAAGCAGCGCGTGCCGGTGAACAAGGTCGAGGCTTTGCAGTAGTAGCAGACGAAGTGCGAAACCTAGCCGGTAGAACCCAAAGCTCTACCGAAGAAATCAATCAATTGATTCAAGCGCTGCAAAGTGACGTAAATGCCACAGTAGATTTAATTACCACCAGCCGTGAGCAAGTGAATAGCACAGCGGTAGATACCGAAGCCAGCTATGAGCAATTGCATAAAGTGGTAGAAAGCATTTCAGTAATTAACGATAACGCCGCCCAAGTAGCCACCGCTGCCCATCAACAAAGCCACGTGAGCGAAGACATCAATCGCAATATTAACGGCATTGGCGAAGCAGCTGGCGTGCAAAATAGTTTGGCTCACGATATCGAGAGCATTAGCGCCGAGCTATCGCAAGTGGCCCAGTCACTTGATACTCAGCTATCAACACTCAAAGCCTAACTCTAAGCTTGAACTCGTCAAAGGCTGCCATGGCAGCCTTTTTTATTGCCTTCACTACTTAACGACTCCAACTCAAACTTATCCTATTTATTTAAAGGCTTTAAGCACTCCGTTAACTACGCCACAAATTCACATCAGCTGCTGAACTACACTTTGTTTAGGCATTGTTTTAAAAGGGGCTGATAGCATGACCATGACCCTACAGTTTCTTGGTGCAGCGGAAGAAGTCACCGGCTCTTGTCACTTGCTTACGGTAAACGATAAACAGGTGCTACTTGATTGCGGACTGATTCAAGGCAGCAAAGCCGATGCAATGCGCAACTACCACGCATTTAATTTTGATCCCTCACAAATTGACGCAGTTATTCTTAGTCACGCCCATATCGACCACTCTGGCAGAATACCGCAGCTGGTGAAATCTGGTTTTACCGGTCCTATTTATACTCATAAGGCCTCGGCAGAACTGTGCGCCATTATGCTAAAAGATGCCGCCATGCTGCAGCAGCGCGACACTGAGCGACTCAACAAAAAGCGCCTAAAAAGAGGCCTTGAACCGCTGCAAGCCTTGTTTGATGAGCAAGACGTAGAACAAACCGTGCAGCAGTTTATACCTTTAAATTATGGCGAAAGCGTTCAAGTACTTCCGCAATTAAACCTGCGGCTCTCCGACGCCGGGCATATTCTGGGTTCGGCCATCGTTGAGTTATGGATAAATGAAATAGGCACCCGCAAGAAAATCGTCTTTAGTGGAGATTTAGGCCGTGAAGGCATGCCCATTTTAGATGACCCTGAAATAATCCACGAAGCCGACTTGGTGTTAATGGAAAGCACCTACGGCAACCGCTTGCACCGCAGTTGGCAGCAAACTATCGACGAACTAGAACAAATATTTGCCGCTGCCATTAGTGGCAGCCAAGGGAACATTTTGTTACCGGCATTTTCGGTAGGCCGCGCCCAAGAACTGCTCTACTTATTTCACCTCTACGCCAAGCAATGGGATCTTTCGCGCTGGAGAATTTGTTTAGACAGCCCCATGGCTATCGAAGCCACCAAGGTATATATCAACAATTACCCGGTGATGGATGACGATTTTAAGCGCTTTACTCAACAGCACCCCGGTGAACACCCACTGCTCTCAGGTGTTGAGTTTATTCAAAGCACTGAACAATCTATGGAGCTAAACGAAATAAACCAAGGCTTAATAATTATCGCTGGTAGTGGCATGTGTAATGGCGGGCGGATCCGCTGCCACCTAGAACACAACCTATGGCGTCCTGAATGTGATGTCATCATTTGTGGCTACCAAGCCATTAGCACCCCAGGGCGAATGCTAGTAGATGGCGCAGACTACCTCACCATTCGCGGCAAACCGGTAAAAGTCGCTGCCAAATTACACACCGTTGGCGGGCTATCTGCCCACGCCGACCAAGCGGAATTAATTCATTGGTATCAACAATTCAAGCACTCTCCTCCATTGGTACTGGTGCATGGCGAGCAACAAGTACAACAAGATCTGCTGGCGGCAATTAAAGCCTCGTTAAGCCAACCAGCAGCAATGCTTGCCGCCAAACAAGGCGATAAATTGGATTTAAGCGCTTTGCCAGAGCTGGTGTGGCTATAAGCGGCTAACAGTAAAATAGCCTAAGCGTTTGACCACTGCATAGTTAGCTGATAGAAGAGTAAGTAACTTATCGTTGTTTGGCACCATCATGAAACTTTCTATTTTTCTGCTGCCTTTGGCTTTTGCCAGTGGCTTGTTACAGGCCCAAGAGGCCATCGATCCAGATTCACTGCTTGGCGTATGGGGAACCTCACAAGATCAAGGTGAATCTGTTTGGGGCTACGATCATTACCATGCCGATGGCACCGTTAAAAGCTGGGGAACGTTCCCTGATAGTATTGCTGATTTTAGGGTTGATGGCCGCTATCAGATTTCTGGTGATTTAGGGTAAACCATCTGCATCACCATTAGCCGCACCTCACACCCAGAGATTTTGCCAGTTGGCAGCCAATGGTGCGACCAAATCATTTCTATTAACGAAGATGAATTTGTCTACCAAGATCCCGAAGGGGAACAACACCTGTTATATAGACAAAAGGTCGGGGAAGCTTACTACTAAACAAGTAATGCTAGGCCAGTGCAGCCAAGCGAGCGGCTTTAAACAACATAGCCATAAACGGTAGCAAAATGACAGGCACAGCCCGCCACTACAAAAACATGCCAAATAGCATGGGTGTATGGTTTGTGCTTAGCCACATAGAACAGCGCACCCACGCTAAATAGCACCCCACCAGCGACCAAAAACCATAAACCTTCACCGGCAATATGCTGGTACATCGGGTAAGCCAAGGCCAGCGACAACCAGCCCATCGCCAAATAAGTACTCAGCGACACCTTAGGGAAACGGGTGCCCGTAAGCAATTTAAAGCCCACACCAAAGGCCGCTAGCGTCCAAATAACAATCATCGAAATCAGCGATAACCAACCGTCAAAAGACACCAGCAATATTGGTGTGTAAGTCCCAGCTATCAACAAGTAAATGGCAGAATGGTCAAACAGTTTTAAGCCGGTCTTCCAAGCGCTATGGCTCACTGCGTGGTAGAGCGAAGAAGCTAAGAACAATAACACTAAAGACCCGCCATAAATGCTCACGGCAACAACTTCGGTTAAGCCATCGGCTTTAGTTAATAACATCACCAAACCCACCACCGCGATGACCAAACCAATCAGGTGAGAAATTACATTGAGTAATTCTTCTTTTGCGCTGTAGTACTTTGCCGGCTGCATGTTGTTACCTAAATTTAACAAGTCGCAGACTAGCTTATTATTTCAGCGTACACTTGTACACTGAAATTTTGTGATGGTTTTCTTTCAAGTCATTTGGCTTTAAGCAAGCCAGTGCTTATATAACTTAAACCAAGCAAACTAAGCCTAGGAAAGTCTTTAGTTTTTAGCACTGCCAAAGCCAATTTACGACACTAGCAAAAGTGCAGCGCTTTTCTATAAATGCTGGTCGATTAAACGCGCATGACAAGTTCATCACCTATAATCAACATTCAGTGCAAGCTTTACACATGTTGAATTGAGCAAACAAGGATCGCCAATGAGCAAACAGCTACCCCTTGCCCTCGCTAAATCACTTGCCTTAAGTGAAGATCTTGACCAGCTACAGTTTCATCACTTACTAGAAAATATTAGCCAAGATCCGCAATTAAAACAGTTTGCTCCAGACGGCGTTTGCCAAATTGACCCACGCAACGGTAACTTAGTGATTTACAATTCTGCGCGCGCTAAACGGGTGCATACCACAGCCCAACCTACAGCAGTGAAAGAGGACCAGCACTGCCCAATTTGTGAAGGAGAAAGCGCCGATATTCTCGACATAGCCGAACATAGCGAGGGTTTTACTTTTATCAACAAAAACCTCTACCCGATTTTCCACCCTATTGAAGACATTCCCATAGAAAATGCCGACTACTTTTTACATCAAGATCCCTATCACAATGGTCGCGCATCCTATGGTTTTCACCTATTGCAATGGACCTCATCGCTACACGATAAAGACTGGCACAACCTGCCGTTTGGCGATGCATTAATTAGCTTTAAACGCCTAGCAGCTTTAGAGAAAAACCTGTTGTGCCAACCCACCGATTTTATGTCGCGCTCAGAGACTCAAGTGAACCAGGAAGTGGTAAGTGGCTACGTCTCTATTATTAAAAACTTTGGCGCAACTGCCGGTGCTTCTTTAGTCCATGGCCACCAGCAAATTGCCTACAGCAACATACTGCCTCAGCACTTTTTCAATAACTTGCGCTTTAGAAAACGCCACAACAAATCCTTTAGCCGCTACATGTTAGAAGAAAACCCCAGCGAATTGCTGGTAAAAGACTATGGCGAAGTACAGTTAATCGTGCCGTATTTTATGAAGCGGCCTTTAGACATGCTGCTAATTGTGAAAGACAGTGACAAGCGCTACTTGCATCAGCTTAATAGCCCCGAGCAGCAACAATTGGTGGAAGGGATGCAGCATGCCATACAAGCTATTCTCCACCTCATGGAACAAATGGGTATTCCGCCTGCTTACAACATGATCATTAACAATGGGCCAGGTTGTGGTTTGTATCTTGAGTTTTTACCTAAAACTCAGATGATGGGCGGCTATGAGCAAATAGGCTTGTTTGTTTGTCAATCCAATGCTGCCCACTCAGCCGAGCAGTTGCGTCAGCAGATTTGTCTAAGCTCGGATTAGTAGCAAGATTTTGCACTACTTACCTACTAAGGCACTGCTCAATAACACAGCCCTATAATCAAACAAAAGTCATAACAATCAATCGAATGACAAATTTTTAAATATTATAATAATCTTTAGTACAAGCGCATTGTTAGTGTAATGTTCTTCGCGCAAAATCTGCATAGATGGGCGTTTCCCGTCCACATCTTGAGTTAACTAGACCAATTGCAGTAGCGAGAACAGAATGGAAACATCTCATCCAACCACCATTCGAGTGGGTAAAAATGACTATGACTTCAATATTATTTCAATAACAAAAACCTATGGTGGCTCTAAACACTTTAGTGATGGAATCAACATATATCTTGAGGATAACAACGGCAAAGTGGAAACAATGGGCGTCGATTTTAAGCCTGATATTCCACCAACCACTCAGCATATCTCAACCCTGTGGGGCGAAGATAAAAAAACCAAGAAGACCTTTCGTTTTGGCTACTTCCTTCACTCCAACGATTTCTTAGGTTATACCACGCAAGCAAACCTTCTTACGGCGGCCAAGCGCATCATTCCGCTACAAGGCTTTGCTGCAAAATTAGAAAAGTGGAGCCCGCTAATTACTGGCTTTTTGGTACTACTATTTGCTTGGTGTGCGTTCTGGGCGGGTTCAGGTATCAGTCGCTACGGGATAATGTCATTCTTTCAATCAATGCCTTATTTATTGCTCGACACCCCTTACTTAATTGCCAACTTTACTGATGCAACGCGTTACAGCGATGTAAGTTATGGCTGGGCGTTTATGGGAGCCATTGTCGGCTTTATTCTCAGCAAGGTGTTTGTTGGTATTCCACTTGGTCGCTTACGCAACAAGATGCGCTTAGCCTTTGGCCAAACCTTAAGACAAGAGTTAACAAGTGCCTTTGCTAATACGATCCAAGCAGCAGCTCCTGCCCCTGTTTCTGGTAGTTCAAACGCCGATGTAAAAACCGACGCCGACGGCTACCAAACTCTTATTTAATCCAAGATATCGTTTAAGGAACTAACATGTCTTTTGAACATGGCTCACTCGACTTAGGGATCCGCAATCCCTTCCGCTTTGAAGGTACCTTACGTGCCATTCGTGGCGGCATTACAGCCCTCCTAGGTTTACTCTCACTATTAAACGTAGCGAGTGCAGTACAAACTCACCCGATTACCGGATGGACCTTTGCCATCATCGGCTTTGTGTTAATGGCTAATGGCCTATGGACACTAGGGCGTGGCTTAATGCAGGTTATGCGCTTTTACGTAGGCCGCTCGGCGCCTACTTCACTGTCTTACAACCACGCAACGTCTGAGCAAGACAGCGCTAAGCGTGAGCAGCGCGATGTAGCCTACGACCAGCAACAAATTGAATCTATGCTGGTAGGCAGCAAAAACTACACCTTTAAAGAGCCAGTGGGTTTAGTAGCGAGAATGCTGCACACCCTCTTCCCTAAAATCACCTTTGTGCCTTACCCAATTCAAAACTTGGCGCAGCGCATTGTTGGGGCATTAGTGCAAACCTTGGTGGCGCTTTTTGCTTTTGCCATTTTAAGCTTTGTTACTTCGGTAGGTTTAGCGGGCGATAAAGCCACTATTCTTATGCCATTTTTTGCCTTTACCTTACTTTGCTACGTAGCATTAGTATGGTTTAGAGCTGGCCGACCGCTTAACCGCAGCTTAGGCCGTGGCATCGAAACTGTTAGTGCATTCGGCTTCGTGAAAATGGTCGCTGTGTGTGTGAGTGTACCGGTTATTATCAATGTCATTTTGGGTAAAATCTTTGCCTATGAGTTAGAGCATTATCAAGCCGTTATTGCCGCTCAATTACGTGGTTTAGAGATAGAAGTAGAGTTAAACGAAGGCATGACGTGGGCAACCCAAATGCTAGATTTAGCCTACAACAGCTATAGCAACTCTACCTGGCTGGGGCTAATTTTTGTGTTCTCCGTAATTAGCTGTGGTTTGGTATTAGGCTTAACCGCCTTGCGCGCAAAACAAGCTAATCCAACTACCGAGATCACCGACAAACTGCCTCGCACCAGCGAAGTAGGTGCTCGCCCAATGGATATATTCAACGAGTTTAACCACCAAGTGATGGAGCGTCGCCGTTACAAAAAGGTGCCAAACCGTATTTATAAACCTTTGAGTGCTCGCCAAAACCCAAACAATGGCGAATTTGATGGTGAACTGATTCAAGAAACTCAACCAAAAACCGTTGAGAAAAGCGACGAGCCAGTTAGCAAAAAAATGCGCATTGCCTCAACCAGTTTGGCTCAAGCGCTATTGCTAATAGCCACCTTACTAGTGTTTTACTCACTAACGCCGCTTACCACTTACACCAGCTTCTTCGACGGTGTTGTGTTTGACCAACTGAATGATGAAACTGGACCGGCGTTTGTACAAACTACCATTGAGAGCTTCTTCACCATTTTCACCTTGTTAGTTGCTGCGACAATTTGTGCCATTTTTGGCCGTTTGCTTAGCAACCTAAGCCACCCATTCTGGAGTGAAATTCAGTTTGAATCGAGCTTGGTTTACTTCAAGTGTAAAGGCACGGTTAAAGAAGATACGCGCACCTTTGGTAAAGGTTATAACGACAGCACTAGCCTAGAAACTAGCGTGTTCACCTCTACCATTCAGCCTCGTTTGTTTGTAACGCGAGTAATTAGCTCAACCTTTGCTGGCATTGGTAGCACTAACCTAATGTTCCCGCGCCATATTATGACCATGCATGGAGACGAGAACCTCGCCGACGAACTGCACCACGAACTGATGCACAGCATCGGCAACCGCGCAGGTACCGCAGCTATGAACGACGAACAGCGTAAAGTAGTAGACGAGTACAATAGCTCTAACCTGCAAATGAAAGCAGAGTCAGCGCCCGAGCGCTTAGCTAATCGCAGCAGCGAGCTAAGTTTAGACGCGCCCAAGGCCCAAGCCGCTCTAGCGCAAAAAGAAGATCATGAAGCAGAAACTAGCCTAGAAAACTAAGCCTAACCTGCTAAACCCCAAAAGCCGCTTTATTTAAAGCGGCTTTTTTATCGGCTCAATTGATTAAACGTCAGTAACTAACCGCGCTGTTGTGAACAGATGTTACGGTTTGATAACTTGCTAGAGGCATATAATCAATGCCAAGCGGTTTATCAACAAAGCCATTAATAACGCTTAATCGGCTAATCTTCACCTGGAAAGCTTGAGTTAGTAGCCTCGCTTACGGCAAAATCACTTACAGCATTTCT
Source organism: Agarivorans sp. Alg241-V36 (assembly GCF_900537085.1). Classification (NCBI taxonomy): domain Bacteria; kingdom Pseudomonadati; phylum Pseudomonadota; class Gammaproteobacteria; order Alteromonadales; family Alteromonadaceae; genus Agarivorans; species Agarivorans sp. Alg241-V36. The sequence continues at coordinate 46,096 of NZ_UNRE01000005.1, read as the reverse complement.
TAACACTGCAGTAACAAAATTTGACCAACAAAAGCCAAAACCTACAAAGCCAATTTGAACGCCTAAAACGCAACAAGCTGTTCGAGTTGTTTGTTATTTCGGTGATCTTAGTCTCCGCACTGCTAATTGGCGCTAAAACCTACGCGCTGCCACCTAAAGTGATTACCGCCACCATCATTCTCGACTACCTAATCACGCTATTTTTTGTGGTAGAAATTAGCATTCGCTTTATTGCAGAGCCCAATAAAAAGCGCTTCTTCAACAACTTTTGGAATCTATTCGACAGCTTAATTGTGCTGGTAAGCCTAGTGCCTATCGAGAACTCTGAGCTCGCCATTGTTGGCCGCTTAATTCGAGTATTTAGGGTGCTGCGGATGGTATCGATAATTCCAGAGCTGCGCATTTTACTAACTTCGCTGGTCAAAGCCTTGCCACAGCTAGGCTACGTAATGCTGCTGATGTTCATCATCTTCTACATTTACGCCGCCATTGGCAGCACCTTGTTCGAAACCATTAACCCAACACTGTGGGGCGACATTGCCATTTCAATGCTTACCTTGTTCCGGGTAATGACCTTTGAAGATTGGACCGACGTAATGTACGAAACCATGCAGGTTTACAGCCTAAGCTGGATCTACTTCCTTAGCTTTATCTTCCTGTCGGCCTTTGCTTTTCTCAACATGGTGATTGGCATTGTGGTGAATGTGATGGAGCAAGAACACGCCAAAGTGCGTGAAGAAAAAAGCCTAGCCGATGGCACCAACGAGCCAAGCCTGCGTGAGTTACAACAAGAACTTAGCGAGATTAAGGCCCTGCTCCAACAGCAAAAATAAGCGCTCTGCCACTAGGCTTAAGGGCATATTCGCCCTCTAGCCTTTTGGCTTTAAACAGTCACACCGAACAAATACCAAACAAACACTTGCTCCAAACTAAACGATAGTTAATGATAAGTATTCGCAACAAGTGTTTGGACATGACTATGAAACATCACTCCTCAAAATCACCAAGGATCCAATTAAGTCTGTCGGTTGATAAGCTACAAGAGCTGCTTGCTCAAGGAGCAATTTGCATTAACGACTTGGCAGATATACAGCCAGAAGCAAAACCCATCCTGTGGAAGCTTTGCCTGCAAAACTGCAAGTCAGGCGCTTGCGAGCGACGGCCTAAAGCAGTGAATGATGGGACAACGCTAAAAGTTAAGAACCTCGACTAAATGCTAGTAGCCCAAAGATTGAGGCGGTATGACCAAGTTAACGATTAATATTTAACTTGTGAGCATTTGAACTAGTAGTATCCTTTAATACTTCTCCCAAAGACCTGCAGTATAAAAACAAGAAGGTAGTGTGAAAAAGCTAGTTATTTCACTACTAAGCATGGTCTGCTTAATTGGCATGTTTATGTTAGGCATTTATTCTCATGAGGTTTACCTGAGAGTCATGCCTAAACCAGTGTTACCAAAACATGACTATGCCCTGTGGAAGCTAATCAGTACTAATGAGAGTGGCGAACTAAATTTAGCAAAACTCGGCAGCCAAGCGTGGACAAAAGTCTGCTTCCTTGGTCCCTACAATGAAGATTCAGCTGGCTTACTTGGCTTTGATTGGAACATTAAAGATTACACCAAGGCTTTACGCTTTGACGGACACAACGTATTGATATTCGCCTCAAACGAACATGTTATAGATTTTATTGTTCAACCCCGCAGCCATGGTGACTTTGCGGAGCTATCGGGAACTTGCTTAGCTCGAGAAAATTCAACACTAATAAGCTCAACGCAATCGCATTCTTATAAGCACAGAAACTAGACGAACCAAAGTTCATACCGAGAGTTTTTTATTAAAGCCCGTGCTAATTAAACCAACCCCAAAGCAGCCCTCACAAAAACAAGTGACACTATGGATCGTTACTAGTATGATTTTTATCAATAGAGGTGCGGCAAAGACTATTTGCTGCAGTAAGATCAAACAAACTCTTGCATCTAGGTCACTAAGCTAAGCATATTTACCATTCACCTTAAGAGGGATCTTATGACCAAACATAAGAAGAAAGGCCTATTCCTATTAGCAATTAACCTTGTCGTACTAATCATTGCGTATGTTTTGTTACAACTGGATATTGGAGGCTTACTTGCGGGGATAGTAATGGTTGTTGAATTCTTTGCCGTGATGATGATTGCGATTCGCTACTTTGTTTATGATGCGGACGAAACACCCCAATCAGTGCTCGATGATTTTGGGAAAAACACGGCAAAGGCCGAGATTGAAGCCTTTAAAGCTCGCTCAAACCGAGATTGAAGAGTTACCGTGTAGGCACTTAAATTATGAATGCTGTAGACCAGATAGAGGGGCTAGGTCATTTTGAATAGCCTATGCTGCTACTCTCCGTTAATTTCACTATGACCCCATTAACTTGTTTCTGCCCCATTGTACGTTAGAACAATGGCTTATTCATACATCAATAGTGCTCGCAAGTAACTATCGCTCAGGCCAAGTAAAGCATATTAAAGGGTGGGGGCGAATACTTTAGACTTCTAGCTCTTCCAATTGTGAAGAAATCCAGTTTATAAATGCTGCTATCTTAGGCCTAGTTTGTTGCCCTTTCATACATATTAAATCGTATCCAAGGCCTGACGGCACTTCGGAAAGTAGCATTCGTAGCTCTCCATTATCTAAATATTCTTGCACTAGTGATTTTCGTGCAATGCCAATACCTAAGCCACTTCGTGCTGCAATCATAGCCATATCAGCGTGATTAATAAGAAACGTATTTTTCATTACATCTAGAGATAGAATTTCTTCGTTTTGTTGCCCTGCTRACCATACAGACCATTCTTTGCTTGATTGACTACCTTCTAATGATTCTGTGCAGTGGATAAAAGTAGCGTTGGAGAGTTGCATCGCTATGGGTTCATCGCTTTCAAAATGTTTAGCGAAATAATCAGGGCTGCAAACTGGTACCAACACTTCATCAAACAAACGTTGATGATAGAACTCAGGGTGTTCGTTATTGCTGTAGTAAATGGCTATATCGACAGGTTCATGTTGAAAGTTTATGCGACTCGCTTTTACTCTCAGTTTGATATTAAGGTTAGGATAGCGTTGTTGAAATTCTGGAAGYCTTTCTAGTATCCACCTTTGGGCAAACGTTGGTGCTACGCCTATGTATAGCTCGCCATGCAATTCGTTGAATTTAATGTCGTCGAGTTCTGAAAATATGACATCGAAAGATTGATTCAATGCCTGCAGCAAGCGTTCTCCCTCATTTGTCAGCTTAAGTTTTCTTGTCAATCTTACAAACAGACTAAAACCAAGTTGCTCTTCCAAAGATTTAATGCGTTGGCTAACTGCGCCCTGTGAAATAAACAGTTCTTCTCCTGCTTTGGTAAAGCTCAGAGACTTTCCTGCGACGGCAAAGACGTACATGTTGGATAGCATTTGCAGTTTTCGATTCATAGTGCACACACCGCCATGGATTAGAATAGCTAATTTGTAGCAAGTTATTACTGGTTTGTAAACAAGCTTTATATGCCTTTAAATTAACTCATCTTATCCATACAAGGCATCACGATGAACAAACACTTAAAAATCACCATTATTGGCGCAGGCTCAAGTTACACTCCAGAACTCATTGAAGGTCTAATTAAGCGTAATGATGAATTGCCAATTGGCGAGTTATGGCTGGTTGATATTGAAGAGGGTCTCGAAAAAGTTAGCATTATTGGTGAATTGACTCGCCGTATGCTGGCTAAGAATAATATGTCACATATTGATGTTCATGTGACCTTGGAGCGAAAGCCTGCCCTAGAAGGTGCCGATTTTGTTTGTTCGCAGTTCCGCGCAGGGTGTTTGGAAGGTCGAATTCGTGATGAACGGATTTCCCTAAAGTATGGAATGATTGGTCAAGAAACCAATGGATTAGGTGGGTTTGCAAACGCGTGTCGCACGATTCCTATTGCCTTAGAAATTGCACGAGAAATGGAAGTTCTATGCCCTGATGCTTGGCTACTGAACTTCACCAATCCATCGGGCATGGTAACTGAAGCCATCTTGAAACACACCAAAGTGAAGGCTGTTGGTTTGTGCAATGTGCCTGTCATTATGCAAAAAGGCATCGCAAAAATACTGGATGCCAATGAACAGGACTTTGTATTACAAGTCGCGGGACTAAATCACTTTATTTGGGCACGTAAAGTATTACACGAAGGCCGTGACAAGCTACAAGATGTGGTGGAAGAGATGMTTTCAGGTAACGATCCACTCGTACCACAGAATATTYCTCCGTTTAAATGGCCAGCAGAACTATTGCGTAATATGGGTATGATTCCCTGCGCGTATTTACGTTACTACTACACCAGCGAAGACATTATGGGTCAAGAACTGGAAGAGGCGAGTGGCGMAGGTACTCGCGGTGAAGTCGTTAAAGCCATGGAAAATCGATTGTTTGATATTTACCGCAATCCAGAATTAAACGAAAAGCCGAAAGAGCTAGAAAAACGTGGTGGCCAATACTATTCAGAGGCTGCCTGTGAACTAATGAGCTCTATCTTCAATGACAAACGCACCATCATGCATGTGAACACGAGAAACAATGGTGCGATTGAAGGTCTACCGTATGACTGTACTGTCGAAGTAAGCAGCATGATCACCAAATCAGGTCCACTTCCATTGAACGTTGCACCCTTCCCCAAGGACACACTGCGTCTAATTCAAGTCTTGAAAGAGTTTGAAACATTGACCGTTGAAGCTGCGGTTACTGGGGACAGAAATACAGCTCACCGAGCGCTAATTTTGAACCCACTCGTTACGACAGGAACCGTTCTAGAAACGGCCTTGAATGAAACGATTGAAGCAAACTTAGATTACATGCCTCAGTTTCGCTAAAGCACCTGTCTTTATTGTGCTTTGACTAGCAAGTTCCTAAAGGGCATTCGGTGCAGTGTCCTTTGTGAATCTTAATCAGTCGAGGTTCACCCCCAACTAATTAAACACTTTGGTCACGGTCTCTTTCCTTTATAGGAGACCGCCCTTTTAACTTTATCGAGAACAATATAATGAAAAATTCACTTATCGCTGCATCTGTAATCGCAGCGCTATCATTCAACGCAACTGCTTCTGACCTAGAGGCATACGAGCCAGTTGATAACAGCTCTTCTATGTCTACCTCTGATAAGGTCGCAGCTGGGCTCTTCTCTGCTGCAGCTGTAGGCATCGCATTACTTAGTTCTTCTTCATCTAGCAATGATGGTGATAACACTCCTGACTATGATTCACCTGACCAACCAATCGCAGGTGCTCCAGTACAACCGCCAGTAATTGACGGCGGTTCTGGCATTGACAACCCAATTGCAGGTATTCCTTCACAACCGCCAGTAATTGACGATGGTTCTGGCATTGACAACCCAATTGCAGGTATTCCTTCACAACCGCCAGTAATTGACGATGGTTCTGGTATTGACAACCCTATCGGTACGGACCCTGGCTTCGGTGACGGCAACGTAAGCGATGTTGCTGATAACATTACTATTGAGCAAATGCCTCTAGGTGGCATCTCTATTTCAACCGAGAATGGCACTACTTTCGTTGACGCTAATACTGTTGATGCTTGGAAAGAAATGATGAGCATGACTCAGACTGACGAAGAGCGCCGAGCTGTAGTTGGTGGTTTCCTAGCTGTAAACGGTGGCGACATCTTCGCTGATGGTGTACGAGAACATGCTTGGGGTACGTTCATGGCTGGTTACCAAGACTGGGCTGAAGATAACAAACTACGTGCTGTTAAGTTAATGGGTGTTGAAGCTGGCGCTGATGGCCTAGTTCGCGATGGCTACTCTTTAGGAGCTTACCTGCTAACTGGTGAGCAGATGACTACTGAAGAGGCTCGTAAAGAACTGAACAAACACATCACTGAGAACCTGCCTAAGCCAGACTCAATCGACCGCACTAAGCTAAACAACATCAAAGCGAAAGCACAAGCTCGCTTTAAGTCATAAGTTAAACCATGAAACTCCGCCTGTTAGCTATCACACTACTAAGTTTTAACATTCAGGCGGAGATCTTGGACACTATTACGGACACGTTTTCGATATCATTTGGTTCAGATACAACCGCTACACTGAATGCAAGCTACGATCTTAACGATTCATGGCGAGTGTTCGGCGAAGTGGATACAGAAGGCTACGGAGAGTTTGGCTTCGGCTACTCATTCTTGACCGGAAGTGTCTACCATGAGATTGCTGGATATGTATCTTCACCTGGACAACTCTCAGAGTTCTCAGTCAAACCGTGGTTAGGTTACTTTGTCGCAGGATACGTGACTGACTCAACCGTGCTATATGGTTCACTTGACCTTGGTTACGATCAAGCCGAGCCGATCAATACAGTGCACAAAACTAATGTGGATACTTCCCTTGGTCTCGTGCAAGAGGTGACTGACTGGTTAAGCTTCGGATATGAGTTTAGTCATTACCATTCGTTCCATGTTGCAAAGCATTGGGGCAACAAAGGTTCAATGAACACTCATGAAGTCTCTGCCATGTTCAACATTAAGGGGGTGAAACCAACGATTAGATACCACATTTCCGAAGACTTCGACAATTATGTCGAACTCGGATTAAGTTTCGACTTTTAAAACGAGAAATACTGGACACCCGTAACTTAACTAGCAAGCTGTTGTCCAAAAACGAGTTAAAGCTTGGCTACAGCTTATCAGCACAAAAAAAGCCGCTCTTGTGAGCGGCTATATCATTAACGCGAGTTAACTTTAAACACTCATCCAGCGCTTAACATCGGCTTCATCTACTTCGTCTTTGCTGCCTTGCAACACTACGTTACCGCGATCTAATACGGTGTAGTTGTCGGCAAGGGCTACCGCAAAATCAAAATATTGCTCTACTAATACAATCGCCATTTCGCCGCGATCGCGCAGTAGTGCCAATACCTTTTGGATGTCTTTAATAATTGAAGGTTGAATCCCCTCGGTGGGTTCGTCCAACATTAGCAATTTTGGGCGCATAATTAGTGCCCGAGCTATCGCTAATTGTTGCTGCTGCCCCCCCGATAAATCGCCGCCTCGGCGCGCCAGCATTTGCTTTAACACCGGGAATAAACGAAAGATTTCGTCGGGAATAAAACGCTCTGATTTTGGCAGTACCGAGAATCCCGTTTTAAGATTCTCCAGCACCGTTAGTTGGCCAAATATCTCACGCCCTTGCGGCACAATAGCAATGCCTTGTTTAGCCCGTTGAGCTGGCGACATTTTGCTAATGTCTTTACCGTTAAACATAATACTGCCGGCGCTAATGCTTTGTTGTCCCGCTAAGGCTTTAAGCAAGGTAGTTTTACCCACTCCGTTGCGCCCGAGCACACAACTTATTTTGCCAGGCTCGGCACTTAAGCCTACATTGTAAAGCGCTTGACTGGCCCCGTAATGGCTATCAACTTGAGAAAGTTCTAGCATAAATGATCCTCCTAACGCCCTAAGTAAACTTCGATGACTTGCTGATTTTGTTGCACTTGCTCAAGGCTACCTTGGGCGAGTACCGAACCTTCGTGTAGCACCGTTACTGGGCAATCGAGGGCTTTTACAAAATCCATATCGTGCTCTACCACTACCAAAGAGTGCTTTTTGGCGAGCTCTTTAAATAGTTCGGCGGTAAGGGCGGTTTCTTCGTCGGTCATACCGGCGGCGGGTTCGTCAATTAACAACAACTGCGGCTCTTGCATGATTAACATGCCAATCTCTAGCCACTGTTTTTGGCCATGTGATAAAGAGCCAGCCTGCCAATCTTGCTTATCGGCTAAGCGAATTAAGGCTAAGGTATCGCCAATTTGCTTGTTATCGCTAGAGGACAATTTATGTATTAATGACTCGAACACGCCACGACGCCCCGCCAAGGCCAACTCCAGGTTTTCGAACACCGTGAGGTTTTCGATTACCGAGGGTTTTTGAAACTTTCGGCCAATGCCAATGTTGGCAATTTCGGCTTCGTCGTGTTGGGTTAGGTCGATGTCATTGTTGAAAAACACTGTGCCTTCATCGGGGCGAAGCTTGCCGGTAATCACATCCATCATAGTGGTTTTACCGGCGCCATTAGGGCCAATAATGGCGCGCATTTGGCCGGGTTCTAAAATCAATGACAAGCTGTTTAAGGCTTTAAAACCATCAAAGCTTTTGGTTACACCGTCTACATACAAAATGGTGTCTTGAGGAATATGTACACTACGCATTTGCTGCTCCCTCCGATGGTTGTTCTTTGCTGGTTTTGCTTTCTGCTACTACAGGTTTCTCAACGCTAACAGCGCTAGGTTTAGTCGCGGCTCGCTCTTGCAACTTAGCTTTAATGCTGCCGTACAAACCCACTACGCCTTTTGGTAGCCACAAGGTAGTAACCACAAACAACGCACCTAAGAAGAACAACCATAGTTCTGGGAATGCACCGGTAAACCAAGATTTACCAAAGTTAACCAATAGCGCGCCAAACACTGCACCAAACAAGGTGCCACGGCCACCAACAGCTACCCAAACTATACTTTCGATAGAGTTAAGCGGAGCAAATTCACCAGGGTTAATAATGCCCACTTGTGGCACATACAAAGCACCTGCTACGCCAGCCAACATGGCTGAAACCACAAATACAAACAGCTTAAAGCGCTCTACGCGGTAACCAATAAAACGGGTACGGCTTTCACTGTCACGCACCGCAATCAATACTCGACCAAGCTTAGAGTTCACTATCCAACGACACAGCACATAAGCACCGGCCAAAGCCAAAGCACTTAAGGCAAATAGTACCGCCCGGGTTGAATCGGCTTGCAAACTAAAACCAAGAATGTCTTTGAAATCGGTTAAACCGTTATTACCACCAAAGCCCATGTCATTGCGGAAAAACGCCAACATCAGCGCATAGGTAAGTGCTTGGGTAATAATCGATAGGTAAACCCCAGTAACTCGCGAACGGAAGGCCAAGTAGCCAAAGATGAAGGCTAAAATGCCCGGTGCTAAAAACACCATTAACATGGCAAAGGGGAACATATCAAAGCCCATCCAATACCATGGCAATTCCGACCAATCGAGGAATACCATGAAGTCGGGTAATTCTGGGTTGGCATATACACCACGGTCGCCAATTTGGCGCATCAAGTACATGCCCATGGCATAGCCGCCCAGCGCAAAAAACGCGCCGTGTCCCAAACTTAAAATACCGCAATAACCCCACACCAAATCAACGGCAATCGCTAATAGCGCGTAACACAGATATTTACCTAACAAAGTTACCCAGTACGAGCTTAAATGCATTGGGTTTTCTGGGCTTAGTGCCAAGCTCATTATCGGCACTAAAATCGCTGACAATAACAAAGCCAGCAACATGGCGTTGCCCACTTTGTCTTTCACTAAAAATCGAACTAATACAGACTTAGGCATGCTTTAGTCCTCCACCGTACGGCCTTTCAAGGCAAACAAGCCTCGTGGACGTTTTTGAATAAATAGAATGATGAACACGAGAACCAAAATCTTCGCCAATACTGCACCGGCGAATGGTTCCATTAGCTTGTTAGCCACGCCTAGGGTAAGCGCACCAATCACTGTGCCAAATAAGTTACCCACGCCGCCAAATACCACCACCATGAAGGAATCGATAATGTAGTTTTGGCCAAGGTTAGGGCCTACGTTAGTTAGCTGACTTAAAGCCACACCGGCAATACCAGCAATGCCCGAGCCAAGACCAAAGGTCATGGCGTCTACCCAACTAGAGCGAATGCCCATTGAGTTAGCCATTGGACGGTTTTGGGTTACCGCACGCATTTGCAAACCAAAGAAGGTTTTACGCAAAATGGTCCACAAAGTTGCAACAACCATAAAGCTGAAAATAATGATGTAGAGGCGGTTATAGGTAAGTGACAATACGCCGTTAATTTCTAGCGAGCCGCTCATCCATTGCGGGGTAATCACCGCTTGGTTAAGTGGGCCAAAAATACTACGTACTGCTTGTTGCAAAATAAGGCTTAAACCAAAGGTGGCGAGTAGCGTTTCTAGTGGGCGACCGTATAGGAAGCGGATAACGCCGCGCTCAATTAATACCCCTACTAAGCCAGATACAAGGAAGGCGGTAGGAATTGCCACCAGCAAAGACCACTCAATATTGTTTGGCATTAGTTGCTGCACCACATAGGTGGTGTAAGCGCCCAGCATAATCATTTCGCCGTGGGCCATGTTAATTACGCCCATCACACCAAAGGTAATCGCTAAGCCTACTGCGGCTAGCAGCAACACTGCGCCTAGGCTTAAACCAAAGTAGATGTTCTCGGCTACGCTGTTTATTTGCAGCAGCTGCTCATTAGTAGCAATGGCGCTATCAATGGCCGCGAGCACTGCGCTGTCTTGCTCACTAGCTTGCTGCTTCACCAGCACGTTACGTGAGGCAGGATCCAACTGACCCGACAATAAATTAGCCGCAGCTAAACGCTCAGCCGTTTCGCCATATTGAAGGTTGATGATGGCCTGCATTTCTTTAAGTTTGGCAATCACCTTTTCGTCTTGCTCGGCCACCATGCGCTGCTCAATAAGCGGCGTATGTGATTGGTCAGCAGTATTCATTAAAGAACGAATCGCAGCTATTCGAGCGCTGGCTTCTTCGGCATTTAAACCAATAAGCGCCAAGCCATTACGAAGCTGTCGACGAATTTTGTTATTAACCGAGATTTTCTTAATCAGAGATTTTTTAACGCTGCCTAATTCAGCGCCGTCAACCACCGAACTTAAGTTATAAAGGCTGCCTTCTTTTACCGCGACTACCACTTTTTTATCGGATTTTTGGTAGTACAGATTGGCACTTAATAAACTTTCGAAGATCAGGCTATTACGCTCATCTCCGCTAGCAATTAGCTGTTCAATGGCTTGTTGTTTTTGACTATTTTTTTTTGCAGTTAAGGCCTGCACTGCCTGCTCCCAATCACTTGCTGCAGCTGGTAATACCCAAAGCATGAGTAAAACACCGGCTAATAAGCGTGCGAAGCGTGATATGTATATGCTCAAAACAATCCCTACTCTTGATTGATTCAATACAAAAAAGGCGCCACCGATATTACTCAGCCGCGCCTTTTAAAAAGTGCCCGTAGGCACTTAGCTGTTTACGCGTACCTAGGTTCTATTTGTCTTTTGGGCTGTTGAGCTCAAAAGCGCAACAGTTCCTTAGTAGTTTTGACCAGAACATTGGCCAGTTTTGATGTTGAAGTTGCCACACTTAATTGGGGCAGTCCAATCAGCAACAATAGTTGCAGATTCAGTTAGGTGGTCAGTCCAAGCATCACCAATTACGCCACCAGCAGTTTGCCATACAGTGTCGAATTGACCGTCAGCTTGAATTTCGCCAATCAGTACTGGTTTAGTTAAGTGGTGGTTAGTGTTCATTACCGCGTAACCGCCAGTTAGGTTAGGAACAGTGATACCGTACATAGCGTCACGTACTGGATCTGTTTCTGTAGTACCGGCTTTTTCTACCGCTTCAGCCCACATTTGGAAACCGATGTAAGTTGCTTCCATTGGGTCGTTAGTTACACGCTTGTCATCGCCAGTGTAAGCTTTCCAGGCAGCAATAAACTCTTCGTTAGCTTCGCTGTCTGCGCTTTGGAAGTAGTTCCAAGCCGCTAGGTGACCCACTAGAGGCGCTGTATCAAAACCAGATAGTTCTTCTTCACCTACTGAGAAGGCTACTACTGGAATGTCTTCAGCCGAGATACCCTGGTTAGCTAGCTCTTTGTAGAAAGGAACGTTTGCGTCACCGTTAATGGTAGAAACAACCGCTGTTTTCTTGCCTGCACCACCAAATTTCTTCACGTCAGAAACGATAGTTTGCCAATCAGAGTGACCAAATGGCGTGTAGTTAATCATGATGTCGGCTTCAGCTACGCCTTTAGACTTAAGGTAAGCTTCTAAGATTTTGTTCGTAGTACGTGGGTATACGTAGTCGGTTCCGGCTAGAACCCAACGCTCTACACCTTCTTCTTCCATTAGGTAATCAACCGCTGGAATAGCTTGCTGGTTTGGCGCAGCACCAGTGTAGAATACGTTTTTAGAGCTTTCTTCGCCCTCGTATTGTACTGGGTAGAAAAGCATACCATTTAGTTCTTCAATTACAGGAAGAACTGATTTACGAGATACCGAAGTCCAACAACCGAAGATAACGTCAACTTGTTCTTTATCAAGTAACTCACGTGCTTTCTCGGCAAATAAAGGCCAGTTTGACGCTGGGTCAACTACTACAGGCTCAAGTTTCTTGCCTAATAGACCACCCTTTTTGTTTTGCTCTTCAATCATCATAAGCACAGTGTCTTTCAGTGTTGTTTCACTGATGGCCATGGTGCCTGATAAAGAGTGCAATACGCCTACTTTAATGGTTTCAGCGGCTTGGGCTGCATTAAGTGAGAAGGCAAGTGCTACACCACTTGCAACCGTTGCGATCTTCTTCCATTTGCTATGTTGTGTCATTGCTATATTTCCTATTTTTTATAGTCCTTTAGAGCATGCGGTACCTCATGCAGTGCTAAACGAGATACAGCATCGACTATGCCAAGTAGAAAATACCGATTAAAAACAACATCTTACGCTAATAATGTATATATCACTAGTTATTCGACGCACAAAACATGAGCGTTTGCCTCAAATAAACGCACCAAAATGATCGCGCAATAAATAAACACCAAACAAACGCACCAACTTGGCCACTGCGCACCAAAATGATCCACCCCAAACTGCTGATTTTGCGCTATTTTGAATAGGAGCCGCACTTAGGTTAGTGCGATAAAACTGGTTTAGTTCTTGCTCTATCAAGCAGAGGAAAAATCACTCTCAGCCATGAAAGAAGGATAACAGTGAGTCAGCAAGAGCAAGCCGCATGCAGCAATTCGCACGCCCCAATCAAGCAAGGATGGGTGGCCACCCTTGATTTGGGCTTTGCCCCTATCGCTAATAAAACTCGCTTAACCCTTAATCAAAGCCAAGGACCATTGCGGGTGCAACGTCCTTTTCACCCAGAACTGGCTGCACCAGATTGTTGCCATGTGTATTTATTGCACCCACCAGGTGGCTTAGTGGCTGGCGATCACCTACTGATGAACGTGGAATGCCTAGCTGGCAGCAAAGTGGTACTGACTACTCCGGCTTCAGGCAAATTATACCGCTCTAATTTGGCGCGCCAGCAGCAACGCCAAGAGCAGCGTTTTCATTTACAAGACAACAGCAGTTTAGAGTGGCTACCGCCAGAAACTATTGTATTCAATGGTGCCCAAGGCCGCTTAGATAGCCACTTTATGCTGCAAGGCAATGCTCAGTTGATTGCTTGGGAAATTACCTGTTTAGGCCGTAAAGCCAGCGACGAAGACTTTGACCATGGCGAGCTATTGCAATCTATCAAGGTATATCGCGAGCAGCGCCCACTGCTGATTGAAAATACCCGAATCGACAATGCCAATACCGCCGCCAACCCAGCTGCGCTTGCAGGCAAACACGTTTATGCCTGCATGTTGGCCACGGTAGATTTACTGGATGAGCTGGCGCAAAAACAATTGCTAGAAGATCTGCGCGAACAATTAGCTTGCGCCGAGGTGGGCATTACCTTGGTGCGAGGTTTAATCATATTGCGCTACTTAGGGGATAACGCCGAGCAAGTGAGGCAAGAATTTGAAGCCGCTTGGGCCATCATTCGCCCTGTGACTTTAGGCCACCCGGCTGTTCCCCCACGAATTTGGAATACCTAATTTAATACTACGAGGCAGACATGGAATTAACCCCAAGAGAGAAAGATAAGTTATTGCTGTTCACCGCCTTTTTGGTCGCCGAGCGACGTAAAGACAAAGGGCTAAAACTTAACTACCCCGAAACCGTGGCTTATCTCTCGGCCAGTATCGTAGAGGGCGCTCGCGAAGGGCGCAGTGTTGCCGAGTTGATGAGCTGGGGGCGCACCTTGCTAAGCCGTGACGATGTTATGGATGGCATTGCCGAAATGGTGCACGAAGTGCAGGTGGAAGCCACCTTCCCCGACGGAACCAAGCTGGTTACCGTGCATAACCCAATCCCTTAGGCCACTTGTAGAGGAACAGCAAATGATACCTGGAGAACTAATCATTGATGATGGTGACATTGAGCTAAACCAAGGTTTAGCCACCGTGACCGTAGATGTTGCCAACAGTGGCGATCGCCCAGTGCAAGTAGGCTCGCACTACCACTTCGCCGAAACCAACCCAGCCCTGCATTTTGACCGCAAAGCGGCCTTGGGTTTTCGACTAAATATTGCCGCAGGCACTGCAGTACGTTTTGAGCCAGGCCAAAGCCGTCGCGTAGAACTGGTTGCCCTAAGTGGCAAGCGCGAAGTGTATGGCTTTAGAGGTGAAGTAATGGGTCAACTAAGTGATGAGGAGCAAGCATGAGCAAGATGGATAAACGCGCCTATGCCGAAATGTTTGGCCCAACCGTGGGCGACAAAGTACGCCTTGGCGATACCGAACTAATCATTCAAGTAGAAAAAGACTACGCCCAATACGGCAGCGAAGTGAAATTTGGTGGCGGTAAAGTTATTCGTGATGGCATGGGACAAAGCCAAGCCAGCTGTGCCATGGTGCCAGACACGGTCATTACCAATGCCTTAATTTTAGATCATTGGGGCATCGTTAAAGCCGATATCGCGCTTAAAGAAGGCCGTATTCAAGCCATTGGTAAGGCCGGTAACCCCGATATTCAAGACAATATTGATATCGAGATTGGTGCAGGTACCGAGGTGATTGCCGGTGAAGGCCAAATTATTACCGCCGGTGGCGTAGACTCACATATTCACTACATTTGCCCTCAACAAATTGAAGAGGCGCTAATGTCGGGCACCACCACCATGTTAGGTGGCGGCACCGGTCCAGCAACGGGCACTAATGCCACCACGTGTACTCCGGGGCCATTCCACTTAGGAAAAATGCTGCAGTCGGCCGACAGCTTTCCAATGAACTTGGGCTTTTTAGGCAAAGGTAATGCTAGCTTACCGCGCCCCTTAGAAGAGCAGCTAATGGCTGGTGCCATGGGCTTGAAACTGCATGAAGACTGGGGCACCACGCCAATGTCTATCGATAACTGTTTAACGGTTGCCGAGAACTACGACGTACAAGTAGCCATTCATACCGATACCTTAAACGAGTCTGGTTTTGTAGAAGATACCATTGCCGCCTTTAAAGGACGGGTAATTCACACTTACCACACCGAAGGCGCAGGCGGCGGCCACGCTCCCGATATTATTACCGCCTGTGGCTTAGACAATGTTTTGCCATCGTCTACCAACCCTACTCGCCCGTACACCATTAATACCGTAGACGAGCACTTAGACATGCTGATGGTATGTCACCACCTCGATCCAGCTATTCCAGAAGACGTGGCCTTTGCTGATTCGCGGATCCGTAAAGAAACCATCGCGGCCGAAGACATCTTGCACGATTTAGGCGCATTCTCGATGATCGCCTCCGATTCCCAAGCCATGGGTCGAGTGGGTGAAGTGATTACCCGTACCTGGCAAACCGCCCACAAAATGAAAGTGCAGCGCGGCTTATTACCCGAAGATAAAGAAATAGGTTGCGACAACTTCCGTGCTAAACGTTACGTTGCCAAGTACACCATTAACCCAGCTATTACTCACGGTATTGCCCATGAAGTTGGCTCGGTTGAAGTGGGTAAATTGGCCGATTTAATATTGTGGAAACCCGCCTTTTTTGGTGCCAAACCATCATTAATTATTAAAGGCGGCGCGATTGCTGCTGCACCAATGGGCGACCCTAACGCGTCTATTCCAACGCCACAACCCGTGCACTATCGCCCAATGTTTGGCGCCTACGGCAAAGCGATGACCGAAACCCGGGTGACTTTTGTAAGCCAAGCCGCTTTAGATGCAAAAATTGATGAGACCCTTGGCCTCACTAGTCGCCTAGTGGCCTGTAAAAATACTCGCAACATTAAGAAACAAGACATGGTGCACAACCACTACCAACCGCATATGGAAGTGGACTCGCAAACCTATGAAGTGCGCGCCGATGGCCAATTGCTCGAATGTGAACCCGCTACCGAGCTGCCGCTCGCGCAGCGATACTTTTTATTTTAAGGAGAGAATGAATGTTAAAGGTGTATCAAACCCTCCATCACTATCACGGACCGGTGCATCACCAAGTGGTATTGAGTTACGAATTGCGTAAAAAAGCCCGCATTAAGGCGCAAACCGAAGCCAAACAAGATATCGGCTTTTTCCTTGAGCGTGGCCAAGTGCTGCAAAATGGTCAAATGCTCGAAGCCGACAATGGCGAAGTGGTTGAGATTAAAAGTGCCGACGAGTTAGTCACCACTGCCTATAGCGATGACCCACTAATGTTCGCCAAGGTTTGTTACCACTTGGGCAATCGCCATACGCCGCTACAAATAGGCGAAGGCTGGGTGCGCTTTCAACCCGACCACGTATTACAAGACTTAGTGGAGCTTTACGGGCTACGAGTAGAACAGCACCAAGGGCCTTTTGACCCAGAAACGGGCGCTTACCACAGCCATTTACCCGGACACAGCCACTAATGTCTAGCATGGCGCAACTTCAGCTAATGCGCTTGGTTAGCCCAAGCCTACCGGTGGGCGGCTTTGCCTATTCGCAGGGTTTGGAATACGCCATCGAAAACGGCTGGGTAAACAATCCGCAGCAGCTAAAATCTTGGATTAGTGGCTGTTTAGAAGCGGGTTTAGCCTGCCTCGACATCCCCATGCTCGCGGCGCTGTATCAAGCTTGTGAAGCCCAAGATTTCGCTAAGTTTGAAAGCCTAAACCTAGAGCTTATTGCCAGCCGCGAAACTCACGAGTTAGAGCTAGAAGATGTGCAAATGGGCAACGCCCTGCGCACCTTGCTCACTCAGCTTGATGAGAGCATCACTGCAAAGCTGAGCGATGAGCCTATGAGTTGGACCAGCATGTTTGCCTTAGCGGGCGTGCATTGGCAGGTTGCGCTAAACGAGCTAGCCGACGGCTACCTATGGACTTGGCTAGAAAACCAACTGGCAGTAGCGGGTAAAACCCTGCCACTTGGACAAACTGCCTGCCAAAAATTATTAAGTGAGTTACTGCCACTACTGCCACCCGCACGCGAATCGGGACTCACTCTACCCTTTGAACAAATTAGCGGGTCGTTACCAGCCTTAAGCTTGGCTAGCGCCCTTCACGAAACCCAATATTGTCGGCTGTTTCGCTCTTAGCGCAGCCACAAAAAAGAGGAACCACAATGAGCATAAAACAAACTTTACGTGTAGGTGTTGGCGGCCCAGTAGGCTCAGGCAAAACCGCCTTACTTACTGCCCTATGTCGCGAACTAAAAGACCGCTTCAACCTAGCAGTAGTGACCAACGACATTTATACCAAAGAAGACGCCCAATTTTTGCTGCGTAATGATGCCCTAGCCGAAGACCGTATTTTAGGTGTAGAAACCGGCGGTTGCCCACACACTGCGATTCGCGAAGATGCGTCGATGAACCTAGCGGCCATTGCTGAGCTTAATCGTCGCCACCAAGGCTTAGATTTAGTATTAGTAGAAAGCGGCGGCGACAATCTAAGCGCCACCTTTAGCCCAGAGCTAAGTGACTTAACTTTGTATGTTATTGATGTAAGTGCTGGCGACAAAATCCCGCGTAAAGGTGGGCCAGGCATTACTAAGTCTGACTTATTGATCATCAACAAAACCGACCTAGCACCACACGTTGGTGCCTCGCTAGAAGTAATGGATCGCGACGCTAAGAAAATGCGCGGCGAGCGCCCATTCGTATTTAGTAACCTTAAAACCAGCGACGGTTTGCAAACCATTATCAACTTTATTATTGAGCAAGGCATGTTGGAAGAGTCCAGTCCAGCCACTGCTAACTAGTTTTAATTTACAAGGAATCTACCATGAAAAGACTACTGACTTTGGCTGCAGGCCTACTAATTAGCTTACCGAGCTTCGCTCACGAAGGGCACCACCACGGTTTTAGCGAAGGCCTATTGCACCCGATTACCGGTCTAGACCACTTAATAGCCTTAAGCCTAATTGGTTTATTAGCCAGCCAAACAGGCAAACTAAAACTAAGCATGGCGCAAAGTGTTTTTGCCTTAATCGTTGCCGCCGTAGTAGCCAGCATGGGTTTTGTACCACCAATGTTAGAAACAGGTTTGGCCATTTCTCTACTGGTTATGGCGGTATTAGTCGCTAAGGTATTACCAAAAGCGGCTAGCGTAGCGGGGTTAGCAGTATGTTTAGTGGCTGCTTTACACGGCGCGGCTCACGGTAATGAAGTACCAGCAGGCGCAGATATGAAGCTATTCTTCGCTGGATTTATTGCCAGTTCTATCACCCTTATTGGTGGTGGCTACTTGCTAGGTAAAGCGGCACAACAATCTGCTTATGGTCAAAAAATCACTCGCGCTATCGCTGGCCTAGCTGGCGCCTTTGGGGTAACTGCACTAGTAGCTTAGCCCTGCATAGCACTGCGCCGCTGGTGAGATTTGCCAGCGGCGACAAGCATCACCTTTTGCGGCATAATGCCGCTATGAGCACCCTTTCTTTGTCGACCCACGCACTGCAACAGCAAAGCCAACTTAGACCCGAGCACATCGCACTAAGCATTGGCCAACAGCATGTCAGCTATCAGCAGCTTTATGCCATGGTTAAGGCCGCGGCTGAGCAATTGCGCTTGCAAGGCCTTACGAAAGGCTCAAGACTATGTTGCTTTGGTGAAGATCCGCTACGCATGCTGCTATTGCAGCTAGCAAGCTTAGAGCTAGGCTATATTTTCTGCCCGCTCAATCACCACCACCCTCTCAGCCAATTGCAGGCCTTAAGCGCAACCGTAGAGTGCCAGTTTTATTGGAGCAACTTGGATCTGAGCTTAAACCAAGGCAAGCGGGTCGAATTTAACCCTCATCAAGCACTTAGCGGCTGTGATGCTGGCGAGCTCGACAGCGAAGCTCCTATGAGCATGGTGTTTACTTCTGGCAGTAGCGGCCCACCTAAAGCCGTGGTGCACTGCTGGCGAAACCACTACTACAGCGCTCAGGGCTCACAAGCGATGATCCCTCTCAACCACCAAGACCAATGGTTATTGTCTTTGCCGCTTTACCATATTGGCGGCCAAGCCATAGTATGGCGCTGTATATTGGCCGGTGCGCGGATTGTGATTGCGCAAAATAAAGGCCGAGTCTTTCCCGACTTGTTAGCTAGTGCGACCACCCATGTCTCGCTGGTGCCCACCCAACTTTATCGCTTGCTCACCCAAGCAAAGTTTTGGGCCAATAGCTTAAAACTAAAACATATCTTGATTGGTGGCGCAGCCTGTAACGAGAGTTTATTGGAACAAGCGATTAGCCGTGGCTTTCATGTATACAACTCTTATGGCAGCAGTGAAATGAGCTCGCAAATTGCCACCCGTCATCACAGCTTGGGGCAAAACAGTTATCAGATTTTGCCGCATCGCCGCGCCAAAATACACCAAGGCGAAATTCACCTACGTGGTAAAACCTTGTTCCTAGGTTATTGGAAAAACGGCGAGATTTTGAAAGCGTGCGAACCCGATGGTTGGTTTAATAGCGGTGATAGAGGCTTAATTGAGGGCGCTCACCTTTATACTTTAGGTCGTAGTAACAATATGTTTATTTGTGCTGGCGAGAATATTCAACCCGAAGAAATTGAGCTAGCGCTGTTGCAGCATCCACAAATTAATCAAGCAGTGGTGGTTGCGCAACAAAATAGTGAGTACGGCCAATGTCCGGTGGCTTTTATTAAGGCCGAACAAAAGCTAGATAAGCAGCAGCTGGATCTGTTTTTACGTCAGCAGCTGGCGGCGATCAAACTGCCGATCGCCTATTTTGACTTACCTGCTCACAACTCGCTAAAGCCATCGCGTAGCGAGCTGAGCAAATTAGCTAATCACAAATCCAGTTGTTGTGACCAGTGTTGAAGTTCGGAAATGCTAATCCAAGATTGTTGATAGGCGTGTTGTAAGGCACTGTGTTGCTGCTCTTTAAGGCTATGGTGGGAATCAGGAACAAAGCAGCATGCTCCTTTAAAAAATTGCTCTCTTTCTGCTAAGTAACGGCTTAACAATCCGGTATTGGCGAACGCTTGTTCTGTTCTCATAAGCACTCCTTACGACTAAAAATAGCTAGCGCTTAGAAGCTGGAGAAGGGAGATAAACCACTCTCGGCAACTTCATAAAATGGTGAACCCTTATATGAGTATCAACCACTTACCTTACATTTAGCACGCATTTCCCCCCTCAACAAGCACTATTTCGCTGCAATTAGCCAAATTAGCTTAGCCTGTCACGATATCTGCGCAGGCTTGTCGATAAAAGCAACAGCTGTTTAGTTTACCTTGCGGTGGGCTATCTCTAGAATGCCCAACAAACTATAAATGAGGTAACTATGAAAATTGCAATATTTGCTGTAAGTGCACTTAGCTTGGTGACACTTTCGGCTAAAGCCAATCCCGAGCTTGGAGTAATGGTTGGCAGCGATAACGGAATTAGCGCTCAGTTTAATGACATTCGAGTCAACGTTGGGCTTAACGATTTTTCACTTAGTGGCGACAAAATCATTGGCTTTCCCGATCAACAGTACTTTTATTACGGCTTTGGCGGTAAATGGAGCGACCACCATCACCATAAACTAGGCGCTCGTGCCGTGTTCGGCGCGCATACCGTGGTAGACAAATTTCGTTTCTTCGCCGAACTACAACCCATTGTTTATGTGATTGACGATTTAGAGGTGAAACTCGAAGCTAGCGCAGGTGTTCGATACATGTTCTAACAGCTCAGCTATTCTCTGCTAGCCTTAAAAGACATAATCAGCATGGCCAAAGAGAATGCAGCAAGCGGATATTGGCTTGCTCAGTAGGTTTGTTAAAGCCTATGAGCAACGCCACCATTACCCCGAGGTGACCAGCCCTAGTAGCAGAAGGAAAATCTTTGCGGACTTAGAGCAATCACTAAACTGCAGGCTATTCGACCCAGACTATAGCCGCCTCAATGAGCAAGGTCAGCAGCTTTACCAACGCGCTAAACAGCTACAACTACAACTGGATAACTTTCTACAAAGCCCAGTAGTTAAACCCCAGCCGCAACAAATTGTTATTGGTTTGGATGAGTTTGTCCCTAGTCAAAGCCTTCTGCAATGCTACCCACGTTTTATTAGCGAGCTGTCGCTGCAACAGCTGAAACTGGTGCAACTAAGCAGTAACCAACTGCAACAGCAATTAGTTAACGGCAATATTGACATTGCCCTACGGGTTGCCCAACAAAATAAACCACCAAAAACCCATTCTCGCCGCTATTGTAATTTGAGCTTAGCGCTGGCCTGCGCGGCGCGCCATAGCTTAAGTAAACACCAGCAACTAAGCGCCGAACAATTACAGCGCCACCGCCAACTGTGTTTAAACCATCTGCCGCTAGAGCTGCAACTAAACCGGGTAAACTGCTGGCAATTGAGCCACCGAGAAATGCTACACGACCTCTTAGTACTAGGAATGGGCTGGGCAATTGCACCACGCCACTGGCTGGAGTCGAGCTTTCGCAATGGCAGCTTAATTGAGTTGCACCTAAGTAACTATTTCTCGCCCACCAAACTAGAAATTGAAATACTCTGGTTAAACAGCCAGCACGACAGTCAAGTAGCGCAATGTTTAAACCTGTTGAGTTTGAGTGCCTACGATGGATGAACCAGCTAAACAAGCCGCCTTAGAAGCCTTTGTATGCCTCGCTAAACATGGCAACGTAATAAAATGTGCCGAGCAGCTTAAGTGCACAGAAAGGCAGGTAATACAGCGAATTGACCAACTAGAAAAGCAACTTGCTTGCTGCTTGTTCAATCAACATGCCGCGCCCTTTCCACTCAGTTCGGCTGGGCTTGCGCTAATTGAACAAGCAGAACTCATCGTTAGTCGCTACCAGGAGTTACAACGCCATTGTCGCCATCTACAATTGGGAAAAAGCCTTAAGCTGAGTATTAGCTATCAGTCGTGGTTTCCTAGCCCTTGGCTTACCTTGCTAGCCAATCAATTGCAGCGTTTTGATCCTTTACTGGATCTGCACTTTAGCGGCAATAGCCAACAACAGGTTCACTTTAGCTTCTCAGCTCAAAGCCAACAAAAAGACACCCAAGTGCTTAATTGGCGCCCGGCTAAGTTAATCAAGGTCGCTCACCCCAAGTTGGTTAATCATCAGCAACGCTTTGATGGCCACTTAAAGCTGTTTGATATTCGCGAGCCCCAGCAAAGCAACTTGTTTATTGGAGAAACTTTATTGCTCGACGCGCTAGAAGCCGCCTTAGGCTGGGCAATTTTGCCGCAAATAAGTGTTGAGTCTCGCCTCGCAGAAGGACAACTTAAAGCTTGGCCAGATTTGGTGGCAGAGCTGCCTACCTACTTACACTTGTCTAATCATTGCCCAGAAGACATTCGCACTTGGCTATTGCAACAACAAGCAGAGTATTGTGAATTACCCTAGTTCTGATGCAGGCTAACTGCAGATTAAAACCTTTGCCTAATATAAATAAGCCACAAACTACTGCAAAAATAAGCTCGAAAGTTCAACAGCCCCAAACATTAGCTTATAATTGCTGCGCCTTTATTTATCTAAGAGAACAATGAGTCGAGTTCGTTGCCCGCGCTGCTTGCGCCCTCAAAGCCACTGTTTGTGCGCAGACATTCCCCATTGCACACATTCTCACCCAGTGATTGTTTTGCAGCACCCCAGCGAACAACAACATGCCAAAGGCACTGCCCACCTTGCTTGTTTAGCCCTCGGCAATGCCCAAATTATGGTGGGTGAAACGGAGGAGGATTTTGCCGAGCTAAAGCAGCAAGTTGAGCTAAATCCAGATCAATTTTTACTGATTTACCCCAGCGAAACCAGCCAAGCTATAGAGCACAGAGCAACCAGTAAAAATGCGGCTTCTGTAGTTGCAGATTCTTTCCCCACCATTTTGCTACTTGATGGCACTTGGCGAAAAGCCAAAAAGCTGTGGCACCTCAATCCTTGGTTACAAGATTTAGAACAATTTCATTTCGACCGCGCCCCACACGGCCAATATAAAATACGTAAAACATCGATAGATAAAGGCCTATCCACCATAGAAGCAATTGGATACGCACTAAACCAGTTAGAAATGTTTGACCCTACTCCTTTAGTGGGTATACTACGCGCCCTTGCAAACCAGCAACTATCAGCAATGCCAGCGGCGATCAAAAAACGCTACTAATTTGCTGCGACTAAGTGACACCTATAATCACAAAAAACATCGGTGAAACTGGTCAAAACTACATATCAAGACTAAGTTAAATTTATATACATAACATTAATGTAGGAGTGCTTTTGCATGTCTAAGAATAATGTGGTGGAACCGAGCCCCAGTAAAATGGATGAGTGGAAAGTATTTCTATTTATCGCTGTTGTGCTGTTTCCCATTTTGGCAGTGGTCACCGTAGGCGGTTATGGCTTTATTGTTTGGATGCTCCAGATAATGATGGGCCCACCGGGACACGGTTAATCGCTCTGCCCTTTCTTTTTATTACTAAACAATTCGCAGCAATGTGAGACACCACCATGAAAAATATGCTGAAGAAATTTTGGTCAATAGTGAGCAAACCAAGCGTACATTTAAGCTTTGGTTTTTTGACTATTGGCGGATTTGTTGCCGGTATCATTTTCTGGGGCGGCTTTAATACCGCTCTAGAAGTCACCAATACCGAAGAATTCTGTATTGGCTGTCACGAAATGGCCGACAATGTCTATGTAGAACTACAAGAAACAGTTCACTGGAAAAACAACTCTGGAGTGCGGGCCACCTGCCCAGATTGTCACGTCCCCCATAATTGGACAGACAAAATCGCCCGTAAAATGCAGGCCTCTAAAGAAGTATACGGCGCAATATTTGGCACCATTAATACTCGTGAAAAATTCTTAGCAAAACGTGGTGAACTAGCCCAGCACGAATGGGACCGCTTCACTGCCAACAACTCCTTAGAATGTAAAAACTGCCATAACTACAACAGCATGGACTTTGACTCCATGTCTGAGCGCGCCCAAGTGCAAATGAAAATGGCCGCCGAGCGCGACCAAAGCTGCATTGATTGCCACAAAGGCATTGCTCACGAGCTGCCTGAAAACATGAATTCTGGCGAAGGCACCTTAGCTAAGCTCGAAGAAATGTCCACCTCAGGTTACAAACAGGGAGAAACCTACTACAGCGTTCGCCAACTGCCGATGTTCACCAGCCAAGAGCTTAATGAAGAAGCAGGCCAGCTTAATGCAGCCACAGCGGTGAAAATTATCGAAGTGAACGGCGATGCGATAAAAGTAGAAATAGACGGCTGGCGTAAAACTAAAGGTTTTGGCCGAGTACTGTTTGAAGACTTTGCCATGAACATCAACGACGGCTTCTTAACCAAAGAAGTGGCGCAAAACGATAGCATCTTCCAGAAAGGCGAAACCAAAGAGGACGACCTAACCGGTTTGCCTTGGCAAAAAGTTTCAGTAGAACTGTGGATGCGCAATGGCTCACTCACCGATTCACGCGAAACCCTCTGGCAATTTGCTAAAACCACTTACGATACGGCCTGTAGTGTTTGTCATACCCAGCCAGCCGAAAATCACTTCGACACCAATACCTGGCCAGGTATGTTTAACGGGATGTTGTCGTTTGTGAATTTAGACGGTGATACCCAAGCGCTGGTATTAAAATACCTACAATTACATTCTTCAGATTTTTCTGACGCTGGCCACTAACAAGGAGATTAACATGGCAATTACTCGTCGCGGTTTTCTCAAAGGCATTTTAGCCACCAGCGCTAGTACTTTGATCGGCCCAAGTTTATTGGCAGTCTCAAATGATGCTGCCGCTGCAGAAACAGCCGGAAGCTGGAAAGTTTCGGGCTCGCATTGGGGTGCATTTCGCGCCCGCGTATACGCTGGCAAAGTGCAAGAGATAAAACCATTTGAAGCAGATAAATACCCTACCGAAATGCTCAAAGGCATTAAGGGAATTATTTACAGCCCTTCACGCATTCGTTACCCAATGGTGCGCTACGATTGGTACCTAAAACGCAATAAAAGCGATACCTCGCAGCGCGGTGATAACCGCTTTATTCGAGTGACTTGGGATGAAGCCCTCGACTTGTTCTATCAAGAGCTAGAGCGTGTACAAAAAGACTACGGGCCTTGGGCGCTGCATGCTGGCCAAACTGGCTGGCGCCAAACTGGCCAAGTACACTCTTGTGGTAACCACATGCAACGTGCGGTTGCCATGCATGGCTTCTCGGTAAACAAAGTCGGCGATTACTCTACCGGTGCTGGGCAAACCATTATGCCTTATGTGCTTGGTACCACTGAGGTATACGCGCAAGGCACCTCTTGGCCACTGATTCTTGATAACAGTAAAACCGTGGTGCTTTGGGCCACCGATTTAATGAAGAATCTACAAGTAGGCTGGGCTTGTGAAACTCACGAATCTTTCGAGTACTTAGAGCAGCTCAAAGACAAAGTTGCTAACAAGCAAATTAGGGTGATTAGTGTTGACCCTGTGCGCACTAAAACCCAAAAATACTTAGACTGTGAGCAGCGCTATGTAAATCCGCAGGCCGACGTGCCATTCATGCTAGCGATTGCCCACACCCTTTATAAAGAAGAACTTTACGATAAAGAGTTTCTCAATACTTACGCCTTAGGCTTTGAGGAATTCATTCCCTATGTCACTGGCGAATCTAAAGACAAAGTAGAAAAAACTCCAGAATGGGCCGAAGCCATTTGTGGCGTACCGGCAGAAGAGATCCGCGAGTTTGCTCGCTTGCTGGCCAGCGACCGTACTCAGATTATTTTTGGTTGGTGTATTCAGCGCCAGCAACACGGCGAACAACCCTATTGGATGGGCGCAGTCGTTGCTGCCATGTTAGGTCAAATAGGCTTACCTGGCGGTGGGGTGTCTTATGCCCACCATTACAGTTCTATTGGTGTTCCTTCTACCGGTGCCGCCGCGCCGGGTGCATTCCCGCGTAACCCTGACAAACCTAACGAGCGGGTTCATATGAACCAAGACTTTAAAGGTTACAGCAGCACGATTCCGGTAGCGCGTTGGATTGATGCGATTATGGAGCCGGGTAAAGTGATTAATTCCAACGGCGCCAAAATCACCCTACCTGACATTAAGATGATGGTGTTCTCTGGCTGTAACCCTTGGCATCACCACCAAGATCGCAACCGCATGAAGAAGGCCTTCCAGAAGCTAGAAACGGTAGTGTCGATCGACTTTACCTGGACAGCCAGTTGCCGCTTCTCTGACATCGTGCTACCAGCCTGTACCCAGTGGGAGCGTAACGATATTGATTTATATGGTTCTTACAGCAACCGCGGCATTATTGCCATGCACAAGCTAGTAGACCCACTGTATCAATCAAAAACCGATTTTGAGATTTTCACCCTGCTTACTCAGCGCTTTGGCAAAAGTAAAGAGTACACCCAAGGCAAATCTGAAATGGAATGGGTGAAGCAACTTTACGATGAGTGCGCCGCAGCCAACAAAGCCAAGTTTGAAATGCCCGACTTTATGACCTTCTGGAAAGAGGGCTGGGTAGACTTTGGTAAAGGTGAAAACTGGACCCGCCAAGCTGACTTTAGAGAAGATCCCGAAATCAACGCCTTGGGCACTCCTTCAGGGTTTATTGAAATCTTTAGCCGCAAAATCGATCGTTACGGCTACGATGACTGCCAAGGCCATCCAATGTGGTTTGAAAAAGCCGAACGCTCACACGGCGGTCCAGGCTCTGAAGAGTTTCCAATTTGGCTGCAGTCTTGTCACCCCGACAAGCGCCTGCACTCACAAATGTGTGACTCGGAAGAATTTCGCGCTACCTATGCTGTGCAAGGCAGAGAGCCCTTATACATTAATCCAGAAGACGCCAAGAAGCGTGGCATTAAAGACGGTGACTTAGTTCGCGTATTTAATAAGCGCGGCCAACTACTGGCTGGTGCAGTGGTATCTAAAGATTACGCCAAAGGCGTTGCTCGCTTGCAAGAAGGTGCCTGGTATGGTCCGGTGGATGAAACCATTGGCGCACTCGATACCTATGGCGATCCTAATACCCTTACCATGGATATTGGCAGTTCCCAGCTAGCGCAGGCCACCAGCGCCAATACCTGTTTGGTAGAGTATGAGAAATTTACTGGCAAAGTCCCGGCGGTTAGCTCCTTTGGCGGCCCTAAGGAGATGTCGTAAATGACAGCAAGCGCTAGCATTAGCGAAGAAAATGAAATCCGCGCCAGCATCTATTGGTGGTTTGCTACGGTATTTACTAAAGAGCTGGATAAACAACAATTGGCGGCTTATCGCGAAGGCGAAGGTGCCGAGCTATTAGAACACTTAGCCGATACGCCAGAACTCAGTTCTGCAGTATCGATGATTAACAACAGCCTAGCTAAGCTCAGCGTTTATCAGCATCCAGAGCTAGAACTGGCTGCTGATTTTTGCCAACAGTTTTTAAGTGACAGCAAAGTAGGCGCGCCGCCTTATGCCTCGGTTTACCTGTCGGCCAACAAGCTTATGTTCCAAGAGTCGCATGAAAAAATGCGTGCATTACTGGTAAGCCAAGGCCTGCAAGTTGACCCTAAGTTTAATGAGCCGGCGGATCATCTTGCTATTCAGCTTGATTACCTTGGCAATTTAATCTTGCGCGAAGCTCCTGCGCAGCAGCAAGCTGATTTTATTAATCAGCACCTGCTGGCTTGGTTGCCGCAGTGGCTTGATGCATTACGCAAGGTTAGCAAGGGCGGCTTTTACCAAGGCTTTGCCGAATTACTTGTTGGCTACTTACACTTAGAGCTAACCGAGTTATAAGTTAAGTGAGCAACTAGCGCGCTAGTTGCTCACTTAAAACCAACAAGGCGAGTATGGCTATAGCAAATCCTGTTGCTCGGTGTCGAAAATTCATGCACTTAGCCGAACAAGCAACACCCAGTTAACATTTTCACAACATATATCTCGCAAAAGCGGCAAACTCAATTATAGTTAAGGTAAGTCGGTTGTCGCTTCTAGATGCCCGGGCGGTAATACCTCAACTGTTAGGCGTTACGCCCCTCCTATCTTTTAGCGGTGCCGGCTGGCCTATTTCTAAACCTCCATAATTCAACAATCTATCTACATTCCTTTGGTATAGTTCATGACCTAAGCCCAAATCTGTGAAAAAATACAGCTTCTTAGCCGCAGCAGATGAGCTTTACCATGGATGATAAAAAACGCCCGCTCTATATTCCTTACGCAGGCCCCGCTTTACTTGAGACCCCTTTATTAAACAAAGGCAGCGCCTTTGATCAAGAGGAGCGTATTTTCTTCAACTTAGAAGGCTTGCTGCCAGAAACTATAGAAAGCATCGACGAACAAACCGAACGTGCCTACCTACAGTATCAAAGCTTTACTAATGATTTAGACCGCCACATTTACCTGCGCAATATTCAAGATACTAACGAGACCTTGTTTTACCGCTTGGTAGAAGATCACATCAGTGAAATGATGCCGATTATCTACACACCGACCGTAGGTGCGGCCTGTGAACAGTTTTCTAATATCTACCGCCGCTCACGAGGTTTATTCATCTCTTACCCTAATCGCCATCGTATCGATGAGCTGCTAAACAACGCCACTCGCCACAATGTAAAAATTATTGTAGTGACTGACGGTGAGCGGATCCTCGGCTTGGGCGACCAAGGTATTGGCGGCATGGGCATTCCCATTGGTAAGTTGTCACTCTACACCGCGTGTGGCGGCATTAGCCCAGCTTATACTTTGCCTATTGTGTTGGATGTAGGCACCGACAACCAACAGCTGCTCAACGATCCGATGTATATGGGCTGGCGTCATCAACGGATTAGCGGCGAAGAATACAGCGAGTTTGTTGAGTTATTCATGCAAGCGGTAAAAGTGCGCTGGCCAGATGCGCTTATTCAATTTGAAGATTTTGCCCAGAAAAATGCCATGCCCTTATTACAACGTTACAAAGATCAATTCTGTTGTTTTAATGATGACATCCAAGGTACAGCAGCTGTAACCGTAGGCTCTTTATTGGCCGCTTGTAAGGCCGCTGGCTCAAGCTTAGCTG
Organism: Agarivorans sp. Alg241-V36; assembly: GCF_900537085.1. Lineage (NCBI taxonomy): Bacteria > Pseudomonadati > Pseudomonadota > Gammaproteobacteria > Alteromonadales > Alteromonadaceae > Agarivorans > Agarivorans sp. Alg241-V36. The sequence continues at coordinate 16,935 of NZ_UNRE01000005.1, read as the reverse complement.
AGCAGCGTGTTACCTTTGTTGGCTCCGGCTCAGCAGGTTGCGGCATTGCCGAAGCGATTGTTCGAGCCATGGTGGAAGAGGGTATAAGCGAAGCACAAGCGCGCAGCCAAATTTTTATGGTTGACCGCTGGGGCTTACTGCAAGATAACATGCCCAACCTGCTAGACTTCCAACAAGCCTTAGCGCAATCGGCCGATATTCAACAAAAATGGGGGCTTAATAGCGATGCTTTGTCGCTGTTAGATGTAGTGGAGCATGCCAAGCCTACGGTACTTATTGGTGTATCAGGCGCGCCAGGCGTGTTTACCCAGCAAGTAATCGAAGGCATGCATCAGCACTGCAAGAAGCCTATCGTATTGCCGCTTTCCAATCCCACCAGCCGGGTTGAAGCCTTGCCTGAAGACATCCTCCGTTGGACTAATGGCGAAGCCTTGGTAGCCACTGGCAGTCCATTCTCGCCAGTGAAGTTAGGCGAAGATACCTTCCCTATCGCCCAGTGTAACAACAGCTATATTTTCCCCGGCATTGGTTTAGGCGTATTGGCCTGTCAAGCCACCAGAGTGAGTGATGAAATGCTCATTGCTAGCAGTCGCGCCTTAGCCGAGTGCTCGCCACTGGCCAACGATGGCGAAGGCGCTTTACTGCCACCGCTTGAAGAAATTCAGCTAGTTAGCAAGCACATCGCTTATGCAGTAGCCAAAACAGCCATGCAGCAAGGCTTAGCGGTAAACACCACCGACGAAGTACTAATGCAAACCATTGAAGCCAGCTTCTGGAAACCTGAGTATCGCCACTACAAGCGAACATCGTTTTAACTACCTGACTAATAAATATAAAAAAAGCCGCCCAAGAGGGCGGCTTTTTACTATCTATAACTATGGCATTTACATACCAAAGCCATAAAACTCTGGGAACACCAATATCGACGCTAATACCAATATCTGCAGCATAATAAAGGGCATTACACCTTTGTAGATATCGGTAGTTTGCACCTCGGGCGGGGCGACACCTTTCAAATAGAACAGACTAAAGCCAAAGGGCGGTGTGAGGAACGAAGTTTGTAGATTCATCGCAATAAGAATCGCAAACCAGGTTAAATCGATGCCCAAGATCTCAGCTACCGGGTACAACATTGGCACCACAATAAAGGAGATTTCTACGAAGTCGATAAAGAAGCCCAAAATCAAAATCACAATCATGGTTAAGATTAAGAAGCCCCATTTCTCGCCGGGTAGGCTAGTCATCACCTCTTCAATCACCTCTTCCCCACCGGTGTAAGAGAACACCATAGAGAAGGCAGTTGCACCAATGAAGATGGCAAATACCATGGAGGTAACTTTCACCGTTTCTATGGCCGCTTCGTAGATAATTTTCCACGAAAACTGACGATAAATAATCGATAAAAGAATGGCACCAATGCCACCAATAGCAGAGGATTCTGTCGGTGTTGCAATACCGTAGAAAATCGAACCAAGTACTGCAATCATTAGCGCTAAGGGCGGAGCAATGGCTTTAAAGGCATTCCAGCACGGTTGCACGCCATGGCCTGCAGCTTCATCTTTAGGTAAAGCAGGCGCAGACTCAGGTTTAAAAAAAGAATAACCGAGTACATAGAGAATAAAAGCCCCCACCAGCACAGCGCCTGGTAATAAGGCCGCTTTAAATAAGTCTCCTACTGGCACTCCCATTACATCACCAAGAATGATCAAGATGATAGACGGTGGAATGATTTGCCCAAGCGTACCAGAGGCACAAATTACCCCAGTAGCTAAGCGCTTATCGTATTTGTACTTAAGCATTACCGGCAAGGAGATCACGCCCATTGCCACAACCGATGCACCCACCACACCGGTAGACGCTGCAAGCAGGGCTCCCACCAAAATAGTGGATACCGCTAAGCCACCGCGTACTCGACCAAATAGTTGGCCCATGGCTTCGAGCAGCTGTTCAGCAAGGCGGGTTTTCTGCAATACAATGCCCATGAAAATGAACAATGGCACGGCCATTAATACCGAGTTTTGCATAATGCTCATGATGCGGTAAGGCATAAAAGCAAACAGATCGATACCTTCGGCAAACACACCAAATACTAGTGCAACACCGCCAAATATAAAGGCTACTGGAAATCCAGTGAGCAGCATTAGCAAGGCCACGAAAAACATGACGATCCCAATCATGACAACTTCCTTTTCTTGTTATGAGCTAGGCGTTATTTCGCAGCTGAATGAGGTTTTTGAGAAGCATTCCAAGGCCACTAATGGCAAGGCATATCGCCGAAATTGGAATCATTGATTTAATTATCCAGCGATAAGGTAACCCACCTGGATCGCCGCTGGTTTCTCCTAAGTTGTAAGATTCCAAGGCAAAGTCATAACCATACCAAGCAATCAAGCCACAAAAAGGAAATAAGAAGAACACCACTCCCAAGCTGTCTATCCAGGCTCGTTTTCGCGCCGACAACTTGTCGTAGATAATGTCTACCCGCACGTGGCCTTCGGCCTGCAACGTAGACGCAATTCCTAATAGAAACATGGCAGCAAACAAGTGCCATTCTAACTCTTGCATACCAATAGAACTGGAGCGAAAAAAGTAACGCATCACTACGTCATAAAAAATGTTCACTAACATTAGCAGCATTAACACCGCGGTGAGGCCTGCTATACCTTTGGAAAATCCATCTACCGCTCGTTGCAAACGCAACATCCCTAGCCTCCCAAGCAATACCGTTGCTTTTTTGGTTTAGCTGATGGAGCCACAGCCAAGCTGCAGCTCCATTCTCTACTACAAACCTTCAGTACTGTTTAAGTAACCTTGTTCTGAAATTGCAGTGTAGGCACGAACTTGTTTCATATATTGCTGTTGTGACTCAATGATCTTAGCGGCCATTGGGTCTGCTGCAGCTTTCTCTTTTAACAAGTCATCATTAGCGCTTTTAAGTGCTTTGATAACTTCGGCAGGGAAAGTTTTAACCTGAATATTCGGGTATTCTTGCAACATGGTTTGCCAGTTTTTAGCGCTTTCAGCGTAAGAATGAATAAACATGTCGTAAGCTGCTTTACGCATTGCAACCGCTAGGATTGCTTGTAAGTCTTCTGGCATTTTTTCGAGTTTTTTCTTGTTCGCAATAAACATCAACTCGGTTGCTGGCTCATGCCAACCCATGTAGTAGTAGGGTGCAATTTTGTGAAAGCCCATACGTAAATCTAAAGAAGGCCCCACCCACTCTAACGCGTCAATGGTATTACGCTCTAAGGCGGTATATAACTCACCCGGTGGAATATTCACTGGCGTAGCACCTAGCTTAGCCAATACTTCTCCCGCAAAACCCGGAATACGCATTTTCAGATTCTGTAAGTCTTCAACAGAGTTAATTTCTTTACGGAACCAACCGCCCATTTGCACCCCAGTGTTACCGCCAGGGAAAGGCACTAGGTTATGGTCAGCGTAAACTTGATTCATTAAATCTTGTCCGCCACCATACTGCAGCCAGGCGTGTTGCTCTGGTGCATTCATACCAAAAGGCATGGTAGTGAAGTAAAGAGTGTTTGGCACCTTACCTTTGTAGTAATAAGACGCGGTATGGCCTAGGTCATACTGGCCACTTTTCACTAAGTCGAATACCCCAAAAGGTGCTTTGTGTTTGTTTGAAGAGTCAACGCGGATCTTTAAACGACCGTTAGACATTTCGTCGGCCATTTTCACCATGTTTTTCACTGCATCACCAAATACTGGGAAGTTAGGGCCCCAGGTTTCAGCGAGTTTTAGTTTGTATACTTTATCGGCAGATACGGCAGCCGAACTAAACGCAATAATTGCAGAAGCCAGCAGGGTTTTACTGCAGAGGGACTTAAGCATGTTGTTCTCCCTTTCGTTGTAAGTTCCATTGTTGGTTAGATGTTTTAAATGTAAACCAACTGCTTAATGGTCACCTCTAATGTTAGCGAGTTGTTACAATAAAACCTATCCGGCAATACACGGTTTTTTTCTACGTAAGATCACGTACAGGCTAGACTTTGGTAGAAGCGAGAGCTAGATCACTATTTTTGAAAAATCGCATAGATTAACATATAGTTAACATTCTCTTTGTTAGGCCGTCACGAGATGTGGTCCCTCAAGTTCAAAATTATCCTGTTATCTATTGTTCCTTTGCTTTGTGTTACCGCATTAATTGCCACCTTGGTTTTTAAGCAATCGTCCATTCTCACCGAGCAGCAATTAGCGCTAATTAAAGAAAACATCATGCGCAGTAAAACCCTAGAGCTGCAAAACCACATTGACCAAGCTTTTGCCAGCATTCGAGATATTTACGAACCCGCATCTGCCGATGATGAGCAAGCCAAGCAACAGGTAAGAGAATTGCTCAATCGTTTACGGTTTGCCGAAGACGGCTACTTTTTTGCCTACACTCTTAAAGGCGTTAACTTGGTTCACCCGATTCAGCCTGAATTAGTGGGCGAGAACTTATGGGACTTCAAAGACTCTGAAGGCACTTACCTTATTCAAGATTTAATCGCACAAGCTAAAGCCGGCGGCGGTTTTAGTAACTATTTGTGGGAAAAACCCAGCACCGGAAAGCGCACTAAAAAACTGGGTTACGTAGTGATGCTAGATAAATGGCAATGGATGTTTGGCACTGGGGTGTACTTAGATGATGTAGATGTAGAGCTGGCCAAGCTTGAAGCGCAAACTCAAGACAACATTAATCGCACCTTTATTTGGCTATTTATTATCACCACCATTTCAGGGATTTTAATTGCCTTTTTGGGGGCATCGTTAAACATTTCAGAGCATAAGCTGGCGGATAAGAAACTCAAAGAACTCACCCAGCGGATTATTGATTCACAAGAACAAGAACGCCAACGGGTATCTCGCGAGCTACATGACGGTATTAATCAGCTGTTAGTATCCATTAAGTATCGCTTAGAAAGCGCCACAGAATGCAACAGCACCCCTAGTTCGGTGAGCGACAGTCTCAACCAAGGGTTACACACCATTAACGAGGCAATTGGTGAGATACGCCGTATTTCAAAAGACCTACGCCCCAGCGTATTGGACGACTTAGGTTTAGCCGCCGCATTGGGAGGTTTTTGCCAAGAATTTGAACACCGTACAGGAATAGATGTGTTTTTAGAGTGCGACATTGATAATCTAAACCTACCATCTACTGTAGAAACAACCTTCTATCGAATTACTCAAGAAGCATTACAAAATGTAGAGAAACACGCGCAAGCAGATACGGTAGACATAGTGCTAAGCCAGCAAGCCAGATTGTTGGTGATGAAGATTAGGGATAATGGCACTGGTTTTGTAATGGGTAAAAAGGTGCGACGCCACTCGATTAAAGAGCTTACCCGACGGCCTGAGCTGGCCAGCAGCGGTTTAGGTTTACGAAACATCTTTGAACGTATTGCCCACATCGACGGCCAAGTAGATGTAGATAGCAAATTAGGAGAAGGGACGCTGATCACCATAAAAGTGCCACTACATGAAGTAGAGAAAACCATCCCCAATGCGATTCAAGAGCAAACGGTATGACCTCAATTTTATTGGTAGACGATCACCCCTTGGTACAAGACGGCCTCAAGATGCGCTTAGAAGCTAACCCGAGCTTTTCCGTAGTAGGTACCGCCGCCGACGGAGAGCAAGCGCTTACCATGGCGCAGCAACTAAACCCCGACATTGTATTAACCGACATCAATATGCCTAAGTTAAACGGCATTCAGCTATTAGAAGCACTGGCTGAGCAAAGCCCCACTAGCAAGGTCGTTATGCTAAGCATGCACGACAATAAAGAGTACGTACAAAATGCCATGCGCAATGGCGCTAAAGGTTACTTGCTCAAAGACATTGCTTCGAGTGAGCTCATTAGCGCCCTAGAGGCGATTGCCAACGGCGGGCGCTACATTAGCGCTGGCGTGTCTAAGCTATTGTTTGATAACGAACCAAGCGCGAGCAAGGCCAGTTTAACCAAACGCGAACAACAGGTATTACGTTTATTAGCCACCGGTTGTGGCAATAAGAAAATCGCCGATAGCCTGTCGATAAGCATTCGAACCGTAGAAACACATACTTTAAAGATTCGTAGAAAGCTGGAATTAGATAGCAGTGCAGCAATGATTAAATACGCCATAGAGCACTATGGTAGCGATAATTAATTAAGCACTTAAAGGGGCAAGTTTGAATCAATCCGTTAAAATAAAACCGCAATTTGTAGAGCCACCTGCCAATAAACGGCCCAAGCAACAGGTTCATTTTGTGAGTGGCTCTTGTAAGGCCACCGCCAGTAATACACTTGCGTGTGATTTTACCGCCACCCTAGCGCTGGCTTTACGCTGCCTAGAAAAACACAAAGAGCACGGCTGAACACTAGTGCAATATTACGCCTAGTTGATCGACACGCTCCGCCCGATCCGCATCCTGTTCTACAGCTTCCAGTAAAAAAGCAGACTGGATCTTGGCTTAGCTGTCCAGAAATAGCCTTTTTAGAAACTATTGTTCCAATGCCAATAATTGCTAACGCAGCATGACATCCAGTTGGTCTACAAGCTCTGCCCAATCAGCATCCTGCTCTACGGCTTCCAGTAAGAAGGCAGATTGGATCTTGGCTTAGCTGTCCAAAAATCGCCTTTTTAAAAACCATTTCTCCACAATGCCAATAATTGCTAGCGCAGCATGACATCCAGTTGGTCTACAAGCTCTGCCCAATCTGCATCTTGCTCTACGGCTTCCAGTAAAAAAGCTGACTGAGTTGGCGTCCAGAAGTCAGCTTGATGCAATGGCACTTCACCCGGTATTGGCGCATGTTCTGCCACAAACTCTGCGATGGCATTAATAGAAGGATCTAAACCTAGTTGGGCGAATAAATCACTTAAAGTATGAATAGCCGATTCCATCACTTACTCTCCTATCTCTATATTTAGATTAATCAGAATTACGATAACAAATCGTTAGCATAAGCAAATAATGCAGGTGTTCCACCGGTGTGCCAAAACAACAGTTTTTGATCCGAGCTATAAGCACCTTGACGCACTCTAGCAATTAAGCCCGCCATAGCTTTAGCCGTATAAACCGGATCTAACAAAATGCCTTCGGTTTCAGCCAGTAGCATAATTGCTTCGCGCTCTGCATCACCAATGATGCCGTATCCTTCACCGAGGTAGTTGTCATCCAAACAAACCTCATCAGCCGTAAAACTCTTATCCAAGGCAAATTGCTTAGCAGCGCTATTGGCTAGGTCTACAATGCTTTGATTAAAGGTTTGCTGCTTATGGTTTGCCTTGTCGATATTTATGCCACGCAAACTTAGTTCTAAACCGAGCTCGGCCTTTGCCAACATTAAGCCAGCGTGGGTTGCGCCTGAGCTGGAGGCAAACACGATTTCATCCAAGCCTTCAATTTGCTGCTGCAACTCATGTAGCGCGGCGGTAAAACCTAAGCAGCCAATGGCGTCAGAGCCTCCGTAGGGAACAACATATGGTTGCATACCTTTCTGCTTGAGTTGCTGCGCTAGCTCGTCAATGCCTTCGCCTTTACGCTGCTGACCCGCCCAAATAATGCTTGCCCCAAACAACTTGTCTAACAGCACATTGCCTTGAGCTAATTCTGGTGCGCTGCCACCCAACAACAGATAGCAAGGTAAATTAAGCTTAGCCGCGGCAGCCGCCGTTTGGCGGCAATGATTAGATTGAGCTGCGCCTGCGGTAATGATGCAGTCGGCTTTTTGCTGCAGCGCGTCCCCCAACAAATACTCCAGCTTACGCACCTTGTTGCCGCCCAAGGCTAGACCGCTCAAGTCATCGCGTTTTATATAGATTTTCGGACCGGCAAGATGCGCAGACAGGTTGCTTAATGAGTGAACAGGAGTGGGAAAGAAGCCTAAAGATTGCCTAGGCTGATGTTGCCAATTCATGCTATTTCCCTTTTGTTGGATTAACCTTACTTAAGCCGTTAAAAGGAAAAAGAGCAACTATTTTTTTCCTGGTGTTAAAGGCGTGAAGGTAATTTTCCCGCCTTCGTATTTAGTTTCTGTGGGGCCATATTCGCGATTGGTAAACAGCTTGTGGCCAACAATATCTAAGCGAACATTGGGATGAAGCTCTTTCTTAACCGTAAGCCTTGCATTAGAAAAGAACTGATCTTCCATCTGCTGGTTGTAGTCCAAGGCAAAGTCTATTTGCACCAACTCTTGGCGAGTATGATGCAAAGTTGCTGAAAGCTTGTCAGCCATGCCCTCTTCGCGATCTTCTTGCTTGGTTGAGCCCAATTTCATCTGAGCATCTAACACTTTACTTAGCTTATCGTGCAAGGTGTGCTTGATGTTGTTTAAGCTGCGACGCTCTTCTTGAATATCGTCAAAGTCACCCGAAATAGTAATTTGTGTAGCAGTACCTGCAGTTGCACCAAGTACCACAGCGGTAATTTCTCCGCCAGCATCAATGGTTCCGCCCACCAAGGTGCCACGAAGACCACTGGCATCACTTACAGTCACTTTGCCGTCGGATTCTATTTTACTGTGCAGCAATTGGCTGGTAATGGTGACATCTTTACCTGCATCAATATGTGAGTACTGAACAAAAGTAGCGTGTAGTTCGCCTTTCGCATTAATGGTGCACGAGTAGTTTTCGTCACCTTCCATCAAGCGATGGCCAATAACCCCTTTGCCAACAACCACATCTCCACCGGCGGTAATATTGGCCGACTCAACAAAGCCATTAATGTGCACATCACCAGAAGCTTTTACTTTCATGCCGTCGCCAACATTGCCGGTAATTAGCACACTACCGGCAAAATCAACGTGCCCATAGCTAACGTCGACACTCTTAATCGATAAGACATCGTCGACTTTCATGCCATTTTCTATTTCGAGCGGTAAGCCGGTTCTATCAGCCAACAATAAGTTTGCATCATCAACGGCAATTTTTGTGCCTTCGCCTACAGTGAAAGGAATTTCGTGCCCTTGCTTAAAAGGCAACTCTTCGCCACAAACATTTTTACCTGCCTGACCGTGAGTATGCGGGTGTCGACGCATTAGCTCTACGTCTGGCTCAACTGTCTCTAAATTACCTAAGTCGCGCATGTCCACTCGACCATCTTCGGTTTCTTTAGGTTTAAGCAAACGCTCTTTAGGGGTTGCAACAAAACGCTCGAAGCGGCTGTCTTCTCCGTCGACAGATTGACGACCAAGTGCAACAACTTTTTTAATTTTCACTCCGGGATTGGCTTGTTTTGCAGCGGTTAACAGGGCCAAAGCACGTTGCTTTTGCAAACCAAATAACACACCAGCCTCTTGCATGGCACTCACTAAATCCCCTTGTGAAATGGGATTACCACCATAAGCTGCAGTAATGGTAGCGCGCGCCACCATTTTGTCTTCGGCAACATCGATGGTCACTTCGGCATTACGAATGTTGGCTAACTTAACAAAAGTTTGTCCCCATTGTTCAATCAGATCTGGTGATTCTCGCAATTCAGCAAACTTGGCAACCGCGTCATCAATGGCTTCTTCATCCACTAAGTAATCGCCAAAGTCTGAACGCAGAATTAAGGCTTTCACATCGCTTACACTTACGTGCGACTCTTGAGGTGTAATCTCAATTAATGCCGCTAATTTATCTTGGGATAAACGTAAACAACCTAACTCCAGCATTCATACCCCTTAATTCGGTCCCTAACTACTTATTCTACACTTGCTCAAGACAGCGCTTTCAAATTCATTATGCCTTGCTGCAGGTTGTTAACCAATACTAGCCTAAGCTTTAGTTTTCAAGTAATTGAGCTGGATCTGACTTTATGCAAGTTAGCCTTGTTAAAGCCATATTATGAAACAAAATTTCACAACTAGCTTATCAATTATCTAAATTGTATGACAAGAATCGCAGTTATATTTACACCGCCAATACCCTAATGATTTTAGGATATTAGCGGTGATAAATGTAGAAATGTTATTTTTTAGAGAAACTAAGCGGTAAAGCCAAGTTACTAAAGTCTTCTGTGACAATAGGTTCAACACTTAAACTTAAACCATTTACGTTGGCACTTACCTCTACCGGAGTAATGTTATTTCGCACCGGATAGGCTCCACACAATTCGCCTTCATCACAAATAATATCGTCGTTATCAAGGTCGGTAGTAACGTACAAATGGTAACTTCCTGTCGAAACTTGAGAGAAGTTGAAGTTAAATACGCCATTGCTCATTGAAGATGACTGGATATACTTCTGTTCACCGGTTTCACTGTCTAACAGCAATATATAGACAAGTCCGTTATCACTGGCCTGTTGAGTAGACACCACCATAGACACCGCCACAATATGTTGCGAGCTGTCTGAACCAGTAATAGTAATATCAGCGCTGTAGTTACCGTCACTTAAACCATCGCGATTAACCTCAACAGTATAGGCCCCTAAACCGCTACCATCAGTCGCGCTAGAATCTACTGTTAACCAAGCCGCTTGTTCTTCTACTCGAGTAACGGTAAGCGCATTCGGACCAATTGATTGAATGGTAAAACTTGCTTCACTTTCCAATGCACTTAAGCTGATTTGGCTAATGTTTAAACTCAAATAGCTGCGATCTGGGTCAATCTCATCTAACTGGCTTTGCACTGCTTTTTCAGCGTTAAACAAGCCATAGCCAAAAGAAGAATCTCTACCACTGCTACCAATGTCATCACTTAACTTGCCGTTTGCCAGTAAGGCTAAAAAGCTTGCGGTATTCAGCTGCGGGTTAATCTGCTTCATCAATGCTACGCCACCTGCAACATGAGGCGCAGCCATACTGGTGCCATTTAGATTTTGATAGCTGGCGCTTAAACTACTGCCATTTTCGTTAACATAGGTGCTGTAAACACCATCACCATAACCATCGCCATTTAAGTCGACGCTGCTATTACCACCAGGTGCCGCTATATCAATATAGTCGCCGTAGTTAGAGTAACTGGTGAGTTGTTTTCGTGCATCTACAGCACTGACACCAATCACGTTGTCAAAAGCGGCAGGGTAAGTAGGTTTTGATGTACTCTCGTTACCGGCAGCAGCAACAACAATAATTCCTTGGTTAATAGCGCTTTGGACTGCGCTATTAAACACTGAGTCATTAAAACTAGAGCCTAGGCTCATATTAATAATATCTGCGGCTCTATTTGGTAAACTACCAGACGAATTACTTAAACTAGCAGCGTATAGCACCGCTTGGCTAATATCAAAAGTAGTACCACCACCAAAACCTAATACTCGCAAATTCATAATCTTGGCATCCGGTGCTACACCCGCGACACCCACTGAGTTATTGGTTTGAGCAGCAACAGTGCCCGCAACGTGAGTTCCATGCCAGGAAGAACTACCATTGGGGTTACTTTTATCACCTGGGTCTTCCGGGTCGCTGTCAATTCCATCGCCATCTAAAGAGATCTCAGTGCTAGAAATAAAATCCATGCCGTCATTGGTCAGCTGGGCATTCAAATCTGGATGACTTTGGAATATCCCAGTATCAAGCACAGCTACCACTACATCACTAATCGATTGCCCCTGCATGGCTTGCCAAGCAGCGCTTAACCCAATTTGTTCATAGTGCCATTGTCGTTCTACAAATGGGTCGTTAGAAAGCGCACTGGCTTGATACAAGTAGTTTGGCGTAACTACATCGTTACCTAAGCGATACTTCATTTCTTTAATTTTGAGTAACGTTTGCTTTTTAGCCTTATACTCTGCTGTTGAATTTGAGTTTACCGTTTTAGATGTATTAAGATTCGCCGCCAATGCTACAGCAGTACTTTCTTCAACACGGTACAGACTCATACCTGGACCGTTCACGATAGGGGATAGCCCGTAATCAGATTCACTGGTGGCTCTGAATTGTGGCTGACTATGTTGAATAACTATTTCATCAATCACAAATTCGTGCTGGGTACTTAGATTAGAGCTCTCAGGTAAATTCTGCTGGTTTTGGTCTATGAGGCGTAAAGTATAAGCACCATTGGACCTAACTTGAGTCCCCCCCGAATATGCATAAACTTTTATATAGTAACTACCAGTTTCTTCAACCGTTATAAGCTCTGTTTTGCGGTCACCAACGGAACTTATCACTTCTTCTTCCGTATCAACTTTAATCAACGCTAAGTCGAAATCGTTGTCGGATTGAATTCCGGCCCAATCTGCGATTTCTAAAAATAAAGTCTGCCCAGACTCCAAATTGACACGATATATATCTTCAGAGTCATTTAGGTTTGCGAATCTATCACCGCTAACACCAGTAAAATGGCTCGCTAAATAGCCGCTAACCACTGCGATAGGGGGTATTACTTGAGCCCTTGAATAAGAATTATTAGAGACATAAAGTGCATTGGGGTCATTCACGTCGCTGTCGACCACCGTATTGGTAAGTACATTAGCTACGCCACTTACCGTATATCTTGCGCTATCATCCTCCCCACCCGAACCGCCTCCGCCACAAGCCAGCAAAATGGTGCTAAGTAATACCGCGACTATCGCCTTCATATAATCCCTTACATCTACTTTTTAGCGCTGTATATATTCTACGCATTATATAATCACAATTATATTAGGCTTATGTAAAGAAAGTGAAAATTTTACCAAGTCTGTTGGATATTGTAGAGGTGAAACAAGTAACTTAAGCAAAGCGCTCAAGTTACTTAGCTATCTTACGTAGTTGCCTTATTTTGCTTTAGTAGTTCATCATTTTTGGGGGCATTTTCGGCATCGAGGATTGCCTTAGGAATAGCCCCTTTAGTTGGCACACTCTTGCCCTCTTGGCTAACACCGGTTGCGGCACTACCATTTTGGCTTGCAGCGGCAACTTGTTGGCTTCCTTCAGCAACAATATCTGCACTGGCTAAAGCTGCTTGTTCAGCAAGTTCAGCTGCAGTTGGCAGAACCTGCGTAGCACTTGGATCTCCCGACATGCCTGCGACTAACGCAGCAGCAATACCTTGGCCTAACTCAGTAAATTGATTTTCAATATCGGCACGCAATACACTTTGCAATAAATCGGTACCGGCTAGGCCTGCCGCCACTGGGTTGCCAGAGGCTAAGCCCATGCCTATGTTCATTGCAGCGGGGGCAACGTCCATAATGCCTACATCTACCGTACCCTCGGATTTATCGTCAGTACTAGCATTTGTCGCCAGCGTTTCAATACTTGGTTGCTTATCGCTATTTGGGCTTAAAGCATCTTGTAGTTTTTGAGTAAAACTACTTTCCGATTTTACTTCACTGGGCTGTTGCTTATTCACTTCAATCAAGTTGGGTTTATAATCCAAGCTGTTGGTTGCAAGTGGAGTGTTACTATAAGAAGTTGTCATATTCTTCTCCTTTGCTGCTAATTATTGAGTGTTTTCATCGATAGCGAATGGATCATTAGTCACCGCCACTAATACGTCGCGAATTTGTATGTTAGCCATATCGGAGTAGCGCTCTGTTGCTAATACCGCGCGGTCAGATTGAACCGACACTACCTTTAATTGGGTTTGGTCTGCGTTAAATATCGGACCACGAAGCCCGCCATCTAAGTGCATTAAATATTGCTGCCTAACCAGTTCAAACTTGTCGCCTTTACGCACCCCATTTGTCTGACCGATGTTAATTACCACCTGTCCGTTATAAAGCCCCACCACCGTTGCTAAACTTTGGCGGCAGTACAAAGCGTCTTCAACGTCACTAACCGATTGATCGATGTAGGAATCAATCAATTTTCCATATTCTGAAGACCAAAATGTTTCGCCAGTTACGTCCAGCTTCATCGTCACATCGAAAGGCCATTCGCGGTTAGAGCCGTAACTTTTACGCAGAATAGTCTCGCCATTAATGCCGTCAATAACGTAGAGCTTTACTTGATAGTTGCGCAACTTAACGGAGCTTCTGATACCGAGCAGGTTGGTGCTAGTTTCGTTGTAACTCGACATATCGTTAATTTTGCCAAACAAAATGTATTGCACGTCGTATTGCTGGGATAAGCTACGCGCAACTTTAAGCATCTGCGGCTCAATGTCATTGGCATAGCGCCCATCAAAGGCAATTTGGCGTGTCATTAAGTGCCGAGCATCAACCCGTTTGCTCTTTGATTTAAAGCGGTGGAATAAACGCTGGGAAACCTCTTCGGGCGTTCGATAAACCCCACCAAGTTGGGCGTGTTCTCGCTTTTGCAATTGAAAGGGGCCAACGAACAAGGTTTTGGCATAACTGTCTTTTTCACAGGTATTTAAAGGAAATATGTCAGCCGCCACTTTAACCGTCATTTGGTCATCTATGATGGTTTCAACCAACAGCTTCATGTCATACACTTCACCATTAGTTCGCACCGTTAGCTCATCGGTTTCCAGCACCCCTGATTTTACCACTTGCAGTGATTTAACACTGGCACCACCGCGATACATAAGGGTTAATAAGGCATCTTGAATTGCTTGCTGGCGAGCTTGGTCAACTTGACCGTCGATGATTTTAGCTTGGCCTTCACCCTCTAACCAAATGGCATAACTTGGTAAGACACTTCCCGCTAACATCACCACACAAGTACATATTCTAAAAAACTTAGACATCGTTAGCGTCCTATAGTGGCCACATACTTCCACCTAGGAACGACGACAGCCACCCCTGTGTTTGTACATCAGCGTGATCACCGGTACCGCTAAATTCGATGCGAGCATCAGCGACCTGAAAAGAACCAATTGAGTTGTCTTCGCCAACATCTAATGGCCGCACAATACCGGTAAAGCGCATGTATTCTTTACCATTGTTGATAACCAACCACTTTTCACCACGTACCACCAAATTGCCGTTGTTCAGGATATCAACCACCGAGACCGTGATTCTGCCCGATAACCTATGGCGTTGGTCGGCATCAGATGAGCCATCAAAATCTTGCTTTTGCTTCATTTCAAGCTCAACAACTTGTCCGTTAATGGTTAGGTTTCCACCTGGCACAGTAATCGGTTCGAGTTTATAACTATTCTCTTTACCCAGGTTTGAGCTAGCCGATTTAGTCGCGGTAGCTTCTTCTTCTAATAGAACGGTGATGGTATCCCCAAGAGAGAAAGGCGGGGTATAGCTATACAGACTACGCGAGGTATTGGCATTAAACATAGAGCCAGTCACAATCACTTGGTCAGCCGCAGGACTCGGCTCAATAGGCGCATAAAAAGGATCGTCGGGGATTGGTGAGCGGCTATCGGTACTCACAGTTACTTGGCGTTGATTGCGATCTTCACGTTCTTGTACGTTATCCGCAACTTCTTCCACACCATCTACAATCGACGAACATGCTGATAGCAACAACACGCTGCACAGCATCAATACTCTGGTAATCATTGGTCTATTCCTACTTACGTTAGTTTCCGTTTACCGTTCTCTCTCCACTTGCTTTAACCTAGGCCCGAGCTTTTTTATCTCGTTTATTGTAATTAGCCACCTAAGAAAGCCCTAGGTAACAAATAGCAAAGCAAATGCCACTAACGTCAGTAGAAACATATCCTTACGATAATCTACCTGACAAAATTTCTACCCAACCGACAACAATCCGTCGTTTTTGCCGCATTTGGCTGAGCCATGCCAATAAAGCAAATTAAATGCCAATAAATTAAACAAAACCAGTTGTTTATAATGTTTATATAAAAATATCTAAATTTTAGTTTAAGCCTGCCGACAAAAGTCTTAACCCGGGCTAAAGTTGTTTTTTAGTCGATTTGTCGGCACAATTTACCCAAAACCGGATAAAAACTGCCTTTAATAAAAAGCTTTATGGCAAGCCTTGCCTCTCTCCAGCAGACTATTTCAGTCGGCGCAGTTCAGTTCTGTCACCAAAAATCTAAGTAAAACATCACTCTACAAAGATCTACTTCCATTACCTGTAGCAATACTAAAAATGATTAATCTAAAATCAGATCACTTAGTGATTTCTATATAGCGAAAAATAAACAACAAACAGAATCGTATGAAAAGAAGCTTGAAAGCGAGAATTAGAGCCATCGAGCCTAGACCTGCAGGCCTTAATTGAGGGTTGAGAATAGATGTTGAATAAAGGATAAGTGACGAAAGTGGTTTGTTAGTGAGGTGATAATCCGCAGGCAATAAAAAAGCCCTCGTCATATGACGAGGGCTTAGTATGAGAGCCTGGCAGTGACCTACTTTCACATGGGGAAGCCCCACACTATCATCGGCGCAGTTGCGTTTCACTTCTGAGTTCGGCATGGAGTCAGGTGGGTCCACAACGCTATTGCCACCAGGCAAAAACTGTTGTCTTTAACATTCGAAAAAGCTGAAAATATCTCATGAGTACTAACAAGTATTCATGGTTTCTAAATAAGGTATCTATAAGCAACACCCTTTAGGTGTTGTATGGTTAAGCCTCACGGGTAATTAGTACAAGTTAGCTCAATGCCTCACAGCACTTACACACCTTGCCTATCAACGTTGTAGTCTCCAACGGCCCTTCAGAGGACTTAAAGTCCTAGTGAGAATTAATCTCGAGGCCTGCTTCCCGCTTAGATGCTTTCAGCGGTTATCAGTTCCGAACGTAGCTACTGGGCAATGCTATTGGCATAACAACCCAAACACCAGCGGTTCGTCCACTCCGGTCCTCTCGTACTAGGAGCAGCTCCCCTCAATTCTCAAACGCCCACGGCAGATAGGGACCGAACTGTCTCACGACGTTCTAAACCCAGCTCGCGTACCACTTTAAATGGCGAACAGCCATACCCTTGGGACCGACTTCAGCCCCAGGATGTGATGAGCCGACATCGAGGTGCCAAACACCGCCGTCGATATGAACTCTTGGGCGGTATCAGCCTGYTATCCCCGGAGTACCTTTTAACCGTTGAGCGATGGACCTTCCATACAGAAACACCGGATCACTATGACCTACTTTCGTACCTGCTCGACGAGCCTGTCTAGCTGTTAAGCTGGCTTTTGCCATTGCACTAACCGT